>CAYFKU010000060.1:6174-15170 GCA_964343955.1 uncultured Rhizobium sp. | reverse complement strand
TGACCTTCAGGTTATGAGCCTGACGAGCTACCGGGCTGCTCCACCCCGCGTCATGTCTGGCGCAAAAATGCCAGAGGATGCGGGGATATAGTCTTTTGCCCTCCCCCTGTCCAGCCCCGCCACACTGGAATGGCAGAGTTAATGAAAAGGAAATGACCGCGCTGGAACTCAAAATTTCGCGCCGTCACCGGCGCGAAACACGTAGCGCGCTGTTGCGGTTCCATCGGTTGCCTCATGCACGACGATTATTCTCTGCGCCTTTTCGTACCGATTGCCGCCGGAACGCCGCACACCGGGATTGTTCAACGCCGCGCGGCCATTGAACCGGCATGAGGCGCCCTACTGCAAAGGCAGAAGGATGGGGGCCACCTGGCGGAGCAGGCGCTGGCCGAAATCGGGTTGACGATTCGGCGGAACCTTCAGGAGATAGCGGCCGCTCCCTGTGGCGCAGGCGCCGCCGCTCCAGTCGGCGCAGACCAGACTTCCCGCGGCGGTCCGATCCACCATACTGGCACCCGACAGTGCCCACATCATGTCGGTGACCATTTCATAGGAAAAAACGAAATAGGCATGTCCGGAAATATCGCCGGGCGCCAGGCTGGCGTCGATCACATCGATCTGCGAGCTTCGATATTGCATATTGGCCAGCGGCATCTGCCCGGCGCGATGTATGCCGCCATGCACGCTGCGTGATGCCATCAGGGCCAGGTCGTTGGCCGAGGCATAGATGGTGATCCGCCGCGTGCAGGGCGCGTCCCGCTTCAGCATCTGGCCGAAATCGTCATTGCCCGGCTCGGCGCTGACATCGGCGGCCGCCAGGATCATTTCACCCACCACCGGCCCGGGGGCGGAACAGACACCTCCGACGGCTGCCAGGGCTATGCGCGCCCCGATGCTGTGCGCCAGCAGGCTGGTTTCTACGCCCGCATCCTTCAGCGATTGCAGCAGGCCGATCAGGACCGGCACCGAATAGCCGCTGCGCTCTATATCCGCCGTGTAGCGGTTGAAGCGGCCTTCGCTGGACCAGTCGAACGCCAGCACGGGGCATGGCCATTGCGTGTCCATCGCCACCTGCGCGGCATGCAGCAACGCGGTGCGAAAGGTCAGATTGAAGCCCTGGGCAATCAGCAACACCCTGTTGCAGCCGCGGGCGCGAGCCGCGGCGGCGACCTGACCGGCAAAGTCCGTCATCGCCGCCGGTCCGTCACAGGCGATCTGCTCCAGCGAAGGGTCGGGCGCCGCCGGGCTGACGGCATTGGCGATGGCGATGCGGGCGCGGCCGCAGCGAGTCGTTCCGCTCCATGTCTCGCCGAAGCCGGCGCCGCGCGGGGCCCGGTCCGTGGCGAAATAGACCTGCGGCGGCGGCAATGTCCGGCCCCAGACGGAACGTATCTCGTCATGCCGCAGCGCCGCCGACAGCGTGCAGCCGGACAGCAGCATCGTTGCCGCGGCCACCAACCCCGCGCGTAACAGCAAGCGCATCCTTTGACGCATGGTGATCCGGTCCAGGCTCGTTCCGAGCCTACGACGCCAATGGCGGAGCGCCAACAAGTCCCCTTCCGACCTTTTTGTTTGCGCGCGGGCGCGCCTCCCTTAAGATTTCCGGCGCTGGAGGCATCGTGTCCCCTCTCTTTACGCCCTTCGGGCGGCCGCATCTGACGGCCATAATGCTGGCCCTGACCCTGCCGCTTGGCCTGGCGCTGCTGGCGCGGCATGAGCATCTGGGCCGCCATGCCGACCGGCTGGCCCGCATGGGCCTGGCGGGCTTTCTGGTGCTGGGCTGGATCTGCTGGTACGGCCTGGCGCTGTGGCGGCATGAACTGGGTCCGGACAACGGACTGCCGCTGAATCTGTGCGACTGGGCCGAGATGGCGCTGATCGTGGCGCTGCTGACCCGTGCCCAGTTCGCCTATGAGCTTGGCTATTTCTGGGGTCTTGGCGGCACCCTGCAGGGGCTTCTGACCCCGACCCTGTATTACGATTTCCCCGACCCGCAATTCATCTTCTTCTTCATCCAGCACGGCGGTGTCGTCACCGCGCTGCTGTATCTGACCCTGGGCGCGCGCCTGCGGCCGACATGGCATTCGCTGCCGCGGGTGATCGGCGCCAGTTTTCTCTATCTCGCCACGGCGGCGCTGGTCGATTGGGCGCTGGGGGTTAATTACGGCTTCCTGCGCGCCAAGCCGCTGGGACAAAATCTTATCACCCTGATGTCGCCCTGGCCCTGGTACATTCCCGAACTGGTGGCGACCGGTGTCTGTCTTTTGCTGCTCTATTACCTGCCCTTTGCGCTGCTGGACTGGCTGCGGCCGGGTCACCGGCTGCCAGATGCAGGCAGGTCATAGCCGGCAGAGCCTCTACTGGTCGTGATCCGGAAGCAGGACCTCGCGCACGCCCTTGTGGTTGGGTGCCGAGACCACGCCTTCCTGCTCCATGCGCTCGATCAGGCTGGCGGCCCGATTGTAGCCGATCTGCAGGCGTCGCTGGATATAGGAGGTCGAAGCCTTCTTGTCCCGCGCCACCACCGCCAGCGCCTTGTCATAGAGATCGTCGCCGGAATTGCCGTTGCCCTGGCCGAACATGGCATAGGGATCGTCGCTTTCCTCGTCCGGTTCCTCGGTGACGGCGTCCAGATATTCCGGCGCGCCCTGGCTCTTGAGGAAGCGGACGACATCTTCCACCTCATGGTCCGAAACGAAGGGGCCGTGGATGCGCTTGATGCGGCCGCCGGCGGCCATATAGAGCATGTCGCCCTGGCCCAGAAGCTGCTCGGCACCCTGTTCGCCCAGAATGGTGCGGCTGTCGATCTTGCTGGTCACCTGGAAGGAAATGCGAGTGGGGAAGTTGGCCTTGATGGTGCCGGTGATGACATCCACCGACGGGCGCTGGGTGGCGGCAATCAGGTGAATGCCGGCGGCGCGCGCCATCTGGGCCAGCCGCTGCACGGCGCCTTCGATTTCCTTGCCCGAAATCATCATCAGGTCGGCCACTTCATCGACCACGACCACGATATAGGGCATCACCTCAAATTCCAGATTTTCGTCCTCATAGATCGGCTTGCCGGTCTCGCTGTCGAAGCCGGTCTGCACCGTCCGCTTGAGAATCTCGCCCTTGTCCTTGGCTTTGCGGACGCGCTCATTGAAGGCCTCGACGCCGCGCACGCCCATCTTGGACATCTTGCGATAGCGGTCTTCCATCTCGCGCACCGCCCATTTCAGGGCCACCACCGCCTTGCGCGGATCGGTCACGACCGGCGCCAGCAGATGCGGAATGCCGTCATAGACCGACAATTCCAGCATCTTGGGATCGATCATGATCAACCGGCACTGCTGCGGCGACATGCGATAGAGCAGCGACAGGATCATGGTGTTGAGGCCGACCGACTTGCCCGATCCGGTGGTGCCCGCCACCAGAAGGTGGGGCATCTTGGCCAGGTCCGCCATCACCGGTTCGCCGCCGATGGTCTTGCCCAGGGCCAGGGTCAAGGGCTCGCGCGCCTTGTCGTAATCGGCGGATGCGAACATCTCGCGCAGATAGACGGTTTCACGGAACTGGTTGGGCAGCTCGATGCCGATCACATTGCGGCCCGAGATGGTGGCGATGCGTGCCGCCACCGCGCTCATGGAGCGGGCAACATCGTCGGACAGCGAAATCACGCGCGAGGATTTCACGCCCGCCGCCGGCTCGAATTCATACAGCGTGACCACCGGGCCCGGACGCACAGCGGTGATGCGGCCCTTGACGCCGAAGTCGGCCAGCACCGCTTCCAGCATGCGGGCATTTTCCTCCAGCGCCTCGTCGGACAGGGTGTGATTGTCCTTGACCGGCGGGGCTTCGGTCAGAAGGCCCAGGGCGGGAAGCTGATATTCGCCCGATGACAGGTTCAGCGCCGGCTGCTTGTCGGGCCGCCTGGCGGTCGCGGCTTTGGGATTGTCGCGCTTGACCAGGGATTTCTGCTTCTGCCGTTCGGCCAGGCGGGCGGCGGCGATGGATTCCGGTTCGTCCGCGTCGGGTTCGTCCTCGTCTTCGCCCAGATGATAGGCGCCTTCGTCATCGTCTTCATATTCGTGATCGCCATCATCGTCTTCGTCATGATGGCTCCAGGGCAAATGGGGCTTTCTGATCAGCCCGCCCACCCGGCGCAGAGCCGACGGGATCTGCATCGCGCCATAGACGATCGGCAGGAAGCGCAGGCCCGTCGCCAGGAAGGCCAGGGGCAGGCCCACCAGCAGCAGGCCCAGCGGCAAGGCCCAGGTCAGGGCGGGCGTTTGCCAGACCTGCGCCGCATGGACCGACAGGCCGTGGGCAGCGATGCCGATCAGCCCGCCGGTGCCGGCGGGCAGGCTTGCCGGTTGCGGGAAAAGGCCCAGGCCGGCAGCGACCGTGAAAGTTCCCAGCGGCCAGGCCAGCAAGCGCCACATCGCATATCTGACCGTGCGGCCGCGCAAGGCGCGAAAACCCCAGACAAACAGCGGGGCGAGAAAGGCGAGGGCGGCAATCCCGAACAGTTGCAGCAGCAGGTCGGCGCCGACCGCGCCCAGGGGCCCCATCCAGTTCGAAACTTCGCGCTGGGTGGCATTGTTGAGGCTGGCATCGTCGGAGGAATAGCTGGCCAGTGCCGCCAGCGCGGCCGTGGCCGACAGGATCAGCACCAGGCCGGCGCCGCGCATCGCCAGAATCCGCATAAGCCGTTTCATGGCCCGCTTGGCATCGGCCAGGGCGTCGCGCATGGCCCCGCCAGGGGCCCGTGGATGATAGACCCCGCCAATCATTCTGCTCGCCATCTTGGGCCGCCCGCGGTCAGAGAATTCTTCTCAGTCTTTCGAGTGCGGTCATAATGGTTGATAAGTCATTAACGAGCGCCACCCGCACATAGGAAAAGCCAGGGTTTGACTGGATTTTTGCCGCTTCGATTTCCCGCCCCAGATAGGCGCCGGGCAACAGCCGCACCCCCTGTTCGGCCCAGGCCCGGCGGGCGAATTCCTCGCCATTGCCCACATCCAGCCAGAGGAAGAAGCCGCCCTGCGGCCGGGTCATGCGGTCGCCCAGTATCTCTTCGGCCGCCGCCATCTTCCGGCGATACAGGTCGCGGCCCGCCGTGACGTGATCCTCATCGCGCCAGGCCGCGGCCGAGGCCGCCAGCAGGGGCGCCGGCACGGTGGGGCCGGCGACATTGCGAAAGCCCCGGAAGGCCTCGATCAGCTTCTCATCGCCGGCGACCATGCCGGATCTCAGGCCCGGCAGGCCGGAGCGCTTGGACAGGGAATGAAAGGTCAGCAACCGGCGGAACCCGCCGGACTGCGCCAGGCGGATCGGCAGGGCGCAAGGCGGCGGGTTGTCGAACCAGATATCGGCATAACATTCGTCCGCCAGCACGATGAAATCATGGGCGTCCGCCAGCGCGAACAGGCTTTGCCAATAGCGTTGGTCGGCGACCGCGCCTTCGGGATTGGATGGCGAGCAGATATAGACGGCGGAGAGCCGCGCCAGTGTCGCTTCCGGAAGGCCAGCGAAATCGGGAAGAAAGCCGTTCTCTTTCAGGGCGGGCACATAGAGCGGCTCGGCGCCCGCGCTCAGGGCGGCTGCGGCATAGCATTGATAGAAGGGATTGGGCATCGCCACGATCGGCCGCTTGCCCGCCTTGCTTTCCGGCGTGAAAGGAAACAGGACCGAGAACAGTCCCTCGCGTGTGCCGGCCAGGGGCAGCACATGCCTTTCCGCCTCGATGGCGCCGTTCAGGTCGAAACGGCGGTTGAGCCATTCGGCCGCTGCCTTGCGCCAGTCTTCCGTTCCGGCGATGGCGGGATAATTGCCGAAGCGGGCGGTCTCCCGCGCCAGAACGTCTGTGATGAAGGCCGGCACCTGCCCCGACGGATCGCCGATGGACAGGCTGATCGGGTCCTGCCCGGGCCTGGTCTGGCCCAGCAGCGCGGCGAGCTGGACAAACGGGCCGGGGGGAAGCGCGGCGATGCGGGGCAGGTCGGACATGGCGCGGGACCATAAAGGCCCAGGTCTCTCAGGAAAAGCGCCAGCGCTGCTGTTTGATCCGGGCTTCTCGCGCTAGCCGTGCATTTCGCACGGCGACCATCCGCTTAGGCCTTGCCCCACCTCCCCCTTTGCGCCAAGCGCACCAAAGGGGGAGGTGGCTTCGATGGCCAAGTGAGCGCAGCGAGCGAGGGAAAATCGAAGCCGGAGGGGGTTCAAAATATAATAGCCAACAAAAAAATTGGGGCGCCTCTTGCGAGGCGCCCCAGTTCCTTCGGGGAGGAAAACTACCGATTACATGTTGTAGGCGCGTTCGCCGTGCTCGCCGATGTCGAGGCCTTCGCGCTCGACTTCTTCCTTCACGCGCAGGCCGATCGTGATCTTGATCAGGCCGAACACGATCAGGCTGCCGATGGCGGACCAGACAATGGTGGTGCCGACACCCCAGAGCTGCGAGATCACCTGCGGAACCAGGCCCGGATAAACCGCCGCGCCGTTCTGCGTGTAATCCACAATGCCTGCGCCGCCCAGGGCCGGGTTGACTAGGATGCCGGTGGCGATGGCGCCGGTGATGCCGCCGATGCAGTGCACGCCGAACACGTCCAGGCTGTCGTCATAGCCCAGCATGTTCTTCACCACGCTGACGAAGAACAGGCAGATCGGGCTGACAACCAGGCCCAGCACGATCGCGCCCATCGGACCGGCAAAGCCGGCGGCGGGGGTGATCGCAACCAGACCGGCCACGACGCCGGAGGCGGCGCCCAGCAGGCTGGGCTTGCCCTTCAGCAGCCATTCGAAGGCCGGCCAGGAGATGCCGGCAGCCGCGGTGGCCAGGAAGGTGTTGGCCATCGCCAGACCGGCATAGCCGTTGGCTTCCAGGTTGGAGCCGGCGTTGAAGCCGAACCAGCCGACCCACAGCAGCGAGGCGCCGACCATGGTCAGCGTCAGCGAGTGGGGCGCCATATGTTCGGTGCGATAGCCCAGACGCTTTCCGCACAGCAGGGCACCGACCAAAGCCGCGATACCGGCATTGATGTGCACCACGGTGCCGCCGGCAAAGTCCAGCGCGCCCTTGGCCCAGATAAAGCCCGCGCCCGCGGCGGTCGCATCGGCCGGATGGGTCGAGGCGAATTCCGGTCCAGGCCACCACCAGACCATGTGGGCGATGGGGAAATAGACCAGCGTCGGCCACAGGACCGAGAAGGCGCAGATAGCCGCGAACTTCATGCGCTCGGCAAAGCTGCCGATCACCAGCGCGGTGGTAATCGCCGCGAAGGTCATCTGGAAGCACATGAACACGATTTCCGGAATGACCACGCCGCGCGAGAAGGTTTCGACAACCGCGTTGGTATCGACGCCCTTCAGCAGCGCCTTGGTGAAGCCGCCGACCCAGGTATTCAGGCCCGCGCCGTCGGTAAAGGCTTCGGAATAGCCCCAGAGCGCCCAGACCACCATCACGATGCAGGTGATGACCAGGGTCTGGGTCAGGATGGACAGCATGTTCTTGGTCCGCACCAGGCCGCCATAGAACAGCGCCAGGCCCGGCACGATCATCAGCAGAACCAGGACGGTGGAGACCAGCATCCAGGTCGTGTCGCCCTTGTCGGGCACCGGCGTTTTCGCGGCCGTCTGTGCAACGGCAACGCCCGCGCTCATGGCGAGCGTGCTCAGACCGGCAAGCGCCGGAAGAGCCGCTTTCTTCAATTTCTCAAGTGTCATGTTTCAATTCCCCTTTAAGACGGCGGTCAGCCTTGGCGGCCTACAGCGCGTCACCATTCGTTTCGCCGGTGCGGATACGCACGACCTGCTCAAGCGGCGTGACGAAGATCTTTCCGTCGCCGATCTGGCCGGTCTTGGCCTTCGAGGTAATCGCGTCGATCACCGCGTCGAGCATCTCGCTCTTTACCGCCACTTCGATTTTGAGCTTGGGCAGGAAGCTCACGGCATATTCCGCGCCGCGATAGATTTCCGTATGCCCCTTTTGCCGCCCATAGCCTTTGACCTCAGTCACCGTCATGCCCTGGACGCCGAGCGCGGAAAGCGATTCGCGCACCTCGTCGAGCTTGAAGGGTTTGATGATCGCCGTGATAAGCTTCATCCGCCGTCCTTCCGTGTTATGTCCTGCGCCGGGCAAAAGGCCCGTCGTTATCGAGTTATCAAGAAGCGGGCCAAGTTTCGGGCGAACGGCTAAGTTATTGGTTTGGCGCGATTTTCATCGAAAAACGCCATGTCAGTGACTCAAAAACAGGCAGAGTGATTTGCCTGAAATATGTGCAATAGGTGTATTTTGCCTATTTTTTGATCGTAATCGAGGCAAGATTGAAGCAGGCAGATGTGGTGATCGCGGGCGGGGGGCTGGTGGGCCTGCCGCTTGGTCTGGCCCTGGCCCAGGGCGGCCTAAAGGTGGTGGTGGCCGATGCCGCGCCGGTGGCGCGGGTGCTGGATCCAAAGTTCGATGGCCGGGTCTCGGCTCTGGCTTATGCCAGCGTGCGGATGCTGCGGGCGTTGGGTGTGTGGGACCATCTGGCGCCTCATGCCCAGCCAATCCATGAAATCCTGGTGACGGATGGCAAGCCGGGCCGGCCGGCATCGCCTTTCAGCATGCATTTCGACGCCGCCGAAGTCGGGGCGGATGCGCTGGGCCATATCGCCGAGAATCGTCACACCCGCATGGCGCTGCATGCCGTGGCGGAGCATTGCGCAAACCTGACGCTGCTGGCGCCGGCCAAGGTCAAGTCGGTCGCGGTGGGCGCGGGGGGGGCCACCGTGACCCTGGCCGATGGCGAACAGATCCTGTGCGCCCTGGCGGTCGCGGCCGATGGCCGCGAATCGCCGCTGCGCGCCGAAGCCGGCATCGGTGTGGTCGGCTGGTCCTATCCGCAGATCGGCATTGTCGCCACGGTGGAGCATGAGAAGCCCCACAATGGCGTGGCCTATGAGCATTTTTTGCCATCAGGGCCGTTTGCGATTTTGCCCATGACTCCGGCCTCAGGTAATGAAGCGACAGGCCA
>CAYFKU010000060.1:0-6164 GCA_964343955.1 uncultured Rhizobium sp. | reverse complement strand
GGCCAACAAAAAGCCAATCGCTCATCGCTCGTATGGACGGAAGCCAGGACCAAGGCGCCCGCGCTGCTGGCGCTGGATGATGTGCGGTTCAACGAAGAACTGTCCCGCCGCTTCGGCAATCATCTGGGCAAGACCAGGGCGGCCGGGCCGCGCTGGTCCTATCCTTTGTCCTTCCATATCGCGCGGGATTTCGTGCGCCCGCGTCTGGCGCTGGCGGGTGACTGCGCCCATGGCATTCATCCCATCGCCGGCCAGGGGTTGAACCTGGGCCTGAAAGACGCGGCGGCTCTGGCGGAAGTCTTGCTGGATGCGGCGCGGCTTGGCCGGGACATCGGATCGCTGGATACGCTCAAGCGCTATGAACGCTGGCGGCGCTTCGATTCCTTCACCCTCTCCGCTTCGACCGACGCCCTAAACTGGCTGTTCTCCAATGACATTGCGCCCATCCGCCATTTGCGCGATCTGGGGCTGGGCATTGTCGATGCCATTGGTCCCGCGCGCCGCTTTTTCATGCGTCATGCGGGAGGAGACGTTGGAAAACTGCCCAAGCTCTTGAAAGGCGAGGTCGCTTAAGCTTTCCGCCGCGACAGTCGCCAGATCATCACCGCGCAGAGCAGGCCGCCGGCCATGCCCGCCAGCAGGGCTGGGCCGAAATATTGATAAGCCGCGGGGCCGGACACCAGCGCATCGGGATGAAAGGGGGCCATCGCAACGCCCGTGCCGGCAAAGCCGATGGCGCCGCCGATCGCGGAGGCACCCGCCATGCGCCGCGCGGCGCGAATCGGCGCCAACACCAGCGCGCCGGCAAAGATGACCAGCGCAATGGCGCCGGCGGCGGCCAGGGCCATCAGCACGAAGATCGGTGCATTCATCAGTGGCCCACTGTCAATGAATTGTGCGCTTCCAGCGATGGCTGGCGCGTTCGCGGGCCGACAGGTTGGGGCGTGGCTCACCCCGGCCCATCAGGGCGGCAGGCAGTTCTTCATAGAACCGCCGCGCCACCACGCCGACGCGGCGAGCGCGCATTTCCTCGGCTTCTTCGCGGGTGGCGAAGACCTCGGCCTCGAACAGGAAATGGCTGAGATTGCCCACTTTGACCTCTTGCACCTCTTCCACCTGCTCGTCCGCCACTTCCAGGGCGTGGCGGATATGGGCATTGGGTTCGGCGCGGTCGCGCTGCTCGCGGGCGATCCGCGCAACATTGGCCTGGTCGAAACGCTTCAGAACCGGCAGGCCGAAGCGGTAAAAGGCGATGCAGACCAGAACGAAAGCACAGGCCCAAAGGACATTTTCCATCAGCTTTTCAGCCCGCGTATTCCATGACCTTTGCGCAAGTAATCCTCGCTCTGCATTTCCGCAAGGCGGCTGGCGGTGCGGCGGAAGGCGTCGGCGCCATCGCCCTCGGGATAGAGCCGGTCTGCCGGCGCCGCGGCGGAACAGATCAGCTTGACGCCCTCGTCATATAATGTGTCGATCAGCAGGGTGAAGCGGCGGGCTTCATTGCGCATGTCCGGCGACAGCAGCGGAATGCCGTCCAGCATGACCGTGTGAAATTCCTGCGCCAATGCCAGATAGTCCGCCGCGGCCAATGGCTGCCCGCACAGGTTCTGGAAAGAGAAGCGCGCCACGCCGCGCGCCGCCTGCGGCACCGGCACCTTGCGGCCGAACACGGTCAGGCTTGCCGGCTTGCCCTTTGCCGTATCGGTCAGCCGCCGCCAGGCGTCATCCATCGCGGCATCGGCCTGCGGCCCCAGCGGGGTCATATAGATTTTCACCCCCGACAGGCGCTGCAGGCGATAATCGGTGGGACCATTCAGTTCCACCACCTCCAGCCGCTCCTTGATCTCTGCGATGAAGGGCAGGAAAAGCTGGCGGTTCAGCCCCCCCTCATAAAGCCGGTCCGGCGGGGTGTTGGAGGTGGCAACGATGGTGACGCCCTCCGCGATCAGCCGGTCGAACAGCCGGCCCAGGATCATGGCGTCGGCCACGTCCGTGACCTGAAATTCGTCGAAACAGAGAAGCCGGGCCTCGGCGGCCAGATCCCGCGCCACAACGGGAATGGGATCGCCACTTTTTGATGATCGCTCCGGCTCCCGCCGACGCTCCTCAGCGCGCTGGCGTTCGGCATGGATGCGGGCATGCACATCCACCATGAAGCTGTTGAAATGGGCGCGGCGCTTCTTTGCGACATCCACATCGCAAAAGAAGAAGTCCATCAGCAGCGTCTTGCCGCGGCCGACATCGCCCCAGATATAAAGACCCTTTGGCGGTGCCGCTTTGCGCCCGAACAGGGAAAAGCCGCGCCTGGCGGCCAGACGCTGCGCCAGCGCGCCTAATTCGCGGGCGGCATTCTCCTGGGCGGGATCGGTTTTCAGTTCGCCGCTGGAAAGGGCAGCGCGGTACGGGTCCAGAAGCATCAGGGCGCCCGTGCGATGACGCGCTCGGCGATTTCGGCGTGCAGTCTTTCCACCATCTGCCCGTCCAGCAGGATGGCGCCCTTGTCCGGATTGTCGGCGAAAGCCTTCAGCACCCGCCGCGCCGCCTCGACTTCATCCTGGGACGGCACGAAGGCGGCGTGGGAGGGCGCGATTTGCGCCGGATGGATCAGTGTCTTGCCGTCAAAGCCGAAATCGCGCGCCATTTCACAGGCCGCCCTGAACCCGGCTTCATCGTCCAGCCGGTTGTGCACCCCGTCCAGCACCGCGATGCCATGGGCGCGCGCGGCCAGAACCATCTGCGACATGACAGGTGCAAGGTTGGCTCGATCCGCGCGGTGCCGCCCGCCCATCTCCTTGATCAGGTCATTGGCCCCCAGTACCAGACATGCGACGCCAGCCGACGCGATCTCTTGCAAATTCATCACCGCGGCCGGGCTCTCGATCATCGCCCAAAGAGGGATGCCTGCCGCCGCGCCGCGAACGCGCGCGATATCGGCGCCATTGTGGACCTTCGGCAGCAGAATGGCGTCGGGCCTGGCCGCCGCCACTGCCGCAAGGTCAGCGGAACAATAATCCGCATCCGGGCGGTTTATGCGGATCACCACTTCGCGCGGCCGAAAGCCGGGTGCGGCGGCGCAGGCGGCCTGCCGCGCGCGCGCCTTTTCTTCGGGCGCGACCGCGTCTTCCAGGTCCAGGATCAAGCTGTCAACGTCCAGCCCGCGCGCCTTTTCCAGCGCGCGGATATTGTCCGCCGGCACGTAAAGAACGCTTCGCCGCGGGCGGATGGACGCCAAGTTTATTCGGCGCCTTCGACCAGAAGGAAATCGCCGTCGCTGACGGACTGACGGATGGCGCGGGCGGCGGTATATTCCGGGGAATTGTAGCAGGCCAGCGCCTCGTCCATCGAAGGGAATTCGATGATCACGTTGCGGGCGCGGGCCTTGCCTTCCAGTATTTCGGTCTTGCCGCCGCGCGCCAGAAACCTGGCCTTGTGGCGCTCGAAGGCGGGCTTGGCGGTTTCGACATATTTCTTATAGGTCTCGGGATCGGCATTGGCATGCAAATCGACCCGGGCGATCCAATAGGTTTTCGGCATCAGGAAGACCTCAGCAGGTTGCGGTTGATGAGCGATTCTGCGATCTGCACGGCGTTGAGCGCCGCGCCCTTGCGCAGGTTGTCGGATACGATCCACATGTTCAGGCCATGTTCGACGGTCGGATCCTTGCGGACGCGGCTGACATAGGTGGCGTCCTCGCCCACGCATTCGATGGGCGTGACATAGGCGCCGTCTTCGCGCTTATCCACCACCAGGATACCCGGCGCGGCGCGCAGCGCGGCGCGGGCCTGTTCGGCGGTGACCGGCTTTTCGAATTCGATATTCACCGACTCGCTGTGACCGACAAAGACGGGCACGCGCACGCAGGTCGCGGTGACCTGGATATCGGGATCGAGAATCTTCTGGGTCTCGACCACCATCTTCCATTCTTCCTTGGTCACGCCGGAATCCAGGAAGACATCGATATGGGGAATGACGTTGAAGGCGATCTGCTTGGTGAATTCGCTGACCTCGACCGGATCGGCGACGAAGATGGCGCGGGTCTGGCGGAACAGTTCGTCCATCGCCTCCTTGCCGGCGCCCGATACGGATTGATAGGTGGAAACTACCACCCGCCTGATGGTGAAAAGATCGTGCAGCGGCTTCAGGGCAACCACGAGCTGGGCGGTGGAGCAGTTGGGGTTGGCGACAATACCCTTGGGGATGTCGTTCAGGGCATCGGCATTGACCTCGGGCACCACCAGGGGCACCTGCCGGTCCATGCGCCAGGCGCTGGAATTGTCGATCACGATGGGGCCCTGGGCCGCGATCCTGGGCGCCCATTCCTTGGCGATGGCGCCGCCCGCGCTCATCAGCACGATGTCGGTACCCTTGAAGTCGTAATAGTCCAGCGCCTTGACCTTCAGCACGCCGTCGCCGAACGACACTTCGGTGCCCACCGAGCGGGTGGAGGCAAGGGCCACCACTTCGCTGATGGGAAATTGCCTCTGGACAAGGACATTGAGCATTTCCCGGCCGACATTGCCGGTCGCTCCGATTACCGCAACTTTATATGCCATGGGCGTCAAATAGCGCCGCAAGGTGGAAAAGGCCAGCCGCCTTGCCGCCCTACCAGGTCAGCCGCAGGACCGCGCCCTTGCTGGTGATGCCGCCCTTCAGATCGAAGCGCGCGTCGCCCGCTTCGGCGCGAAAAGCCTCCCAATGGCCGTCCTGCATGCCCAGCCGCCGGGCCGCCTCATCGCCATAGGTCATGGCCCAGGGGTTCGGTTCGCTGGCGGCATAGCGCCTTTCCTGCTGATTCGGCGTGGGGTAGGGCGCATTGGCCTGGGGGATATGGAAGGCATTGGCGGGAGAGCCGGCCGCTGCCAGCGCCAGGAAAGCCAGTCCAGGAAGGCTCAATAAGCGCATGCCAGGAAAACGCATGACTTGAGGAAAATGTTTCCAGGCGCCGCAAGGGTTGGGAAAGTTCCCTGTTTCCAACGGCTTGGCGAGGGTCGGGCGATCCGGCTATGGTCGGGACAGGGCAAGTCGAAAAGGGTATGCCATGACATCCAGGAAATTGGGCGCGGGCCTTACGGTGCTGGCTTTGGCCTGGGCCAGCGGCGCCCAGGCTGCGTCCTCCTGCGCCAACCGCAGCGAGGTAGAGGCCATCCAGGTCTCGGCCGTTGTCCAGGAGCTGACGGACGCCGCCCTGACCTGCGGCCAGGACGCCATGTCCAATATGAGCCGTTT
The DNA here is from genome assembly GCA_964343955.1 of uncultured Rhizobium sp. Classification (GTDB taxonomy): domain Bacteria; phylum Pseudomonadota; class Alphaproteobacteria; order Micropepsales; family Micropepsaceae; genus Rhizomicrobium. The sequence goes on along the minus strand of CAYFKU010000060.1, from coordinate 938 downwards.
CCAGATCACCTTTCAAAAGGAGCTGCGGCGCTCGGACAGCGTGTTGAAGGCGATGTTCAAGCGCCTGAACGGGCCGCGCGCCGGCGAGGCGGCCTATGATTCCTACAAGACCCGCGCCATCAATCATGCCGAGCAGCGGCGCATCAAACCGGGCCAGCACGACAATTTCTGCAAGGCGGCCAGGCTGGTCTTCGCTGCGGCCCTGGCGCCGGACAAGCCGGTGCTGGAGGATTTTGTCTCCGGCGTGCCGGTGAACGAAGCCGATCCGGTGGACCGCTGCGAAATCAAGGTGGCGGTGGCGCTGCAGGGCGTGGCGGCGGGCCCCGATATCGTGCCCACGCCCAGGCCGGCGCTGCCCGGCGATCCGCCTTCCGAGTAATTTTATTTATTGATCCTCTTCCGGCCTCGGCTATCGCGCCTTCGCTTTGCCAGGCGCGCAGCAAAACCGTGCCGCGACGGATGGGGCTTCAACACATGGAAGCGGGCACAAATGAAAAGGGCCGGTCTTGCGACCGGCCCTTTCACATTCCTGTCAGGCTTTATCAGCCGCCGAGGTCGATGACCGCACGGCGGTTCTTGGGCTCGCGCACGCCGGGGCCGGTCGGGACCAGCGGGTCGTGGAAGCTCTTGCCCTCGATGGCGATGGCGTCCGCACCCAGACCCTGACGGACCATTTCGTCCTTCACGGCGGTGGCGCGGCGGATCGACAGCGCCTGGTTGTAGCGGTCCGAACCGACGGTGTCGGTATGGCCGGTGACCATGATGCGGACGGAGCCGAGAGTCTTGGCCGCGCTCACGGCCTCGGTCACGGTCGCCTGCGCTTCAGACGTCAGGTTCGACTTATCGAAGTCGAAGAAGACGATGTAGGTCTTCGCCGGCGGCGGGGGCGGCGGCGTCAGGAACCAACGCAGACCGAACATCGCCACATTCTCGTGGAT
>CAYFKU010000059.1:15057-15184 GCA_964343955.1 uncultured Rhizobium sp. | reverse complement strand
GCCCCGCCGATCAGTTCGATGAGGGTGGCATAGCCTTCGATCAGTTGCGCGATCCAGGTCAGGCCAAAGCCGGTGATGGCGGCGAAGATGCCGTCGCCCAGCGCCGCGCCAAGCCCCGAGACAAAGC
>CAYFKU010000059.1:12361-15047 GCA_964343955.1 uncultured Rhizobium sp. | reverse complement strand
GGCGGATGCAGATCAGGTTTACCGGGCCGATTGGCACCGCCGCGATCAGCCCCATCATCACCCCCGACAGGATGAGATAGAAATAGATCATGCCGTTTCCAGCGTATCCACGAAGCGCACCGGCGCGCCCGTGGCCGCGCCGACGGCGGCGAAATCCCGCATCACGATCCGTCCGCGCAATATGGTGGCGATCGGCCAGCCCTTAGTCTTCATGCCGTCAAAGGGTGTCCAGCCGGAGCGGGTGGCGATCCATTTGTTCTCGATGGTGCGCGTCAGGCCCAGATCGACGATGGTGAAATCGGCGTCATAGCCGCGCGCGATGCGTCCCTTGCCGGCGATGCCGAAAATGCGCTGCGGACCGGATGCCGTCAGGTCGATAAACCGTTCCAGGGTCAGATTGCCCTTGTTGACATGGTCCAGCATGATGGTCGCCAACGTCTGCACTCCCGGCATGCCGGACGGGCTTTCGGGATAGGTCCTGTCTTTCTCCTCGCGCGTATGCGGCGCGTGATCGGAACCGATCACGTCGATCACGCCCTGGCGCACCGCGTCCCACAGGGCCAGGCGATGGCTCTCGTCGCGGATGGGCGGATTCATCTGCGCATAGGTGCCCAGCCGCTCATAACATTCGGGCGCCGACAGGGTCAGATGCTGCGGCGTCGTCTCGGCGGTTGATATATCTTTGGCCTCGGCCAGCAGCGGGATCTCGTCGCCCGTGGTGATGTGCAGCACATGCAGGCGTCGGCCGGCGGCGCGGGCCAGGCGCAGCACCCGCTCGGTGGACATGCGGGCGGACTCGGCATCGCGCCAGACGGGATGGGTTCCGGGCTTGCCGCGTTCGGCCAGATGCTTGCGGGCGATCATGCGGTCTTCATCTTCGGAATGGACCGCGACACGCCGCACGCCGGCCTTGAGCGCCGCCAGTATGTCTTCTTCCCTGTGCAGCAGCAGCGTGCCGGTCGAGGAACCCAGGAAGGCCTTGACGCCGCAAACGCCGGGCAGGCGCTCCAGCTCCGGCAGGGCGCCGATATTCTGGGGCGTGGCGCCGGCATAGAAGGCATGGTCGCAATACATCCGGCCCCTGGCGCGCGCCAGCTTGTCCTCGATGGCGGCCCGGCTGGTGGTCGGCGGATTGGTGTTCGGCATTTCGAACACGGCGGTGACCCCGCCCAGGATGGCGGCCAGACTGCCGGTGGCAAGATCTTCCTTATGCTCGTTGCCGGGCTCGCGGAAATGGACCTGTGTGTCCATCACGCCGGGAAGGACATGCAGGCCCCTTGCCTCGAAGATCTCGGCCGCGCGCGCATTCGGGAACGAACCGATGGCGGCGATGCGCCCCGCATTGACCCCGACATCCGCAGGGGCAATGCCGCCGGGGGTGGCGACCAGCCCGCCACGGACCAAAAGATCGAAACTGTCCGTCATGGGGCCAATCTTTTCTTCACGCAGAAGGCAGTTAGCCCAGCCTCCCGCACTTGGCAACCAAAGGCCTTCGGCCTTGAACCCAAAAGGCCTTCGGCCTTGGCAACCGCACCCCCGCACCTTAATTGGGTGTCATGGAAGCCGCATTCCTGAATGACCGCGCCGTTCTTGCCATTTCCGGGCCGGATGCCCGGTCTTTCCTGCAGGGCTTGGTGACCAACAATATCGCCGGCGGTCTGGCGCCTGGCACCGGATTGTATACGGCCCTGCTGTCCCCGCAGGGCAAGATCCTGTTCGATTTCCTTGTCACCGAAGGCGACGGCGCCCTGCTTCTGGACGTGGCCGCGCCAGCGGCGGAACTTCTGCTCCGGAAGTTGAAAATGTACCGGCTTCGCGCCCGGGTAGAGATCGAGGCGCGGCCGCAGCTTGGCGTCTATGTCAATCTGTCCGGACATCCGGACATCCGGCCGACACCTTATGCCGATCGGGCGATCACATTCCCCGATCCCCGCCACCCCGGACTTGGCCTGCGCAGCATCGGCGCCCATGCCGAGATGCCGGCCAATCTGCCCGGTCCGGCCGCCTATCATCAGGAACGGCTGCGCCTCTGCATCCCCGAAGGCAGCGATTTCGGCACGGAAAAGATTTTCGCGCTGGATGCCGGGCTGGAAGAGCTGCATGGAGTCTCCTTCACCAAGGGCTGTTACATCGGCCAGGAACTGACCTCGCGGATGAAGCATCGCGCCACAGCGCGCAAGCGCATCCTGCATGTCGCGGCCCAAACTGACCTGCCCCCGCCCGGCACAAGCCTTCGGCGCGCAGACACAGAGATCGGCGAACTGATCTCGGCGCAGGGTTCCCAGGGCTTCGCGCTGGTGCGGCTGGACCGGCTGGAGGAAACGACCGGCGACACCAGGCTGGGGGAAACAGCTGTCGTGCTGACAAGGCCGGCGTGGCTGGCGGCGGGCGCCTGAGTTAACCTCTGCCTCGATCGGAAAGAAGCGGCCATGGGAAAAGAGAAGTCACGCTGCTGGTGGCCCGGCGAGGACCCGCTCTATGTCGCCTATCACGACAGCGAATGGGGCGTGCCGGAATACGACTCGCGCGCCCTTTACGAAAAGCTGGTGCTGGATGGATTTCAGGCCGGCCTGTCCTGGATCACCATCCTGCGCAAGCGCGAGAATTTCCGCCAGGCCTTTCACAATTTCGATCCCCACAGGATCGCGCGCTATGGCGCCAGGGATGTCGAGCGCCTCCTGAAGAA
>CAYFKU010000059.1:4189-12351 GCA_964343955.1 uncultured Rhizobium sp. | reverse complement strand
CGGCAGCATCCGGAGCCGCGCCAAGATCGAGGCCGCCATCCGGGGCGCGCGCCTGTGGCTGGACATCGAGGAAAAGGAAGCAGGCGGCTTCAGCGAAGTGATCTGGAAGCATGTGGACGGCAAGCCGCGGACCAACCGCTTCAACAGCCGCGAGCATATCCCCGCACAGACCGAGATGAGCGTGGCGCTGTCCAAAGACCTCAAGCAGCGGGGCTTCAATTTCTGCGGGCCGGTGATTTCCTATGCCTTTGCCCAGGCGGTCGGCATGGTCAACGACCATGTCACCACCTGCTTCCGGCATGGGGACTGCGTCAAGCTTGCCGCAAAGGCCACGGCGCGCAGGTGATCCTTTGCCGGGCATCCTGCGTATGAAGGGCATGAATCCCGTCATCTTATGGTTCCGGCAGGACCTTCGCCTTTCCGACAATCCCGCCCTGCGGGCCGCCGCTGCAACCGGCCGCCCTGTCCTTCCCCTGTTCGTGCTGGACGATGAAACGCCGGGCGCCTGGGCCTGGGGTGGGGCAAGCCGCTGGTGGCTGCATCATTCCCTGGCCAGCCTGGACAAGTCCCTCAAGGGTCATCTGGTGCTGCGTCGTGGCCATGGGGCGCACAAGGCTGCGCAGATCGTCAAAGCCCTGGCGCACGAGGTGCAGGCGGAAGGGGTCTTCTGGAACCGCTGCTACGAACCCTTTGCCGTGGAACGCGACAAGGCCCTGAAGGCCGAACTGGGAGATGCAGGCCACAGCTTCAACGGATCGCTTTTGCACGAGCCCTGGGAAATCAGGAACAAGAGCGCAAAGCCATTCCAGGTCTTCACGCCCTTCTGGAAAGCCATGCGGAGCATGGAGGTGGCGGCTGCCGATCCGGCGCCGGCGCTGAAGAAATTCGCCAAAGCCGAAAGCGACAGGCTGGAAGACTGGAAGCTGCTGCCGAGGAAGCCCGACTGGGCCAGGGGCTTCGATTGGAGGCCGGGGGAAAAGTCGGCGCAGGATGCCCTGTACGACTTTCTGAACCATGTGAGCGACTATGCGCGCGCGCGCGACATGCCGGGCGAAGACGGCACCGCGCGCCTGTCGCCGCATCTGCATTGGGGCGAAATCTCACCGCGTCAGATCTGGCATGCAGTCAACACGCATGGGCAAAGCGCCGGCCATGAGACCTTCCTGAAGGAGCTGGGATGGCGGGAATTCTGCGCCCAGCTTCTGTTTCACCATCCCGACCTGCCCGACCAGCCGCTGGACAAGCGCTTCGCCAAATTTGCATGGCGGCGGAGCGGGCCGGATTTCCGCGCCTGGACAAGGGGCATGACGGGCGTTCCCATTGTCGATGCCGGGATGCGCCAGCTCTGGCAGACAGGCTGGATGCACAACCGTGTGCGCATGATCGTGGCCAGCTTCCTGATCAAGCATCTGGGCATCCACTGGCGGGACGGCCAGGCCTGGTTCTGGGACACACTGGTGGATGCGAACCTGGCCAGCAATGCCGCCAACTGGCAGTGGGTGGCGGGTTGCGGCGCCGATGCCGCGCCCTTTTTCCGCATCTTCAACCCGGTCCTGCAGGGTGAAAAGTTCGATGCCCAAGGGACCTATGTGCGGCGCTTCGTGCCGGAACTGGCCGATATGCCCGCCAAATATATCCACAGGCCATGGGAGGCCCCGGAACGGCCCAGGAATTACCCCCTTCCCATCGTGGATTTGGCGGAGGGCCGGGAGCGGGCGCTCAAGGCTTTCAAAGCCTTGAAGCCGTAACACCGCCCGTCTAGGTTCGCCGGATGTCCAGCGATCCTGTCAAAAAAGACGTCATTGCCGCCATCGGCAACACGCCCCTGATCCGCCTTCGCCATGCGTCCGAAGCCACCGGCTGCGAGATCCTGGGCAAGGCCGAATTTCTGAATCCCGGCCAGTCGGTGAAGGACCGCGCCGCCCTTTTCATCATCCAGGACGCGATACGGCGCGGCGCCTTGCGCCCGGGCGGCACCATCGTCGAAGGGACGGCCGGCAATACGGGCATCGGCCTGGCCACGGTCGCCAATGCGCTGGGCTTCAAGACGGTGATCGTCATCCCCGATACGCAGAGCCAGGAAAAGAAGGACGCGCTGCGCTTGTTGGGCGCCGAGCTGATCGAAGTGCCGGCGGTGCCCTATCGCGATCCCAACAATTATGTGCGCCTGTCCGGGCGGCTGGCCGAACAACTGGCCAAAACGGAAAAGAACGGCGCCATCTGGGCCAACCAGTTCGACAATGTCGCCAACCGCCAGGCCCATATCGAAGGCACCGGACCGGAGATCTGGAACCAGACCGGCGGCAAGGTCGATGCCTTCACCTGCGCCGTCGGCACGGGCGGCACGCTGGCCGGCGTCGCCATCGCGCTCAAGGAGCGCAACCCGAATATCCGCATCGCAGCAGCCGATCCCATGGGCGCGGCCATCTATAGCTGGATCAAGACCGGCGAATTGAAGATGCAGGGTTCTTCCATCACCGAAGGCATCGGCCAAAGCCGTGTCACCGGCAATCTGGAAGGCGCGCCGATCGACGATGCGTATGAAATCCCCGATGAAGAGGCCCTGCCCCTGATCTATGACCTGCTGGAGCATGAAGGCCTCTGCATGGGCGGATCGACGGGGATCAACGTCGCCGGCGCCATCCGGCTGGCCAGGGACCTGGGTCCGGGGCACACCATCGTCACCATCCTTTGCGACTACGGCAACCGCTACCAGTCCAAGCTGTTCAATCCCGCCTTCCTTCGGGAAAAGGGGCTGCCGACGCCGCCCTGGCTTACAGCAAAGCGCGAGGCCATCCCGGTACCCTTTGAATGAGCGAGCTGGTCTCCACCGCATGGTTGGCCGAACATCTGGCGGATGTGCGGGTGGTGGACGCTTCCTGGTACATGCCGGATGAAAAACGCCAGCCTGCCCGGGAATTCGAGGTGGCGCATATTCCGGGCGCGGTGTTTTTCGATATCGATGGCATTGCCGATCGTTCCGGCGGCCTGCCCCACATGCTGCCCGCGCCGGAGGAATTTTCCAAAGCCGTCGGCGCGCTGGGCATCGGCGATGGCGACACGGTCGTGGTTTATGACGGCTCCGGCATCTTCTCCGCGCCGCGCGTCTGGTGGACCTTCAAGGCCATGGGACATGACAGGGTCAGGGTGCTGGACGGCGGGCTGCCCAAATGGACGCGCGAAGGCCGGCCGGTTGAAAGCGGGCCGGCCCATCCGCGAAAGGCGACATTCGCGGCCGAGCTGAAGCCGGCGATGGTGAAGGGCTTCGATGCGGTCATGGATATCGTTGCCCATGGCGGCGCCCAGATGGTGGATGCGCGCAGCGCCAGCCGGTTCACCGCCCAGGAGCCCGAACCGCGCGCCGGCGTGCGCGGCGGCCACATGCCCGGCGCCATCAATGTCCATTATCGCAAGCTGATCGCCCAGGACGGCACCCTGAAGCCGCCCGCCGATCTGCGCGCCGCATTTTCGCAGGTCGATCCGGCCAGGCCGGTCGTGACCACCTGTGGCTCCGGCCTGACCGCGGCCATCCTGATGCTGGCGCTGGGCGAGATCGGCAAGACCGACGTGGCGCTTTATGACGGCTCATGGACCGAGTGGGGCGCCCGCCCGGAAGCCCCCGTGGTGACCGGGGCATGAGCGGCAAGGGGACGAACAAGCGCCGCCTTTCCATGACGGTGACGTTCCTGGACATGCGCGCCAAGCCTTCCGTACTGCCGCCGCCGCAACCCAGGGGCAAGGTCGCGCTGCTGCGGGTGGAAAAACCCAGCACCCATTTCTATCGCTATCTCTACGACACCATCGGCGGGGAATATTACTGGGTCGACCGCAAGCGGCTGGATGCGGAGGCGCTGGCAGCGGTGATCCAGGACCCGCGCAACCGGCTGTTCGCGCTTTACAGGGACGGTTCGCCCGCCGGCATGGCGGAGCTGGACCTGCGCAAGAGCGGCGAGGCCAATATTTCCTATTTCGGGCTGATGCCCGAAGCCATCGGGCACGGGCTGGGCTATTTCTTCCTCTATCACACCTGCATCAATGCCTGGCTGGAGCCCATCCAGCGGCTGACCGTCAATACCTGCACCCTCGACCATCCCCGCGCCTTGCCGCTGTATCAACGCATGGGCTTTTCGCCTTACGATCGACAGGAGCGTTTCGTTGAACTGCTTTAGCTTGGGCATGGTCCGGACATGAGCATCATCGACAGCGCGCCGGAACGAATCTGGTTCGGCCATCCGCGCGGCCTGACCTTCCTGTTCGGAACCGAAATGTGGGAGCGATTCTCCTATTACGGGATGCGCATCCTGCTGCCGATCTACTGCCTGCAATATCTGCTGGTGCCGGATCGCTACCGCACGGTGGTGGGCGACGAGACGATGCGCCATGCGCTGGAAAGCGTGTATGGCAGCTTCATCACCACGCAGCAGTTCCAGTCGGCCATCTATGGCGCCTATACCGCGCTGGTCTATGGCGCGCCGCTGATCGGCGGAATCCTGGCGGACCGCTGGTTCGGCCGCCGCTATACGGTCGTGGCGGGCGGCATCCTGATGTCCATCGGCCATTTCCTGATGGCCTTCGAGAATTACTTCTATTTCGCCCTGCTGTTTCTGATCCTGGGCAATGGCGGCTTCAAGCCCAACATCTCGACCCAGGTCGGCGGCCTTTACAAGCCCGGCGATCACCGGATCGACCGGGCCTATTCCGTCTTCTATGTCGGCATCAATCTGGGCGCCCTGATCGGACAGATCATCTGCGGCGCCTTTGGCGATGCCCAGATGTGGAGCTACGGCTTCGGCGCGGCCGGCATCGGCATGCTGATCGGCACCGCCATCTATCTCTATGCCCTGCGGGTTCTGCCCAATGACCGCCCCCGCCGCGAAAGCGCGGCCGCCGCGCGTCCGTCCTTTGCGTCATCGGACTGGTATGCCTTTACCATTCTCTGGCTGCTGTTCATCCCCGGTTGCCTGTTCTGGGCCACCTACGAACAGTCGGGAAACACGGTGGTGGTATGGAGCGTGGACAGGCTCAATCGGCTGGTATCCCTTGGCCCGCTCAGCTTCACGCTTTCGGTAGGCGCGATCCAGGCGTTGAACGGCGTCTTCATCCTGGCCTTTACGCCTTTGGTGATCTGGTTCTGGAAAAAGCAGGAGGCCCGTGACAGCGAACCCAGCGCCGTCATCAAGATGGCCATCGGCTTCGTCATCCTGTCATTGTCCTATCTGATCCTGGCGGGCGCGCAGGCCATGGCCGGCAGCGGACAGGTTCATTGGCTGTGGTGCGCGCTCTATTTCGCCGTCCTCACGCTGGGCGAGCTTTATTTTTCCCCCGTGGGCCTTTCGCTTTACTCCAAGGCCGCGCCGCCCCAGGTTGCGGCCCTGATGATGGCGGTGTTTCTCGCCACCAGCTTCCCCGGCAACTTCCTGGCCGGCTGGTTCGGGAAATTCTATTCCACCATGAGCAATACCGCATTCTTCCTTTTCATCGCCGCTGTCGCCGCCGCGCCCGCGCCGATCATCTGGGCCTTCAACGCACCGTTGAAGCGGATCATGAAGGATCGGGACGACCGGCGCGCGGTTCAGGAGCAGTCCCTATGACAGCTAACGACAAGCCCGACACGCGCCTGGTGACCGAAGGCCGGATGAGCGAAGAGCATTTCGGCGTGGTCAACACGCCGGTCTATCGCGCCTCGACCATTCTCTATCCCGATCTGGCGGCGATCCGGGCCAACCGGCAGCCTTACACCTATGGCCGGCGGGGCACCCCTTCCACCCAGAGTTTCGAAGAGGCGATTTCAGCCCTCGAAGGCGCGGCGCGCACCGTCTCCGTCACATCGGGCATCCAGGCCATCGGGCTGGCCATCCTGTCGGTGTGCAGCGCCGGCGATCACTTGCTGATGGTCGATAGCTGCTATGAGCCGACCCGCAGCTTCTGCGACCGCACCCTGAAACGGTTCGGTATCCAGACCAGCTATTACGCCGCCGGCGACGATATCGCGCCCCACCTGAAGCCCAATACCAGGGCGGTCTTTTGCGAGAGCCCCGGCTCGCTGACCTTCGAGATGCAGGATATTCCCGCCATCGTCGCCGCCGCTCATGCACATGAAAATGGAAGTGGGGGCGCCTCCGTCCTGATCGACAATACCTGGGCGACGCCGCTTTTCTTCCAGCCGCTCAAGCACGGCGTCGATTTGTCGATCCAGGCGGCGACCAAATATGTCGGCGGCCATGCCGATGTGATGCTGGGCTATGTCGCCGCCAACGAGAGCCATGCCGCCCGGCTGCACCAGACGCATGGCGACCTGGGGCTCTATGCCAGCGGGGACGACTGCTTTCTGGGATTGCGGGGCCTGCGTACCCTGGCGGTTCGCCTGCGCCGGCACCAGGAAACCGGCCTTGCCCTGGCCCGCTGGCTGGACCAGCGGCCGGAAGTCGCCCGCATCCTGCATCCCGCCCTGCCCGGCGATCCCGGCCATGCCCTTTGGCGCCGGGATTTTTCCGGCGCCTGCGGCCTGTTCGGACTGGTGCTGAAGCCGGTGCCGGAAGCCGCCCTGGCGGCCTTTATCGACGGCCTGCAGCATTTCGGCATCGGTTATTCCTGGGGCGGGTTTGAAAGCCTTATCATTCCTGCCCATATCCACAGGACCGTCCGTCCCTTCCAGGCGGAGGGCCCGGTCCTGCGGATCCATGCCGGCCTGGAAGACCCCGAAGACCTGATTGCCGACCTGGAAAAGGGGCTGGCCCGAATGAACGACAAAAAGGCTTAACCCGTGACTGATCTTATGACCCAGGCCGGCTTCCTGTCGGCGGTGAAATTCGACGACAGGGGACTGGTGCCCGCAATCGCCCAGTCCGCGGCAACCGGCGAAATCCTGATGATGGCCTGGATGAACCAGGACTCGCTGCGCGAGACCCTGGTCACCGGCCAGGTCACTTATTGGTCCCGCTCACGCCAGAAGGCCTGGCGCAAGGGCGAAACCAGCGGAAACCATCAGCGGCTGGTCGAGGCCTATGTCGATTGCGACGGCGATACCCTGCTGCTGAAGGTGGACCAGATGGGACCGGCCTGCCACACCGGAGCGCCAAGCTGCTTTTTCAGGAAGTTAGGCTGAGCCGGAACGGCAATTTGCGGATTATACTGGTTCCGGACTCGCCATGACGGAAATACCCTCGCCCCGCGCGGCCGCCTCCAGGGCGGACAGCCTGACGCCAAAATTCATGACCGCGGTCATTACCGCGGTGGTGGTGGGCGGCATCTATTTCGGTCGCCCCGTTCTGATGCCGCTGGCGCTGGCGGTGCTGATCTCCTTTGCCCTCTCGCCGCTGGTCGCCCTGCTCAAGAAGCTCAAGATGGGCCATATCGCGCCGGTGCTGATCAGCCTGCTGTTCGGGGTCGTGATCCTGTTCTCGCTGGCCGGCTTCATGGGCTCGCAGCTCGCCAAGCTGGCCGCCGACCTGCCGCGCTACCAGACCAACCTGACCCACAAGATCCATTCGGTCGTGGGCTCGGCGTCGCAGAACAACACGATCAACCGGTTGAACCGGACGCTGAACAGCCTGGCCGAGCAGGTCACAGGCGGCGCCCGGCTGGAAGACACCGTTGTTTCCACGCCCGACCAGATCAAGCCGATCCCGGTCATCGTCACGCGCACCTCGGTCGCACCCTGGGCAGTGGCGCAGACGGTGCTTGGCCCGCTGCTGGAGCCGCTGGGCCTGATCGTGCTGGTGCTGGTCTTTGTCGGCTTCATCCTTTTGCAAAAGGACGACCTGCGCGATCGCATCGTGCGCCTGGCCGGATCGCGCGACATGCAGCGCACCAGCGTCGCGCTGGAGGAAGCGGCAAACCGGCTGGCGCGCTATCTGTTCCTGCAGACCTGCACCAATATCTGCTTCGGATTTGTGATCGGCGCCGGCCTCTGGCTGATCGGCATTCCCAATTCCGGCCTGTGGGCGCTGATGTCGGCCCTGCTGCGCTTCGTGCCCTATGTCGGCGTGCCGCTGGCTTTCCTGTTTCCCTTCACCCTGTCCCTGGCGGTCGATCCCGGCTGGGCGAAGATGATCTGGGTGATGGCGCTTTATGGCGGCATCGAGGCCGTGGTCGGCCAGGCGATCGAGCCCTTCCTTTACGGCCGCAGCATGGGCCTGTCGGCCGTGGCGGTGGTGGTGGTG
>CAYFKU010000059.1:0-4179 GCA_964343955.1 uncultured Rhizobium sp. | reverse complement strand
GCGGTATTCTGGACCTGGCTGTGGGGACCGGTGGGACTGCTGCTCTCGACGCCCCTGACCATGTGCTTCGTGGTGTTCTCGCGCCATGTCGAGAGCCTCAAATTCCTGGACGTCATGCTGGGCGACACACCGGCCCTTTCCTTCGAACAGAGCCTTTATCTACGCATGCTGGCCGAGGACCCGGACGAAGCCGCCGCCGAGGCCGAAGGCTTCCTGCGCCACAATTCCCTGCCGGCCTATTATGACGAAGTGGCTGCCCGCGCCCTGATGCTGGCCCAGGCCGATGTCAATCGCGGCGTGCTTGATCCCCAGCGCCAGACCCGCATCCGCGATGCCATCAGGGGGCTGATCGCCAACCTGGCGGAACGCAGGGACGAAGAGGCGTCTCAGGTCGAATTTCCGCCCGGCTGGCGTCATACCTCCCATGCGCCCGTGCTGTTCGTGGCCGGACGCGGTCCGCTGGATGAAGCCGCCGCTTTGCTGCTGGTGGACATGCTGGGCAAATACGAGATTAGCGCGCGGGTTGTTTCGTCGGACGAGACCTCCGCCACCAATATACGCGAGCTGGACTGCCAGGGCGTGCAACTGACCTGCGTCTCCTATCTGGAGCCCGGCACCTTCAAGAATGCCCGCTATCAGGTGCGGCGACTGCGCAAGCACATGCCCGGCGTGCCCGTGATGGCGCTGTTCTGGGGCCTTGCCGGTGACAACAGCCGCTTTCTGGACGGCATCGAGGCCACGGAATGCGATATCGTCACCACCGGCCTGAAAGAGACGGTGCAGCACATCATCACCTTCGCGCGCCGCGGCGCCGCCAAGCCTCGTCTTGAACCGGCCAAATGAGCGCCCCCGGCGACTATGGGATGATGCTGACCACCGCGCCGTCGCGCGAGGAAGCAGCCCGCATCGCGCACTTGCTGATCGAGGAACGCCTGGCCGCCTGCGTGCAGCTTTTGCCCATCGAAAGCTTCTATGTCTGGGAGGGCAAGCCCCATAACGAGGCCGAGACCCTGCTGCAGATCAAGACCCGGACGGCGCTTTTCGAACAGGCAATTGCCCGGATCAGGGCGGTACACAGCTATGGTGTGCCGGAAATCGTCGCCCTGCCTTTCAGTGCCGGCCATGAACCCTATCTGCGCTGGATCGACGAAGTAACCGGCGAAAAAGCCACCGGATGAGCCGCGCGGTTTCCCTGGCGCATCTCAGCCTGATCGCATCGGCGCCCGATGAGATGGTCGCGATCGCCGGCGAGGCCGGTTTCGACCTGGTGGACCTGCGCCTGTCGCCGGCCACGGCCACCGACCGGGTCTGGTCGGCAAGCGAGCGTCTCCAGCTTTGCCGCGCGCTGTTGCCGTTGCTCGCCGACAGGGGCCTGAAGGTCTGGGACGTGGAGATCGTCCGGATCAATGAACGGACAAGGCCCGAGGATCACCTGCCGCTGATGGAAGCCGCCGCCCTGTTGGGCGCAAGGCGCCTGAAAGCTGTCTGCGACAGCGAGGATGAAGCCCTGGCCGCGAGCCTTCTGGCCCACCTTGCCGAATTGGCCGCGCCGTTTGGCCTGATGCTCGATCTGGAATATATGGTGTTTTCGGGCATCAAGTCCCTGCGCTCGGCGCTTGCCGTCACGCGCAACGCGGGGCAATCCAACCTGCGGGTGCTGGTGGATGCCCTGCACTGGATGCGCGCCGGCGATACGGTGGCGGACCTGCGCGCGGCCTCGCCCGGTACCATCGACTATTGCCAGTTGTGCGATGGACCACGCCAAAGCCCGGTTGGGCGCGACGCCCTGATTGCGGAAGCGCGCACCAGGCGAGCGGCCCCCGGAGACGGTGAATTCCCCCTGGCGGCATTGCTGGCAACCATGCCGCCGGACAGCCCCGTGAGCCTGGAAGTGCCCTTGTCCGCCGGCATGGAGCCGCTCGCGCATGCGCGCCGCCTGCTGGTTGCCGCCCGAAACCTGATTTGCACAGCGGAAGCCACATCATGAAACCATTGCGCATTGCGGTTCTTGGAGCGGGGCTGATTGGCCGGCGCCATATCGACACCATCCTGGCCATGCCCGAAGCGGCGGAGCTGGCCGCTGTATCCGATCCCGTCGTCGATCCCGGCCAATATGACCTGAAAGGCGCGCCCTGGTTCACCGACGAAGTTGAAATGCTGGACAGGGTGAAGCCCGAAGCGGTGGTGATCGCAACCCCGAACGGCCTGCATCTTCGCCATGGCGAAGCCTGCTGCCGGCGCGGGATTCATTTTCTGATGGAAAAGCCCGTCACCGCCACGCTGGGGGAAGCCGCGCAACTGGTGCGCCTGGTCGCCGACAGCGGCGTCAGGACATTGGTCGGGCATCATCGCCGCCACCTGGCCGCGATACAGGATGCCAAGGCGCTGATCGAAAGCGGCCGCATCGGGCAACTGGTGACCGCCTCGGTGATCTGGGCGACCAGGAAGCCCGACGACTATTTCAACACCGCCTGGCGCGTCCAGCCCGGCGGCGGCCCCATCCTGATCAATGCGATCCATGAGATCGACATGCTGCGCCATCTCTGCGGGGAAATTGTCTCGGTCAGCGGGTTGACCAGCGCAGCCCGGCGCGGCTTTGCGGTGGAAGACAGCGCCGCGGCGCTGCTGCGCTTCGACAATGGTTGCCTGGGCAGCTTCACCTGCACCGATGCGGGCTTTTCGCCCTGGACGATCGAACAGGGCAGCCGGGAGAATCCACGCTTTCCCCATAGCGGCCAGAGCGCCTATCGCCTGACCGGCACGCGCGGCAGTCTGGAACTGCCAGTGCTGCGGCTGTGGCAGGCGCCGGTGCCCGGAGAAGAAGCCTGGGACCGGCCTATCAGCGGCAGCGACCTTACGATGCGCTATCATGATCCCTATCGGGCCCAGCTCGCGCATTTCCAGCGCGTGATCCGGCTGAACGAGACATCGCTGGTTCCGGTACTGGATGGCGCCCGCACCCTGGCTGCCACGCTGGCCATCGCGCGATCTTCGGAGGAAGGCCGGCTTCTCAATCCGGAACGCTTCGCGCAGGCCTAGGGTCCCGAAACCGGCTCGGAGCATTCCGGCAGGACGAAAACCGGAAAATATGCGTTCCGTTTTACACGCCTTTGATTTCCCGCAATGCGGTCCACCCCCGCATCGCGCAAATCTTCCGCATCGACTCTTGCAGGGAGATTGACATGTCGCTCATGAGCATCAGGCTGGAACTGGGCCGCATGGACGACGCCCCCGAAGGCGATCCGCGTCACGCCTATGAGATGGTCGCGCCGCTCGACAACCGGGGCCATCTGGACCCCGCCGAATGGCATGAGGAAAAGCATCGTTGCGCCGTGCGCCGCCAGCGCCCGGGTGAACCGGAGCGCCGGGGCAACCTTCGGCATTGCGGGCGCGGCTGGCTTTTCGATTACCTGCCGGGCCGCAACGACGACAATGAAATCCTTTTCCGGGCCGACCGGCACCTGATCGAAAAGGGCCTTTATATCAGTGTCACCGAAGAGGATGGCATTCAGCGGCCCTTCCGGATCGTGGATGTGAAGCCCCTGGCCGGCTCACCCGGTTGATCCGGCGCAAGGCGGCCCGCACAGGCCCGCGATAAAAATCCCAAAATACCGGAGGAACATCATGGCGCACAAGTCTCCCTATCATTGCCTGATCTGGATCGATCACCGGCAGGCGCGCATCTATGGCGTCACCGAACATGAGCTGACGGAGATGGCGATCATCCACGGTCCGGACAGCGGTCACGGCCATGTGCATCACCATTCCGGCGCGACAGGTTCCGGCCATGACGCGCTATCTGCGGAATTTCTCAAGGTGGTGACCGCGGCCGTTCACGATTGCACGGAGATCCTGATCGCCGGCCCGGCCGAGGCCAAATATGCCCTGAAATCCTACATCGCCGCCAAGCAACCCCAACTGGACCGGAAAATCGCCGGCGTGGAGACATTCGCCAAAACCGGCGACCATGACCTGCATCTTTTCGCCAGCCATTTCTTCCATCGCGCCGACCGCATGCGGCCCGCCGCCTCCTGAACGAAAATCAGGCCGCGCGATCACGGGGCACCGGAAAGATGACTGGACATGGACCTGTCGAGTTTCCCGCCAATCGGCTTCCGGCGCCCTGATCTGCCCCCTTTGAAGTGGTCCTCCCTGAAGTATGGTTTTGGCCAAGGAGGA
>CAYFKU010000058.1:12285-15550 GCA_964343955.1 uncultured Rhizobium sp. | reverse complement strand
CGTCCTTGACGCTCTGGATGAAGCAGGCATGGGGCTGGGGATGTTCATAGGCCGAGGCGGATTTGGTCAGTCGCCCGGTCTTGTGATCGACATAGTAATGCCCCTGGCCGGGGCCATCGATGCCATAGGCCCAGTGCAGGCCGGTGTTGAACCATTGCGGTGAATTGGGCGCGCATTTCTGCGACGCCATCATGTGGCAGAGTTCGTCATAGAAGGCGCGCGCATCGCTTTCGTCGTCGAAATAACCGCCCTTCCAGCCCCAATAGGCCCAGGTGCCCGCCATGCGGTCGAACACCTGCTTGGCGGAATGTTCGCCGGTGGTTTCGCGCGCATCCTTGCCCTGCTTGCGCCATAAGAATTCCGGCACGCCTTCTTCCGGCACCGGCTTCAGGCTCTTGGGGACGCCCGCCTTGCGGAAATATTTCTGGGCCAGCACGTCGCTCGCCACCTGGCTCCAGCTTTCCGGAACCTCGATGTCCCCCTGGGCGAAGACGATCGAGCCGTCGGGATTGCGGATCTCGCTGGAGGTGGTGCGAAAGGCGATGCCCTCATAGGGCGAATGACCTTCAACCGTGAAGTGGCGGCGAATACGCATGGCAAAACCCCGATCCTGAATGGCCTCAGCCGCGTTGCCCGGCCACCCATCGGGGGACAGTTTCCCGTCCCGCGGGAGCAGTGCCTCCGCGGCCGGACCGTTCATTCCGCCAGATGTGGTAGTCGCGAGCGGCGACTGGCCCAAAGTATGGACGCGGGCGGCCTGTGGGCGCAAGGCCCTAGTGGTTAACTTGGCGCCCGGCCACCACATCTGGTAGGCCAAAACCGGCCGAAAAGCCGCGAGTCAAGCGGGGGGATCAATTAGCCGCCGAAATATTTTTTGCGGATCTTTCACCACGGCATCGGGGGCGGCTTTGAGCGTTTTGGGGATAAGTGCGGGCCCGCCGCTCCCAGCCTTGTGGCGGTCTTTTTGCGGCATTGGCGAAAGCGGCGCCTGCCCCCTATAGTCCCCGCCGACTCCCAAAGCCCCATAAGCCCATGCCATTCTTCAAGATGATCTTTTCCTGGTGGAACTCGGCGACCCTGGGGACCTGGCTGATGACGAGGCTGCATGGCGAGCCGGTGGGCACGGACAGCTTCGGAAACCGCTATTTCCAGAACAAGGACGGATCCCGCCGCTGGGTGCTTTACAACGGCACTGTCGAGGCAAGCCGCGTGCCGCCGGAATGGCATGGCTGGCTGCATCACACCTATGCCGAGCCGCCCACCAGGGCGCCGCTCAAGACCCGCGGCTTTGAAAAGCCGCACCAGCCCAACCTGACCGGCACCGAGGGCGCCTATCGCCCCAGCGGCAGCCTGGCCAGGGGCGGGGCCCGTCCGCCCGCCACGGGCGACTATCAGGCCTGGAAGCCCGACTAAGGCTCATCGATGTCCGCGCGCGCCGTGCAGCAGAACAATGTCGCCGAAACCCTGATCGGCGCGGTGGTGATAGCCGTTGCCATCGGCTTTCTGGTTTTCGCCTATATGCGCACCGGTTCGGGCAGCCTCTCCGGCTATGAGATCAATGCCCGCCTGCCCAAGGCCGATGGCCTGGCGGTCGGCACAGATGTGCGCCTGGCCGGCATCAAGGTCGGCACAGTCACCGACCTGACGCTGGACGCCAAAAGCTATCTGGTCACCGTGCATATGAGCATCCGCGATGACATCAAGCTGCCGGTGGACTCTTCGGTGCTGGTGACCCAGGCGGGATTTCTGGGCGGGCAGTATCTTTCCATCACGCCCGGCGGCGACGACAAGATGATGGCGCCTGGCGCCTTCTTCGAGAATGCGCAGGGCTCGATCGATGTCATGGGGCTGGTCAACCGCTTCACCTCGGGAGCGGCCGCGTCGCAGGCGGCCAAGCCTGCCGAGGCCCAGCCGGCCAGCCAGCCGCCCGCCGAGCTGAAAGGCCCTATCAAGGCCCCAGATCCGGGTGACGGACCGTGAGGCGCCTGTTTATCGCGCTGCTGCCGGTCGGCATTGCGGCCACGGCCTTCGCGCAAGGCGTGACGCCCAAAACCACGGCGGCCAAACCGGCGCCTGCACCGGCAACAGCGTCCCCCGGCGCCGATCCGGCGCCGCCCGCGCCGCTTCCGCCCAAAGGCGGCACCGAGCTTCAGTTGCGCGGCCTCGACAAGATCACCGGCCGGCCCACCAATATCACCGCGCCCATCGGCAAGCCGGTGCGCTTTGCCACCCTGACCATCACGGCGCGCTTCTGCTATTCCACGCCGCAGACCGAGACTCCCGAAACCACGGCCTTTGTGCAGATCGAGGACAAGCGCCCCGACCAGCCGGCGCACCGGGTCTTTTCGGGCTGGATGTACGGCTCCAGCTCCGGCCTCAATGGCGTCGAACATCCGCTCTATGATGTGTGGGTGATATCCTGCAACAACGCGCCGGCCCAGGCGGTGGCGTCGAACGATTCCACGGGACCAACCAAGGTCAAGGCGCCGGACTCGTCGGACAAGCAGGAAGTTGATGCGCTGCCCGAAGGGGCGGGGCAGTAGGGGCGGCGGCACTTGTCCTGAGGGCGCGCGGATCTAGCAGAACGGCCAGACCGCTTCGCGATTCAATGCATCGTGCAACCGGCGCAGATACTGTGCCCGCGGGATCTCGATGGCGCCGAAGCGCGCCAGATGCCCGGTGATGAACTGGGTGTCCAGCAGCACAAATCCGCCGGCCCGCAAGCCCTCGACCAGGTGAACCAGCGCCACCTTGCTGGCGTCGCGCTCACGCAAAAACATGCTCTCGCCGAAAAAGGCGGCGCCCAGCTTCACGCCATAAAGGCCGCCGACCAGCTTTCCGTCCCTCCAGCATTCCAGCGAATGGGCATGGCCGCTGGCGTTCAGCGCGGTGTAGAGGCGCAGGATTTCATCGTTGATCCAGCTTTCCTCTCGGCCGGGGCCCGGCGCCGCGCACGCCTCCATGACGGCGCGGAAGGCCTTGTCGCTGGTGATTGTGAAAGGGCCATTGCGCACCGTGCGCGCCAGGCGGCGGGGAACATGAAAGTTTTCCAGCGGAATGACGCCGCGCATCTCCGGCGAAATCCAGTAGAGCGTCGGATCGCCGCGCCGCTCCGCCATCGGAAACAGCCCCTCCGCATAGGCGCGGAGCAGGATTTCCGGCGTCAGGTGAGGTGTCCCGTGCATGGGCAAAGCCTAGCGGGCTTCATTCCCTCCGGCTATGGCCAGGTCCTGCTTCAGGGCCGCCATACCCTCGGGCGGCAGGA
>CAYFKU010000058.1:0-12275 GCA_964343955.1 uncultured Rhizobium sp. | reverse complement strand
GATCTGGGCTTCAAAGCCGGGATTGACAATCACGCCATGGCCGGCGGGCAGGCGCAGGAAGAACAGCCGGCCCCTCATGCGCATCAAAACGGGCGCCATGCCCTTTTCCATGCGGGCGGCCGCCGTGAAGACAGCCACCAGGGACAGGTCGTCCTGTTCCAGCAGAATGGGACGATAGCCGCTGCCATCCGGCGCGACATCGCCCGCGCTGGAAATGAAGAGATCCGCATCCGCGATGGCGCGGATCAGCGCGTCGGCGTCGGAATCATTGGCGCCACGGGCATCCGCGATGCGGCGCTCGATGGCATTCCAGGGCTGGAAGGGCAGAAGGCCGCTCAACGGCCGTCAATGACCCAGGCTGGTGAGATATTTCTCCAGCCAGTGGATCGAATAATCGCCGTTGATGATGTCCGGCTCGCGCACCAGCTTCTGGAACAGCGGGATCGTGGTCTCGATCCCGTCCACGACCAGCTCGTCCAGGGCGCGGCGCAGGCGGAGCAGGCACTCGTTGCGGTTCTTGGCATGCACCACCAGCTTGCCCGCCAGGCTGTCGTAGAAGGGCGGGATGCGATAGCCGGAATAGATGGCGCTGTCGAAGCGCACGCCCAGGCCGCCAGGCGTGTGGAACTGGGTGATGGTGCCGGGCGAGGGGCGGAAGGTGAAGGGATTTTCCGCATTGATGCGGCATTCGATGGCATGGCCCTCGAACACCACATCCTTCTGGGTAAAGGCCAGCGGCGCGCCGGAGGCGATGCGAATCTGCTCGCGCACGATATCGATGCCGGTAATGGCTTCGCTGACGGGATGCTCGACCTGCAGCCGGGTGTTCATCTCGATGAAATAGAAGCGGCCGTCCTCATAAAGGAACTCGATGGTGCCGGCGCCCAGATAGCCCAGCTTTTCCAGGGCGCGGGTGACGATGCCGCCGATCTCGTCGCGTTCCTGGGCGTTCAGGGCGGGGCTGCCGGCCTCTTCCCAGACTTTCTGGTGACGGCGCTGCAGGGAACAGTCGCGTTCGCCCAGATGCACGACATGGCCATGACTGTCGGCCAGGATCTGGATTTCGATATGGCGCGGCCGCTGGAGATATTTCTCCATGTAAACCGTGTCATTGCCGAAGGCGGCCTTGGCTTCGGCCCGCGCGGTGGAGAGGGCGAAGGACAGTTCGCCGGCATGTTTGGCGACCTTCATGCCGCGGCCGCCGCCGCCGGCGGTGGCCTTGATCAGGACGGGATAGCCGATCTGTTCCGCCAGCCGGGCGGCATCGGCATCGCTGACCTCGCCGTCGGAACCCGGCACGGTGGGGATGCCCAGCTCCTTGACGGTCTGCTTGGCGGTGATCTTGTCACCCATCATGCGGATATGCTCGGGCGCCGGGCCGATGAAGGTCAGGCCGTGTTCCTTGATGATGTCGGCGAATTTGGCGTTCTCGGACAGGAAGCCGTAACCGGGATGGATGGCTTCGGCGCCGGTGATCTCGCAGGCGGCAATGATGGCCGGGATATTGAGATAGGACTGGCTTGCGGCAGGCGGACCGACACAGACGCTTTCATCGGCCAGCTTGACATGCATGGCCTCGCTGTCCGCCGTGGAATGAATGGCCACGGTGGAGATGCCCATCTCCTTGCAGGCGCGGATGACGCGAAGGGCGATCTCGCCCCGGTTGGCGATGAGAACTTTCTCGAACATCAGGCGATGACGCAGAGGGTCTGGCCGAATTCCACCGGCGTGCCGTCGGTGACGCAGATTTCCTTCACCGTGCCGCCCCTGGGCGCGGCGATGGCGTTCATGGTCTTCATCGCTTCCACGATGAAGAGCGTGTCGCCTTCCTTCACGGTCTTGCCGACGCTGATGAAGGCCGGCTTGCCGGGTTCGGGCGCCAGATACACCGTGCCGACCATGGGCGAGGGCACCGAGCCGGGCGCCGGGCCCGACGAAGGCGGCGGGGCCGCGGGCGCGGGCGCAGGCGCGGCGGCAGGCGCGGGCGCCACGGCCACCGGGGCGGCGACGCCGCCGCTGCGGGAGACGCGGATGCGCGCGCCGTTATGCTCGATCTCGATTTCGGTAAGGCCGGTTTCCTTCAAAAGCTCGGCCAGTTCCCGCACGGACTTCGCATCGATGCCGGGCTTGGCACCGGCGTCCTTGGCATCACTACCCTTGCCTTTGGAACTCATTTTTTCTTGCCCTTTGCGGAGAGGATTTCGGCCACGGCATCGACCGCGCGCAGATAGCCCTGCGCGCCAAGGCCCATGACGATGCCCGTCGCGGCCTTGGAGACATAGGAATGGGCGCGGAACGGATCGCGGCGATGGATGTTGGACAGATGCACCTCGATGACCGGAATGGCGCAGGACAGCAGCGCATCCAGGATCGCCACCGAGGTATGGCCATAGCCGGCGGGATTGATGATCACCGCCGCGCCGTTGGTGCGGGCTTCCTGAATCTGGTCAACGATCTCGCCTTCGTGATTGGACTGGTGGAAGACGACGGACAGGCCATGGCCCTTGGCCTGGCTCGCGCACATCTGCGCGATCTGGGCCAGGGTGGTATAGCCATAGACCTCCGGCTCGCGCTGCCCCAGCAGATTGAGGTTGGGACCGTTGAGGACGTAGATTGGTAAGGCCTTGGATTGTTTGGTATTTTTTGCCATAGACTTTCCAGGACGTTGGCTGATTCAAGCCTTATAATCGCATCGCTCCCGATACGGAAATGCTTAAAGCGTGAAGGTCTGACCCCATGGAAATCATCCTGAACGGCGAAACTAGGCGGCTGGAGGGCGCCCTCAGCGTGCGCGGCCTGCTCGAACAGCTCGGGCTGGACCCCGCCAAGATCGCCGTGGAGCGCAATCTGGAGATCGTGCCGCGGGGGACCTATGACCAGGTGGCCGTGGGTGACGGGGACCGGCTGGAGATCGTGCATTTCATCGGCGGCGGCAACGCCCCGGTCGAGGTCCCCCGGCTGGACAAGCCCTTCGTGCTGGCGGGCAAGACATACAAGTCCCGCCTGATCATCGGCACCGGCAAATACAAGTCTTACGCCGACAATGCCGCGGCGCTGGAAGCGTCAGGCGCCGAGATCGTCACCGTGGCGGTGCGGCGGGTGAACCTGACCGATCCCGGCCAGCCCAGGCTGGTGGATTTCATCGATCCCAGGAAGGTGACCTATCTGCCCAACACGGCCGGCTGCTACACCGGCGAAGAGGCGGTGCGCACCCTGCGCCTGGCGCGCGAGGCCGGGGGCT
Source organism: uncultured Rhizobium sp. (assembly GCA_964343955.1). GTDB lineage: Bacteria > Pseudomonadota > Alphaproteobacteria > Micropepsales > Micropepsaceae > Rhizomicrobium. The sequence continues at coordinate 9,034 of CAYFKU010000058.1, read as the reverse complement.
GGTCGCTGGTCAAGCTGGAAGTGCTGGGCGAGAAGAAGTTGCTCTATCCCGACATGCTGGAGACTTTGCGCGCCACCGAGATGCTGTCCAAGGATGGCTTTCAGGTGATGGTCTATTGCAGCGACGATCCCTTGATGGCCAAGCGGCTGGAGGATATGGGCGCGGTGGCGATCATGCCGTTGGCCTCGCCGATCGGGTCGGGCATGGGCATCACCTCTACCGTCAATATCCGCATGATCATCGAAGACGCCAAGGTGCCTGTGATCGTGGATGCCGGCATCGGCACCGCCTCGGACGCGGCGGTGGCGATGGAGCTGGGCTGCGATGCGGTGATCTCCAATACCGGCATCGCCCATGCCAGGGACCCCGTAAAGATGGCGGCGGCCATGAAGCTGGCGGTGGAATCGGGCCGTCTGGCATGGCTGGCCGGGCGGATGGCGAAAAAACCTTATGCGGACCCGTCCAGTCCCTTGACCGGCTTGATCTGACGCGCGCGTGTCACTGGTCCAACTCTTCACCCTGATCGGCGTGGCCGTCTTCGCGGCATCGGGCGCGCTGGCGGCGGTGCGGCGCGCGCTCGATCCGGTGGGGGTGCTGGTGCTGGCGACGGTGACGGCGACGGGCGGCGGCACCCTTCGCGACCTGCTGATGGATCGCCATCCCATTTTCTGGATTTCTAATCCCTGGTTCATCGGCATGTCCGCGCTGGCGGCGCTTGCGACCTGGCTGTGGGTTCGCAAATTCCCGCCGCCGGACAGGGCCCTGGCCTATGCCGATGCTCTGGGATTGGCCTTTTTCAGCCTCGCGGGCGCGCAGATCGCCGAAACCGGCGGGCTGAAGCCCTTCGCCGCCACCATCATGGGCGCGCTGACCGGCTGCGCCGGCGGCCTTATCCGGGATGTGCTGGTCGCCGAAGTCCCGCTGATCTTCCGCCAGTCCGAATTGTATGTGACAGCCGTGATTGCGGGCGTGGCGCTCTATTTCGGACTGGAAAGCCTGGGCCTGTCGTCGGACCTGGCCAGCATCATGGGCATGACGACCATTGCTGTCATCCGCCTTGCCGCCATCCATTGGGGCATCATGCTGCCGGTGATGCGCATGCCGGAGCGATAGGGAAGGGCCGGGAAGGTCCTAGCTCTTCATCTCTTCGGCCAGGCTCTCGTCATCCACCGCGCCGGGGCGGAAGCGGCCGTTGATGATGAAAGTCGGGGTGCCATCCACGCCCACCTTGTGCGCCAGCGCGATGCTGGCGGCGAGCGATTTTTCGATGGATGGATCGGCCATGTCGGCCTTCAGTTTGGCCAGATCCATCCCGGCCTTCGTTGCCTCGGCGAAGATGACCTCGTCGGTGATCTCGCCTTCCTGGCCCAGCAGGGCGAAGTGGAAGTCCATGTAATGCTCGGGCTGGCGGCGCCCCGCCAGCGAGGCACGCGCCGCCTGCACCGCGCTCTCGCCATGCAGGCTCTTGATGGGAAATTCAATGAACGAGAAGCGGACCTTGTCCTTGTTCGCCTCATAGAATTTCTTCACCGTCGGCAGGGATGCGCGGCAATAGGGACAGTCATAGTCATAGAATTCCACCAGGGTCTTCTTGGCGTCGGCCGGCCCGGTGACAAAGGCGATATTGGGGTCGAAGAAGGCCGCGTGGCCGATCTTCTTCAGAGCCTCGGCCTGCTTGGCCGCCGTGCGCTCTTCATCCAGGGCCTGGGCCCGCTGCATCATCGCGGGCACCAGCTCGGGATGGGAGAGCAGGTAATTCTGCATCTGCCGCTCATTGATCGGCATCAGGCCCAGGGCGCTGACGCTCAAGGCCGCTCCCAGGCCGATGGCGCCGCCGGCCAGGGCGATCATCCAGGGTCGCATTCTATCCTCGCTGCTGCTGCGCCTGCGACGCCGCGGCGCCCAGAATATCGTTGGCCCGCTGCCAGTCGGTTCCGCCCTGGGGCAGCTTTCCGCGCGCGCGGGTGGCGAAGACGATCGCCCTGCGCATGTCGCCGACATTGTACCAGAGCTCGGCGGTGGCAAGATTGGCCATCGCCTCGTTCTTCAGGGTGCTGTAGGCCTGGGCCGTCTGGTACCAGGTGAAGGGATCGTCATTCTCCACCAGTAGGGCCGCTTTCAAATTTTGCAGCGCCGGCTCGGCAAGACCGGCGCCTTCCACCGCCAACTGGGCCGTGGCCAGGGCAAGGCGCAACTGCGGCGCGCGCGGGCGCAACTGAACCGATTTCTGGTAATCGGGAATGGCCTGGGCCGGCTTGGCCAGGCTCATATAGATCTGGCCGCGGGCCTCGTAGAAATAGGGATTGTTGGGCTCTTCCGCGATCAGGCTGTTCACCGCCGCCAGCGCCTTGGTGAAATTGGGCTGGCGCATATAGATCATGGCATGGGCATAGCGCGCCGGCTCTGACTGGTTGGACTCCGGATAGCGGGCCAGCGCCTCCTTCACCGGCAGCACGAAGCCCGCCAGCTTGGCCTGCACCATCTGGAATGTGTGCAGCATTTCGGGGCTGTCCTGCACCTCGCGATAGGGCGAGGATTCCACCACGTCATTCAGGTCGAACACGCGATCCTGGCCGGACGGATGATCGACGGCGAACTTGTCGATCTTGTAGGCGCTCATCGCCTCTTCCTGGGCAAAGCGCTGGAAGGTGCGATACATGCCCATCGGCGACTGATGGGTGGCCAGAAGAAGCTTGGCGGCTATCTGGTCGGCGGTGGATTCCTGCACCCGGGTAAAGGCCGCCATCTGGCCCATGGCATAGGCCTGGCCCACGCCCATGATGGCCATGCCCGCTTCACCGGCGCCCGCGATCATCGCGCCAAGGCCCACCACCATGGAGAGCAGCATGGGGATCATCGCCTTCTTCATGCCGTACATGCCGCGCGACAGATGCCCGGCCGAGATATGGCCGGTTTCATGCGCCATCACCCCGATCATCTCGTTGGGGGTCTTCAGCCAGAGCAGGATGCCCGAGAAAATGAACATGTTCTCGCCGGGGTCGCCATAGGTGACGAAGGCATTGATGATATTGTCGCCCACCAGCCAGACCCGCGGCACCGGGTCGAGGCCCGCCGCCTTGGCCAGGGGCGCCTCATAGCCGCGGAGCATTTCCTCGGTCTCGGTGTCGCGCAGCATGCTGATGCCCTGGGCCTGGGCGGGAATGGCATAGGCCAGAAGCGTCAGCGCCATGCCGAGCGCAAAGCAGATTTTGCGCCATTGAGGATGTTTCAGCGACAAGCCAGCACTCCGTTGCCCCGCCCCAAACCCCATGCGGGCGAACCTATGGGGTCCCACCGGCAAGGTCAAACCGCCCCCGGAAACCCATTTATGGCCGTCCGGCAAAGGTTGGCGAACCGCCCCGGGCTGGGGCATAAGAGGCCCGCGGCCGGCATGTTTCGGCCCTCCATCCGGCCTTTGAGGATTACGCCCCTTTCATGCGCTCACGCCTTCTTGCTCTTCTCGCGGCGCCTGCTCTGTTCCTGGGCGGTTGCCAGACCGTATCCCGGTTGGGTGACCATGCTGCCGCCACCGTGGGCCTTTCGGATGTTCCCAAGACCTATACCGCCAGCGAGCAGAGCCTGGCCCAGCGCGGCGGCATTGCGGTGGCCGATGAGCCGCTGGCCGCGCGCGCGGGCGCCATTGCTCTGGCGGCGAACGGCAGCGCCGTCGATGCCGTCAGCACCATGTTCTTCGCCCTGACGGCAACCTATCCAGTTGCGGCGGGGCTGGGATCGGGCGGCATCTGTCTGGTGCGCGACGCCGGCGGACAGGTGACCGAATTCGATTTTCTCACCAAGGCTCCCAAGGCCGGCGGCGCCTTTGCGCTTCCCGGCGCGGTGGCCGGCTTCGCCGCCATGCAGAAGGTTTACGGCGCCTTGCCGTGGCAGCGCGTGGTGGCGCCGGGCGAGGCCTTTGCGGCGACAGGTTTTCCGGTTTCCCAGGCTTTGGCGGCGCGGCTGGCCGCGACCCAGAACCTGCTGCGCCTGGATGCAAGCCTGGCGGCGGAATTCCTGGACCAGAATGGAGCGCCGCTGGCAGCCGGCGCTGAGACCCGCAACACGGCTCTTGGCCTGACCATGACTCAGATCCGCCAGTACCAGGCGGACGGTTTCTTCAAGGGCGATGTCGCGGCGAAGCTCGTCGCCTATTCCGGCGCGCAGGGCGGCGGCATCAGCGCGGGCGAACTGGCGGCGACAAGCGCCTTGCAGGGTCCGGCGCGCTCGCGCCCCGCCGGCGGCGTGATTGCATGGCTGCCGGGCGCACGCACGGGCGCCGGGGCCTTCACGAGCGCGATGATGGACAATCTTTCGCGCAATCTGCGCGCCAGCCGGGACCCGGTGGCGGCGATGCGCAATGCCGTGCGCCAGACCACGGCCGGGTTCGGCGTCGGCGCCTTGCCGCGCGACCTGGGCTCGACCGGCTTTGCCGCGGTGGATGCCAATGGCATGGGCGCGTCCTGCGCTGTCACCATGAACGGCCCCTTCGGTTCGGGACGCACGGCCACCGGCACAGGGGTCGTGCTGGCGCAGACCCCGTCAAGCGCGGCGGGTTTGGCCAGCGCGTTCCTCGCGCCGGTGATTGCCACCAGCGCGGGGCAGGTTGCGTTGGCGGGCGCGGGCGCGGGCGGCCCCAATGGCACCGCAGCGGCGCTTTATGCCGTGCTGCAGGGCGGGGGCGGACGCACCATGGGCAAGCGCGGCGATATGCGCGGCACCGGCAATGCGCCCTATGACACGGTCAATATGGTGTCCTGTGACGATCAGGCCTGCGTGGCGCTGACCGATCCTGGCGCCCATGGCGCGGGCGTGGCGGCGGAAATTCTGATAGCGACGCCCCTGCCATGATGGTCCATGGCGCCTGTCATTGCGGGGCCATCGCCTATGAGGCCGAGGTCGATCCGGCCCGCGCCGTGGTCTGCCATTGCATCGATTGCCAGACGCTCTCCGGCGCCGCGATACGCGCATCGGTGCCCGTGCGGCTGGAAGACTTCCGCCTGCTCAGGGGCGCGCCCAAAACCTATGTGAAGACCGCGGAAAGCGGCAACAGGCGGGCCCAGGTCTTTTGCGGCGATTGCGGCACCCCGCTTTATTCGGCGGATGCGGTGGGCGCCAGGACCTATACGCTGCGCATCGGCCCGCTTGCGGAAAGGGCCCAGTTGCCGCCGCAGCGGCAGATCTGGTGCGAGGCGGCGCTGCCCTGGACCCGCGATCTGCTGAAGGTGCCGGGCACGCCGAAGCAATAACCGGGCTTATTCATCAGGCAGGGTGTCAGCCCCTCACTCGCCGCCGAACGTCTTCTGCCACCAGCCCTTTTTCTTGGGCTTGCCGTCATCCTGCGGCGTGGTGTCGATCTCGTCATTCTGCGACAGGAAGGGCGCCGGACCCGTAGGCAGCGGCGCGGCCGACGGCGTGGTGTCGATATCGTCCTTCAGGGACCAGACCGGGGCCGACGGTGCGCCCGGCGCATGACGGCTGTCGGACGGTGTGGTGTCGATCTCGTCCTGGACAGAACCGAAGCGGTCGGCCTCGCTGACAAAGCCGGTTTGATGATGCTCCATGCCTTCGGACTGGGGCGCGCTGCCTTCCTGGGGGCGGTCGTTGCGGTCGCGGCCGCCACGACGTCCGCGGCGACGACGACGGCGGCGGCGGGGTTCGCCATTTTCGCCCAGCTGCTGTCCGCCCTGATTGTCTTGTGAACCATCCTGGTCGCCGCCCTGCTGGTCGTCGTCCGGACCGTCTTCGCCCTGTTCGGCCATCTGGGCCGCCTCGGAGGCGGTGCTGATGCCGGATTCCGCCTGCCCCTGGGCAGCGTCGCTGCGTTCGCCGCGTTCGCGGTCGCGCCCGCGGCCGCGACCGCCACGGCGACGCCGGCGGCGGCCGCCACGGCCTTCGCGCGGCCCGCTATCCTGGCGATCCTCATTTTCTGCGCTCTCATCGGCGTCGGCAGCGGCGTACTCGGCCTCTTCGGCTTCGGGTTCGTCCTCTTCGACCTCTTCTTCATATTCGGGTTCCGGCTCGCTGGAGGGCACGAAGCCCGCCTCGATGCCCACGGCATGAGCCCTGGGCCGCTCGCCGGGGTCGCGGCTCTTGACGCGCTCGATCTCGAAGGAGCCGGCGGCCATGCCGTCCTTGGGATCGAAGCTGATCGCCATGGCATGTTCATTTTCGATGCGCGTGAGCTCGCCGCGCTTCTGGTTGAGGATATAGAGCGCCACTTCGCTGGATACCTTCACGCTCACGCTGGCGGCGCGGCTCTTCTCGCCTTCCTCCTCCAGCCCGCGCAGCACGCGCAGGGCGGTGGACTCGATGGAGCGCACCAGGCCGGTGCCGGCGCAATGGGGGCAGGTGACGGTCGAACCGGCGATCACGCCGGCGCGCAGGCGCTGGCGCGACATTTCCAGAAGGCCGAACTGCGAGATCTTGCCGATCTGCACCCTGGCGCGATCGTTCTTGACCGCATCGCGCAGGCGCCGCTCGACCTCGCGGTCGTTGCGGCTGTCTTCCATGTCGATGAAGTCGATCACGATCAAGCCGGCCAGGTCGCGCAGGCGCAACTGGCGGCCGACTTCGCTGGCGGCCTCCAGATTGGTCTTGCGCGCCGTTTCCTCGATCGAATGTTCGCGCGTGGCGCGGCCCGAATTGACGTCGATCGAGACCAGGGCCTCGGTCTGGTTAATGACGATATAGCCGCCCGATTTCAGGGTGACGGTGGGCGAGAACATCGAGTCCAGCTGGGATTCGATGTGCATGCGCTGGAAGAGGGGGACGCTGTCCTTGTACTGGTGGACATATTTGGCATGCGTCGGCATCAGCATGCGCATGAAGTCCTTGGCGACGCGGAAACCTTCCTCGCCTTCCACCACCACGTCCTGGACGTCTTTGTTGTAGAGGTCGCGGATCACCCGCTTGACCAGGTTGCCTTCCTCATAGACGCAGGCCGGCGCATTGGACGACAGGGTCTTTTCCCGGATCGTGTCCCACAGGCGCAGCAGATAGTCATAGTCGCGCCGGATCTCGAGCTTGGTGCGGTTCTCGCCGGCGGTGCGGATGATCAGGCCCATGCCTTCGGGCAGGTCCAGGCCCTGCGCCGCGCTCTTCAGGCGCTTCCTGTCAGCGGCATTGGTGATCTTGCGGGAGATGCCGCCGCCGCGCGGCGTGTTGGGCATCAGCACGCAATAGCGGCCGGCCAGTGACAGATAGGTGGTGAGCGCGGCGCCCTTGTTGCCGCGTTCCTCCTTGACCACCTGGACCAGGATGATCTGGCGGCGCTTGATAACTTCCTGAATCTTGTAATGCTTGCGGCGGACCCAGCGCTGGGTCGGCTTCTGGGCGGAGGGCGACTGGGCATCGGCGGTCTCGCCGGATTCCGCCGTGGCTTCCTGCGCGGCTTCGTCACCGGCCTGTTCCGGCATTTCGGCGGCTTCCGGAATTTCTCCGTCGGAAACGGGTTCCAACTCGCCTTCGGTCTCGGCTGCGGTTTCGGCTGCGAATTCCCCGGCGGCGTCCTCGGCCGAAATTTCAGGATCGTTGCGGTCGTCGATGGCCAGGGCCTGGGCGGGGGCTTCCGGCTTGGCCGGCTCTTCGAAGGGCTCCACGCTGGCGCCCGGATGATTGACGAAGACCTCGTCCTGGTCGTCTTCGGCGCTGTCGGCCTGCCCGTCTTCGGCATCAGGGCCGGTTTCGGCCGCGGCGTCCTCGCCGGACTGGTCCTCGGCGGTGGGATCCAGTGGCACCAGCGGCGCCATTTCCACCGTTTCCTCGGTGTCGGCCTCTTCCTCGGCCTCGTCGCTCTCCTCGGCGTCGCCGTCCTGGGACTTGGCGCCGGTGATCTCGAAGCTCTCGATATCGTCTTCCTGCCGGCGGCGGGCTTCGGCCTCCTGCTCGGCCAACAGGGCCTGCCGGTCGGCTACCGGGATCTGGTAATAGTCGGGATGGATTTCGGCGAAGGCCAGGAAGCCTTGGCGATTGCCCCCATATTCGACAAAGGCGGCCTGCAGCGACGGTTCAACCCGCGTCACCTTGGCAAGATAGATATTGCCCTTGAGAGGACGCTTGGATGCAGCCTCGAAATCAAACTCTTCGACCTTGGAACCGTCCACGATCACCACGCGGGTTTCTTCCGGGTGGTTGGCGTCGATGAGCATGCGTTTGGTCATGGAAATCTCCGGCGCGCGCGCGGAGTGCTGCGGCTCGGGGTGCGGCAGGCGCCCCCTCTGCAAACAAACGGCGGCGCGAATTGTCAGTGGATGTGGGACGCGCAAACCCATCCGTCGAAACGGTCATCAAAACCGGGACAGCGTCGGATGGGGGCGCAAATTTGACAGTCATTGTTACTACACGGGGCCGCCAGCCGAGGCTGAGGGCTTGGAGGGGTCCTGAGGGCGCCGGCACTGGCGCGTTGGCGCGGGGGCGGGCTTTTCAGGGAAGGCGCGGCGGCCGCGAGAATCGCGCCGCTCTGCCGAACGAGATTTTGTAGGGTGCCCGGAGGGTTTCAACAAGCACTTAATGGGCACATTTGTGACGGTGTGTCCAAGTTCAGAATATAATTCAGCAAAAACAATATCTTAAAAAGATATCAGCCGCGGGCCCACAGGCGCAGAAGGTTATTTTTTACCGCTTCCAGCCGCACCCGGCTGCTCCACTCCATTTTCAGCCCCTCCAGGGCGGCCACCTCATTGAGCTCGAAAAGCTGGGTCCGGAGGAATTCGTCGGGGATCATGCTTTCGATGAAAGTGATGGAAACCAGGCGCTGGCCCCGGCGCACAGGCGTCACTTCATGGAGCTGGGTGGAAGGATAGATCACCACGCTGCCGGGCTCGCCCTTGATGACGACCGGCTTGGTGCCCAGATGCACCACCAGTTCCCCGCCTTCATAGCTCTGCGGCGGGTTGAGCCACACCGTCGCCGAAAGGTCCGAGCGGTGCACCTCGTTTCCAAAGCGCATATGCGAATTGTCGGCATGGGCGCCATAGGTCATGCCGACCTCGTAACGGGCCAGCAGGGGCGGGGCGACATGGGCGGGAAACGCGAAGTC
>CAYFKU010000057.1:0-15938 GCA_964343955.1 uncultured Rhizobium sp. | reverse complement strand
AATCCGCGCTGCGCGAGGAGGAAAGGCAGGTGGCGTCCACCGCCCGCCGTTTCGCGCAGGATCGCCTGATGCCGGCGGTCAAAGAGATGCACCGGCATGAGCATTTCGATCCAGGCCTTTTGCGGGAGATGGGCGCGCTGGGGCTGCTGGGCAGCACCATTGACGAATTCGGCGGCATATCGCCGGTCGCCTATGGCCTGATCGCGCGGGCCTTCGAACATGTGGATTCCGCCTTCCGCTCATCCCTGTCCGTGCAATCCAGTCTGGTGATGCATCCCATCCACGCTTTCGGCAGCGATGCGCAGAAGACGAAATATCTGCCCAGACTCGCCAGCGGCGAATGGATCGGCTGCTTCGGGCTGACCGAGCCGGAAGCGGGCTCCGATCCCGGCAGCATGCTGACGCGGGCGCGCGAGGTCGCGGGGGGATTTGTTCTGTCCGGCGCCAAGACCTGGATCACCCATGCCCCGCTTGCGCAAGTTTTTGTCGTCTGGGCCAAGCTCAACGACCGCATCCGCGGCTTTGTGCTGGAGCGCGGCGACAAGGGTCTTTCCACGCCGAAGATCGAAGGCAAATTCTCCCTGCGGGCCAGTGTCACCGGCCAGATCGTGATGGAGGATGTGGAAATCTCCCAGGATCGCCTGCTGGATGTCGAAGGCCTCAAGGGTCCCTTTACCTGTCTCAATCACGCCCGGTTCGGCATCGCCTGGGGCGCCATGGGCGCGGCCGAATTCTGCTGGCATGCGGCGCGCCGCTATGGTCTTGAGCGCAGGCAGTTCGGCAAGCCGCTGGCGGCGAACCAGCTTTACCAGAAGAAGCTGGCTGACATGCAGACCGAAATCACGCTGGGGCTGAATGCCTGCCTGACCGCCGGGCGGCTGATGGAGGAGGGCCGGCTGGCGCCGGAGGCGATCAGCCTCCTGAAGCGCAACAATGCCGGCAAGGCGCTCGCCATCGCCCGCGAGGCGCGCGACATGCACGGCGGCAACGGCATCGCCGACGATTACCATGTGGTGCGCCACATGCTGAACCTGGAAGCCGTAAACACCTATGAGGGCACGCACGACATCCATGCCCTGGTGCTGGGCCGGGCCCAGACCGGCCTGTCGGCCTTTTAGTCCCATCGCTTTGTGAGAGAGCCCGCTTTAAATGCCCGGCATTTGGGGGCATAAACCGGCCGGTATTTCCGGACTTTGCCTCATGTCGCTCGCCTCTCCCAGGGTCATCAATGTCAAGGATCTGCGTCGTCTGGCGCGGGCCCGGCTGCCGGATGCGGTATTCGACTATCTGGACGGCGCCGCCGACGATGAAGTGACGCTCAGGGACAGCGAGCGCGCCCTTCGCGAGGTCTATCTCAAGCCGCGCTTTGCCGTGGCGACGCCCGCCTGCGATCTGTCCGTCACGGTGCTGGGCCAGAAACTTGCGCTGCCCTTCCTCTTGGCCCCGATCGGTTATTCCAGGCTGATGCACCCGCGCGGCGAGCTGGCGGCGTCCAGGGCCGCCGGACGCAACGGTACTGGCTATATCCTTTCCACCATGTCGGGCCACACGATCGAGGATGTGAAGGCGCAATCCGAAGGCCCGAAATTCTATCAGCTCTATCTGGCCGGTGGACGCGCCGCCGCCGAGGGCGCCATCGCCCGGGCCAAGGCCGCCGGTTACAAGGGCCTGTTCGTCACCATCGACACGCCGGTGGCCGGCAACCGGGAAAAGGATGCCCGCAACGGCATGAAGGCGCTGATGGGCAAAAATCCCTTCGCCAAGATTCCCTATCTGCCGAACATCCTGATGCATCCGCGCTGGCTGGCGGGCTTCATCGCCGACGGCATGACGCGGCCCTTTCCCAATATCGTGGTGCCGGGCTCCGGTCCCCTGGCGGCGATCGACGTGGCGGCGGCGCTGGAATCGGCCCAGGTGTCCTGGACCGATCTGAAATGGATCCGCGAGCTGTGGGACGGCCCCATCGTTATGAAGGGCGTCATGACCATTGAAGACGCAAAGCGTTCGGTCGATGCCGGCGCCCAGGGCATTGTCGTCTCCACCCATGCCGGCCGCCAGCTCGACGGCTGCGCCGGCTCCCTGCGCGTGCTGCCGGGCATTGTCGAAGCGGTGGGCGACAAGGTCGAGGTGCTTTACGACGGCGGCATCCGCCGCGGCTCCGACATGGTCAAGGCCATCGCCATGGGCGCCAAGGCCGTGCTGCTGGGCCGTGGCTATGCCTATGGCATGGCGGCGGCGGGCGATGCCGGGGTCGAGCGCGCCATCGAGATTTTCCGCGCCGACATCATCCGCACCCTCAAGCTGTTGGGGTGCCCCAGCATCGCGGCTCTCGATTCGTCATACGTCTCAACGCGAGCCGGCTTCCGCGTTGACTAGCGCGACGGCTTTTGTGGCGTGACGAAGACGCGAAAGAAGCGCGCTAGGCCGGTTCGATCTTGAAAACCCAGCCGGCATGCGGGCTGTCGCCATTGGGCCAGCCCGGATGAATGCCCGCATCGCAACTGATCAGCGTGCCATTGTGCCATTCCAGCCCGTGCGGGTCGCATGATCCCGGCAGGAAATCGTATGTCGCCGCGATCTGCCCGGTCTGGCCGTCATATTTGACCAGCCCCGGCCTGCCGTCCTTGTAGTTGGTGCTGTCATTGCCGATCACCAGCCAGATATTGCCCTGATCGTCGATGGTCATGTCATGGGTGCGCGGCTTGTCGGGCGTGGTGTAGGTCGAGACCGCGACTTCCGGCGTCCAGGTCTTGGGATCGACGCGCAGCAGCAGCCGGGGACGCAGGGCCGCGATCCATAACTTGCCGTTGTGCCACTGGGCGCCATGGCTGCCGCCGCCATTCTGTCCCGGCCAGGCGAGCGGGATCTGGCGATGGCTGATTTCCTTGCTGTCCATATCGACTTCGAAACAGCCCTGCGGTTCCTGGTTTGCCATCATCCAGACATGGCCATTGCCATAGGCCATGCCGGAACAGTTGCGGCAGTTGGTCATCACCGTCTTGAGCAGCTTGCCGTTCCAGTCCACCAGCCAGGCGGCTTCGCGCGGATCCGTCGGCTCCGGCAAGCCATAGCGGCGCGCCGAATCGCCCGTCATCTTCTGCTCGGCGATCCACAGGCCCTCCGGCGCGACCGCCAGGCCGTTGCCGTACCCCTTGGGATATTTGAACAGGCGCGTGGTTTTCATCATACCGTGCGGAATGGTGCGCGGCGGATTGAGGCCATTGGCCGGTGCGGGTGTTTGCGCCAGCGCCGCGGCGGCGGCACCCGTCGCCATGCCGGCGGCCAGGCTGCCCGTCAGAAAATCGCGTTTGTTGAGCATCTTTGTCCTCCCGGTGGCGTATCGCCTTTTTGTTGGGGGGATGCTGCGCCAAAAATACCCGGCGTGAAAGGGGCCTTGAGCGCCTTCCCGGCGCGGCGCCTCGCTCGAGCTCGGCGCGCTCGGCGCTCAAATCGGTCCGCTGGACCGATTTGAGCGGTTATGCCAGTCGCGCCTCACTACCAGCCCTGGTCGCCGAAATGGGCGGTGTAAAGCTCTCCCGCCTCGGCGCGAATATCCGCGCCCAGCTTCAGGCCAAGGGCGCGGGCCGCCTCATCCGGCGCTCCGCCCAGCGCCACGCTCTCCTGCCGGCGCCAGCGATGCCTGCCGTCCGGCGTCAGGACTTCGCCAAGGAGCGTGAGCGTGTCGCCCGAGATGGCGCCCCGCGCCGCGATCGGCGTGCGGCAGGATCCGTCCAGCGCTTCCAGAAAGGCGCGCTCCGCGCTGGTGGTGGTGGCATGCTCGGCCAGGTTCAGCAGGCCAAGAAGCTGCAAGGTCTTGTCGTCGCCGGCGCGGGCGGTGATGGCCAGCGCGCCCTGTCCGGGCGCCGGCGGCATGATGTCCGGATCGACGATCGAGGCGACATGCTGCGCCAGCCCCAGCCGGCGCAAACCGGCCAGCGCCAGATAGGTGGCATCGAAGGCGCCGCTTTCGATCTTGGCCAGCCGTGTCTCCACCCGGCCGCGCAGCAGCTCCACTTTCAGGTCGGGCCGCAGGTGCAGGGTCTGGGCCTGACGCCGCAATGAAGCCGTGCCGACGGTGGCGCCCGGGGGCAATTCCGCCAGGCTTTTGGCCCGCGTGGCGATGAAGGCGTCACGCTGGTCTTCGCGGGCCGGAACCGCCGCCAGAACGATGCCGGGCGGCATGCGGGTCGGCAGGTCCTTCATGGAATGGATGGCGCAATCGATGCGCCCATCCAGCAGGGCTTCATCCAGTTCCTTGGTGAAAAGGCCCTTGCCGCCCTGATCTTGCAACCGGCCGGAAAGCCGGTCGCCGCTGGTCATGTAGGTCTCGATCGGAAAGCTTTCCAGCGCGGCGCCGCTTTTGGCGGCCAGCATGCCGGCGACCTGGCGGGTCTGGGCCAGCGCCAGCGGCGATCCCCGCGAACCCAGGCGCATCGTCACATCCATTCGGCCACCGGCGGCATGGAGGACAGGATGCTTTCGACATTGCCGCCGGTCTTCAGCCCGAAATGGGTGCCGCGGTCATAGAGCAGATTGAATTCCACATAGCGGCCGCGCCACTTGGCCTGTTCGTGACGCTCTTCTTCAGTCCAGGCTTCCTCCATGCGGCGCGCGATGATCTGGGGCTGTATGTCCAGAAAGGCCTCGCCGACCGCCTGGGTGAAGGCGAAATCACGATCCCAGTCGCCGCTGTTATGATGGTCATAGAAGATGCCGCCCACGCCGCGCGGCTCGGCGCGATGTGGCAGCCAGAAATAGGTGTCGGCCCATTTCTTGTATTTCGCATACCATTCGGCGTCGAAGCCGTCGCAGGCCTGTTTCAGCCGCGCGTGAAAATCCACCGTGTCTGGATGCTGCTCGGTGCGCGCAAGGTCCAGCGTGGGGTTGAGATCGGCGCCGCCGCCGAACCAGCCCTCGGTGGTGACGATCATGCGGGTGTTCATATGCACCGCCGGCACGCGCGGATTTTTCATATGGGCGATCAGGCTGATGCCGCTGGCCCAGAAGTGCGGATCCTGGTCGGCGCCCTTGACCAGCTTGGCGAAATCCGGCGTGAACGCGCCGAACACGGTGGAGGTGTGTACGCCAACCTTTTCGAACAGCCGGCCGCGCATCATGCCCATCACGCCGCCGCCTTCCTCATCCCCCCGGGACCAGGGCGTCCTGACGAAGCGGCCCGGCTCGCCCGGATAGAGATGATCGGGGGCGGCATCTTCCAGCGCCTCGAAGGCCGCCATGATGCGGTCGCGCAAGGTCTCGAACCAGGCCTGGGCTTTGGTTTTTCGGGTTTCGCTGGTCATGTCGCGCTTTTAGGCGTTACCGGCAGGCCGCACCATTGTTTTTGCAGCCGCACCCCGCCATCATTCCGCTCAATGCCGCTGAAGACGGCGTTTGGGGGAGGGTCATGAAGCGATTTCTGTCCGTTTCGCTGGGGCTTCTGCTGCCGGTGGCCGCCTGGGCGGTGGACCGGCCCGGTCAGCATTTCGAGCTGAAAGTCTCCGACCTCCCCAAGCCCTACGCCTCTCCCGCGGTGGCGAACAACAACACCAAAATTCCGCGTCCGGCCGGCATGGCGCCCCAGGCCCCGCCGGGCTTTGCGGTGTCCATCTTCGCCGACCATCTGGACAATGCGCGGGGGCTTTTGACCGCGCCCAATGGCGATGTCTTTGTGAGCGAGCGCATCGCGGGAAAGATCACATTGCTGCGTGACAGCAAGGGGACGGGCGCCGCGGACCAGCGCTTCACCTTCGTCAGCGGCCTCATCAAGCCGCAGGGCATGGCGCTGAAGGACGGATATTTCTATTTCAGCGACCTGATGGCGGTGTATCGCGTGCCCTACAAGCCGGGCCAAACCGCGGCGGGCAAGCCCGAAAAACTGACCACCGGCCCCGACCTGCGCAATTCCGGTATGCACGCCACCCGCAACCTGGCGCTGGCTTCGGACGGCAGCATCTTTGTCGAGATGGGAAGCCACGACAATGTCTCGGAATACCAGCCGGGCGCCAAAATCTTCAAGGTGGTCCAGGGCAAGCTGGTGGAATATGCCAGCGGCATCCGCAACCCGGTCGGCATCGCCGTCTATCCCGGCACCAGCGACCTGTTCGTGGCCGTGAACGAGCGTGACGGACTGGGCGACAATCTTCCCCCGGACTATTTCACCTATGTGAAGCCGGGCGGCTTTTACGGCTATCCCTGGAGCTATACCGGATCCAATCCCGATCCCGACCTGGGCGCCAAGCGGCCCGATATGGTGTCCAAAGCCATTGTGCCCGACGTGCTTTTTCCGGCTCATAGCGCGCCCACCGGATTGGCCTTTTACACCGGCAGCAATTTTCCCGCCGACTATAAGGGCGATGCCTTTGTCTCGCTGCACGGCTCCTGGAACACCAGCAAGCCGCACGGCTACAAGGTCGTCCGGATCAAGATGAAGAACGGGCGTCCTGTCGGCGGCTATGACAATTTCCTGACCGGTTTCTGGGACGGGATATCCAACAATCCGCCAAAAGCCTGGGGCCGGCCGGTCGGCCTAGCGGTGGCAGGCGACGGCAGCCTGCTTGTCGCCGACGATGTCGGTCAGACGATTTGGAAAGTGACCTATAAGGGGAAGAAATAATGCGTCTGGATCGCCGGACTGTCGTTGCGGGCGTGGCCATGGCGGCGACGCCCGCTTTCGCCAGGGACAAGCGGGTGAATTTTGCGGTGCCCAATGGGGCCACCGATTGCCATCACCACATTTACGATCCGCGTTTCGCCTATAATCCCAACGCGGTGCTCAAGCCGCCTTACGCGACGGTGTCGGACTATCGCGCCCTGCAGAAGAGACTGGGCACCAGCCGCAATGTGATGGTGCAGCCTTCGACCTATGGCACCGACAATTCCTGTGTGCTGGATGTGCTGGCACAGATGGGCGAGAATTGCCGCGCCGTCTGCGTGGTCAATTCCAGGGTGACCGACGCGGAATTGAAAAAGCTCAATGCCGCCGGCGTGCGCGGTGTGCGCATCCAGTTCGGACTTGGCAATCCGGTCAGCGCCGAGGAAGTCATGCCGCTCGCCAGGCGCATCGCCGCCATGGGCTGGCATATCCAGTGCAACATGCCGCCGGAACAGCTCGTCCAGATGGAAAGCCTGCTGCTGAGCCTGCCGGTGCCGGTGATCATCGATCATCTGGGCCGAGCGGTGGATACCAGGGGGCCGCAATTCGTCACCGTGCGCAAGCTTCTGGATTCCGGTCATGGCTGGGTGAAGGTCTCGGGCGCCTATCTGTATGGCGGCGGCACGGCGCCGCACTATGAGGGCGCCAGCGCGGCGGCGCGCGCCTATATCAAGGCGGCGCCCGAGCGCTGCGTCTGGGGCAGCGACTGGCCGCATCCCGATGCCACCAAGAAGCTCAATCCGGTGGCCATGCCCGACGATGTGGTGCTGCTCAATCTTCTGGCGGAATGGGCGCCGGACGAAAAGTTGCGCCACCGCATTCTGGTGGAAAATCCGGAAGCCTTTTACGGATTCGATCCCAAGAAGCGGCCGAAGGCGCTGTAAACCCCACGGGCAGAATGCACGGGTTTAACCGAGCATCGTCTCGTAAGCGGCTTCGATATTTTTCCGGAAGCGATCGCTGTCATAGAGCGGCGTCGTGGGCCGGTTGCGGGCCAGCTTCTGTCTGGTGGCGGCCAGCAGCGCCGGATTTGTCGCCAGATCCAGCGCCAGTCTTTCGTAACCGGCCAGATTGGTTGCCACCAGTTCCGGCAGGTCGATGGCTTTCAACAGGCTGGCGGCAACGCGGCCGGTAAAGGACTTGCCGTAACAGGTGACCACCGGCAGGCCCGCCCACAGCGCCTCGCTGCAACTGGTATGCGCGCCATAGGGAAGGGTGTCGAGAAACAGGTCGGCCAGTTGGTGCCGCGCCAGATGCGCGTCCGGCGCGACTTTGGGTGCAAAGACCAGGCGGGCGGGATCGATGCCGCGCGCCTGTGCCTGGCGCCGCAGATTGTCGGCATGCGGGCCGTCCAGCAGCCAGAGCAGGCTGCCGGCGACCTGATGCAGAAGCTGCATCCAGATGTCGAACAGCGGCCTTGTGATCTTCCAGCCATTGTTGAGGCAGCAGAAGACGAAGCCCATGGGCGGCAGCCTGGCCTCGGCGCGCGATGGCGGCGGCGCCAGGGCGCGCGTCGCATCGTTGGCCTGATAGCAATCCGGCAGGTGCAGAATCCGTTCCCGGCAGAAAGGCTGCTGGTCCATCGGCAGCACGATGCGGTCGGCCAGAATATAGTCGATGAAGGGCGCGCCCATCGTGCCGGGATAAACCAGGTAATTCACCGCGACCGGCGCGGGGCGATGCGCCAGTATGCCGGGCCGCGCGCCCATGGTGTGGCCGTTCAGATCGATGGCGATGTCGATTTCCCGTGCCCGCATCCATTGCGCGACCTGGGTGTCGCTGCGGCCCCGCACATCCTCGAAATGATCGACGGCCTTTTTCAGGCGCGCCCGCATCGGGCTGTTGTCGTCAGGTCCAAAGGCAATCGCCATGACATCGAAGCGGGCCCGGTCATGGCGCTCGAACAGCTCCACCATCAGCTGGGCGGTCGGATGCTGATGAAAATCGGCGGACAGATACGCCAGCCTGATGCGGTCATGGCTATAGCGGCCCGCCGCCAGGGGCTGGCGCGCCGGTACGGTGCGGTTGATATAATTTTCGGCACA
Source organism: uncultured Rhizobium sp. (assembly GCA_964343955.1). Taxonomy (GTDB): domain Bacteria; phylum Pseudomonadota; class Alphaproteobacteria; order Micropepsales; family Micropepsaceae; genus Rhizomicrobium. The sequence continues at coordinate 7,241 of CAYFKU010000057.1, read as the reverse complement.
GCGCCGCTGCAGGGCGGGATCGTCGTCATAGCCAAGCAGCACGAAGGGCTGGATCAGCGCTGGGCCATTGGCAGCATTGTCCTTCAGCCGGGGCGTCAGGGCATCGACTTTCTGCCAGTCGCTCAGCGCCAGCGCCGCCTGGGCTGCGCCATTCAGGGCGTGCGGATGCGCAGGCTGCGCCGACAAGGTCTGTTCATAGCCGGCCAGCGCTTCGGCCATGCGCCCCAGGTCGCGCAGGATATTGGCCCGGACATAGAGCGCTTCTGGATGGCCTGGCTGGGCGGAAAGGGCGCTCTGCGCGGCGGCCAGCGCCTCTTCCAGCCGCCGCAGGTCCCACAAGGCCATGGCGCGGTTGACCAGGGCATTCACATGGCCGGGGTTCAGCGCCGCGGCGCGCGTGAAACTCGCCAGCGCATCTTCCAGCCGCGCTAGGGCGCGCAGGGCGCTGCCGCGATTGTTCCAGGCCGCGGCCATGTCCGGGCGCAGCGCCAGAATGCGGTCATAGTTTTCCAGCGCGCCGTCATGATTTTTCTGTTCCAGCAGCAGGCCGGCGCGGTTGAACAGGGCTTCCAGAAAATCCGGCCGCGCTGCCAGCGCCTGGTCGTAGAGCGGCAAGGCTTCGCCATGGCGGCCCTGCCGCGCCAGCAGATTGCCCAGATTGACCAGCGCTTCAGGCACGGGCATCTGATCCAGAATCTGGCGGTAGAGCTGTTCGGCCTCCGCCTCCCGGCCGGATCGCTGCGCCGCCAGCGCCGCCGAATAGAGCTGGTTGATATCCATCAATGCGCGGTCACACGCCGGACCATGAATTGCAGGAAGGCGTCCGCGTCGGAATGCAGGCAGACCTCGGCATTGGGCGCGCCCGGTGTCTCTTTGGTATTGCCGGCATCGTCCACCGTCAGGTGCATGGGCGTCAGCGGGCAGAGCGACGGCTCAAGCATCGAGGCCAAAGTCATGGGATCGTAAAGAATGGGTGTCGGATTTCGGGTCTGGGCGCGCCATTCATAATAAAGCCCGGCCAGAATATTGGTCATCATGCTGCCATGGGCGAACAGGGCGGTGCGCGCCACTTCGTGCATTTTCAGGTTGGCGGTCGAATCCAGCGGCAGCACCTGCAGCGGTACCCCGGCGGCGAACAGCGCCTTGGCGCCGGCGATGTCGTTCTTGATGTTCCATTCCGGATGCGGCGGGATGGGCGCGGCGGCTCCATAGGGGTCGGTCATGGTGCGGATCGAGCCCCCCATGATCACAACCTTCTTCAGCAGGCGGAAGGCGGCCGGGTCCCTGGCGATCATGGCGCCCACATTGGGCAGCGGCCCCACCGCCACCAATGTCACCTGATGGGGAAATTTGCGTGCCTGGTCCAGCACGAAATCCACCGAGGCGGGATGGGCTGCGCGCCGGAATTGGGTGGCGCCTTCCGCATATCGGCGCTGTGTAAAGGCATTGCGGTTGACATCGACCTCCGGTCCCATCGCCACGGGAATGTCGCTGCGCCCCAGTTCGCCCAGCATCCGGTCGAGCATTCTGGCGCGCGTCGGCGTATCGCCAAAAGAGGCCGAGAAGCCCAGCACCTCGAATTCGGGGCTGCTCAGCGCTAGCGCGACGGCGAAGGCATCGTCGATATCGTCGCCGATATCGGTATCGATGATGATCTTCTCGCGCCCCGCTTTGGAGGCAGGCGCTTGCGCCAGGGCTGCCGGCGTCAGCAGCAGCGCGGCCGCGGCAAGGAGCAGGAGTCTCTTCATCTTCGCCCTCTTTGTCCCGGTTTCGGGGATTTTTGGGCATGATGGCGGCTTTTGGCGGAAAAACCAACGCGATTGACGGCAAGCCGCAGCGTCACCGAAAATGCCGGGGATGAAGTGGCTTGTCATTTTGTTGTTGCTGCCTGGCGCGCTGGCCATGACCTCGGCGGCGAAAGCCGGGGATGCCGCGCTCACTCCGGCCGCCAATGCCGCCTTCCTGGCGGACAGCGCCAAAAAGCCCGGCACCGTCCTGCGGGCCAGCGGCTTGCAATATCGCGTCCAGCGCAGCGGCACGGGCCGCCGGCCCGGCGGCAACGATGTTGTCCGCATCGCCTACAAGGTCAGCCTGATCGACGGCACGGTGGTGGATGCAACCACGCCCGTTCTGCCGGCAAGCCTGGGCATGGCCAATGTCTCCATGGCCGGCCTGGCGGAAGCCCTGTCGCTGATGCATGTCGGCGACCGCTGGCTGGTGGTGCTGCCCGCCAACCTGGCGCTGGGAACCGGGGGTGCCGCCAATGGCGCGGTCCCGCCGAACCAGACGCTGGTGTTCGACCTGACACTGGTCGCGGCCTCGCCGCCCGCGCCGGGCGCGGCCACCTCGGAAAATCCATTTTCCCTTTGGGGCAACGGCCGCGAAAACGGCGCGGCCTTCACGATCCGCCAGTGATGGCGGGCGCGAGTATTTCCAGCCGGTGAACGTGCAGGTTGCGCTCCAGCAGCAGTGAGCCGCCGATCAGGGTGCAGCTATCGGGCGCCCAGTCCTTCATGAATGCGATCATGGCCGAGACATTGGAGCGGCCATTGCCGATGAAGCGCGTTGCGCGCAAGGCAAGGCAGGCGTCGGTCAGCACCTCACGGCCGGCACACACGGGATCGATGCCTTCAAGATAGTGAACGCCTTCTTCGGTTCCGGTCCGCTGGCATTCGGTCGTCAGCAGGCGCGCGCCATAGCGTTCACGCATGCGGGCCAGGCAGCCTGCATCGTCGGTGAGAAGAAGTATGGGCCAGGACGGATCGACCGCATCGGCGGCCGCGGCCAGCGCGGCCTGTGTCTGTTCCAGATTCGGGTCCTCGATCGCCTTGTCCGAGCCGCGCATATGCAGGGCGAGAAAAGGTTTGCCTTTGACATGCCTGGCCAGGAAGGCGTCGCACTCGGCCAGGATATCGGCGCGGGGCTTCAGATAACGATCTATGAGAGTGCGGTAGATCTCGGCCGTCGGCTTGCCATGTAGCGGGTGGGATGAGGGCAGCCAGGGCGCGACCTCCGCCACGCCTATCAGAAAATCGCTGACCGCGACCGTCTCAGGCCGGTTGAGAAAATAGACCGCGCCGGCGCGACTGCCTTTGCCTTCCCATTTGGCGCTGGTGGCAGAAGTCAGATTGCCGCTGTGCCAGCGTGGCGGAAAGAAAGTGGCGTTGGGGATTTGCGCCAGGGTTTGCAGGCTTGCCGATGACACCGGCTCGAAAAAATGGCGCCATGCGTCGCCGCCCCGCCTGTCGCTGAAGCGGCTTTCGGCGCCCCAATAGGTGACGGGTATGCGCCCCGTCGCTTCGGCCAGAAGAAGCGAACCCAGAAGCTGCGAGACATCGGCCCAGAAGCCGAAGCCCCAGGCGCGGATCAGCAGATAGCGGTCGCCGGGCGGCATGACAGGCGGTTGAAGGGCGCAGGCGGCGCGCAAATTCTCCCGCACATTGACGTGATCGGGTTCCAGCGCCAGCGCCTTTTCGAAGCAGGCGATGGCATGCTCGCGGGCGCCGACCTGGGCGGCAACGACTCCCAGAAGATTCAGGGCGGGCGCATTGCCGGGCTGGATGTCCAGAAGGTCGCGCAGGGCCAGGTCGGCGCCGGCGAGCTTGCCGGCTCGCATGGCCTGCATGGCATAGGCCAGCATTTGCTCGGGCAGGTCGGGATGCATGGCCCATTTTTAAAACCAAACCGGTCCGTCTTGATAGCTCTTGCAAGAAGGCCAGGGTCGGCGCCTGATGGCGGCTCCCCGATGGGGGAAAACAACGGGGGAGGCTTTTCATGCTGCGCGCGACTTTGGCCCTGGCTGCATTCCTGGCTCTGGGGTTTGGCGCTATCGCCCAGCCCGCGCCGCCGACCGGCCTGCCGCCCGTGCCCAAACTGGACAGCCCCCGGCTTTATGTCCTGGATTGCGGCACCATCATCTCGTATCAGCCCGAACGGTTCGGCCTGACGCTTGCCGATGTCGGCAATCCCAATTTCGCCGATCCCTGTTTTCTGGTGATGCATCCCAAAGGCATGCTGCTGTTCGATACCGGCCTCAATGACCTGCAGGTCGGCCGGCCCATCTATGAAAACATGATGGGGCAGGAAGGGCAGCTCAAATTCCGGTCCCTGCGCGGCGAGCTGGCGAATATCGGTGTCACCGCGCCGATGATCACCTATCTCGCCATCTCCCATTCCCACTGGGATCATGTCGGCAACGCCAACGACTATGCCCGCTCGACCTGGCTGGCGCGCAAGGCTGAATATGACATGATGTTCGGACCCGGCGCCAACGCGGCGGCATCGCGCAACTATGCCGCCCTGGCGCACAGCAAGATCCAGTATATCGACGGCGATCATGACGTGTTCGGCGACGGCAGCGTGGTGCTGCTCTCCACCCCCGGTCATACGCCGGGCCATCAGTCGCTTTACGTGAAGCTGGCGCGTACCGGCGGGGTGGTGGTGTCGGGCGATCTCTATCACTACACGGCGGAGCGGACGACGGGGAAAATGCCGCCGCGCGAGATGACGCTGGGCACGCCGGAATCGCGCAAGAAAGTCGAGGAATTTATCACCCGCACCCGGTCCCAGCTCTGGCTCAGCCATACCATCGACTGGTATCGCGATGCGGTAAAAGCGCCAGGCTGGTACGACTAGCCCTTGTAGCCTCCGCCCTGGGCTTTAAAGTGCGTGCCGGGGTCCATCAACCGCGGGGCAACATGCGGATTTTGTCTTTCCTTCTGCTGCTGATCACCGGACTGGCGATGGCCGTGCCGGGGCTTTACCTGGCCAGCCTGGGCGGCTCGCTCTATTACGCGGTCGCGGGCGCTCTTGTCCTGATCGCCGGCCTGCTGGTGCTACGCCGCAAAGTCTGGGGTATCTGGCTCTACTGGACCGTGCTGCTGGGAACGGCGGCCTGGTCGCTCTGGGAAGTCGGCCTGGATGGCTGGGCACTGATGCCGCGGCTGGTCTTCCTGGCCGTGGGTGGCTTGTGGCTGTTGTGGCTGGCGCCGACCGATCGCCCCGTCTCGATGAAGCTCAGACTGTCCGCTTCCCTGGCGCTGGTCGTGGGCATGGCGGCGCTTTTGGGCCTGGGCTCGCTGAAGCCGCCCGCGATCGGCGATCTTCCAGCGCAGGCGGCGGCAGGCGCGACCACGGGTGAATGGACCCATTGGGGCAAGTCGCTGTCCGGCACGCGCTATTCCGGTCTGGACCAGATCACGCCCGCCAATGCCGGCAAGCTGCAGCAGGCCTGGACCTATCACGCCGGCATGTTCGAAAAAGACAAGCATTCGGCGCATCAATATGAGACCACGCCGATCATGGTCGATGGGCTGCTTTACGGTTGCACGCCCCACAGCGACATCTTTGCGCTCGATCCTGTCACCGGCAAGGAGATCTGGCGTCACGAGACCAGGATCGACATGTCCGCCGGCGGGCGCGGTGTCTGCCGGGGCGTCAGCTATTTCCGCGCACCCGTCGGCACGGCGGAATGCCTAGACCGTATCCTGGTCGGCACCGTGGACAACAGGCTGATCGCGGTCGATGCCAAAACCGGCGCCACCTGCCACAGTTTCGGCAAGGACGGCGCTGTGGATCTGTCCGAAGGCCTGGGGCTTGAGCCCGCGACGCGCGGCTGGATCAATCCGACCTCCCCGCCCGCCATCGTGCATGGCACCGCGGTCATCGGCGCCTATATCATCGACAATGCTTCCACGCGCGTGCCGCCGGGCGTTATCCGGGGATATGATGCGGTGACCGGCGCGCTGAAATGGGCCTTCGATCCCGACAGGCCGGACGATCACGCCCCGCCCGCGCCGGGAAAGACCTATTCCCAGTCCACACCCAACAGTTGGACTGTGTTCAGCGGCGATGAATCCCTGGGCCTTGTCTATGTGCCGATGGGCAACGGCAGCCCTGATTATTACGGCCCGCACCGCACGCCGCAGAATGACCGTTTCTCGGTTGCCGTGGTGGCGCTGGATGCCGATAGCGGCACGGTGCGCTGGGTCTATCAGGCCGTGCATCACGATCTTTGGGACTATGACCTGGCGGCGCAGCCGGTCCTGACGGACATGCCCGCCAATGGCGGCACGATCCCTGTCCTGATCCAGCCGACCAAGACCGGTCAGCTTTTCGTGCTGGACCGGCGCACCGGCAAGCCGGTCACCAAGGTCGAGGAACGGCCGGTGCCGCCTTCGACCATTCCAGGCGAGCGTGCTTCGCCGACCCAGCCTTATTCCACGGGCATGCCGGATTTTTCCGGTCCCACGCTGGCCGAAAGCGACATGTGGGGCACCACGCCCTTCGACCAGCTCTATTGCCGCATCCGTTTTCGCCAGGCCAGCTATCACGGCATGTTCACGCCGCTGCGCTTCGGGTCATCCGTGCGGACGCCGGGCGAGCTGGGCGGCATAGACTGGGGCAGCGCATCCCTGGACGAGAGCCGCGGCGTGCTGGTGGTGAATTCCAACCTGATGGCGGACTGGGATGAACTGATCTCGCGCGAGCAGGCCGACCGCGAACATCTGTTCACCAGCCGCGACCCGCGCGCCAAGGACGCGCCGCGCCCGCCCCATCGCGGCGCCGCCATGGAAGGCACGCCCTATGGCCTGCATTTCGACGGGTTCCTGACTCCGCTCGGCATTCCATGCCAGCGGCCGCCCTATGGCTTCATCACGGCGGTCGATTTGAAGACCGGCAAGGCCATCTGGCAGCATCCGTTCGGCGATGCGTCCAACAGCGGTCCGTGGAACCATCCCCTGGGCCTGCCGTTCCGGCTGGGAGCTCCCAATATCGGCGGCTCCCTGGTGACGCGCGGCGGCGTGATCTTCATTGGCGCCAGCCAGGATCAGCATTTCCGCGCCATCGATGAAGCCACCGGAAAGACACTATGGGACGTAAAGCTTCCGGCGGGCGGACACGCCAATCCGATGACCTATCTGGGCAAGGACGGGAAGCAATATGTGCTGATCGCGGCCGGCGGCCAGGGCTCCTTCGGCACCGGAACCGGCGACAGCTTCATCGCCTGGCGTCTGCCCTGACCGGAAAAGCTTCGGCGATGCGTGTGCTGGCGGCGGCCTTTCTGCTGATGGCGGCGGATGCCCGTGCCGCCGAGCGCACGGCCAAACCATCTTCGCCGCGAAATCCGGGCGTGCATGCCCCGGCCAAAGCGTCGCTGTCCGCATTTGCACAGGAACAGGCGATATCGCCGACCCAGCTCATTCGGCGCTGGTCGAGCATCGTGCAGGGCGCCTCCAAAC
>CAYFKU010000056.1:11082-16180 GCA_964343955.1 uncultured Rhizobium sp. | reverse complement strand
CACGCCTTCGCTTCGCTCAGGCGCCCGTCGCGGACACCTCCCCCTTGGGCGTGCTTGCCCACGCGAAGGGGGAGGCAGGTCATGGCCCTAGCGGATGGTCGCCGCGCGAAATGCGCGGCTAGTGGCCGGAATTATCCAGGAATCTCGAGCGAGGCATTCCGCCGAGCGACCTTCCGCATCCGACAGCTCCCTTCCCCCTCGCGGCGCAGCCGCTGGAGGGGGAAGGTGTCGCAACGAGGTGTTTGCGAAGCAAACCCGAGTTGCGAAGGATGGGGGAAATAAAAACAGGTTATGGACCCCAATTGGGGTCCATAACCGGCTCGCCGAAATGGAATCCCTGGAAGTAATCCACGCCGAAGCTTTGCAGCAGCGCCGCATCCTCGTCCGAGCCCACCCATTCGGCCACGGTCTTGATGTCGAAGTTGCGCGCCAGGCCCACTAGCGTGCGGACAAAGACCTGGTTTTCCGGCGACTGGCTGAGTTCCTTTACATAGGAGCCGTCGATCTTGACCGTATCGACATGCAGCATCTGCAGATTGCGGAACGAGGTATAGCCGGCGCCGAAATCGTCGATCGCCACACGCACATCCAGCTCGCGAAGCTGGGAGACGAACCGGGCATTTTCCTCGAAGTGATGCAGGGCGGCGGTTTCGGTCAGCTCCACGATCAGGCGCGACGCCACCGCCCGCTCGGCCCTGACATAATCCACGAAACTCTGCAGCCAGGCGGGATTTGACGCGGCGGTGCCGGAGACATTCACCGCCAGGGTCAGACCGGGATGGGCCTTGAGCTGGGCGATGGCGGATTCCAGGGAAAAACGGTCCACCAGATGGACGATGCCCATTTGCTCCGCCGCCGGCACGAAATGACCGGCGCTCAGCACGCTGCCATCGGGCTTCACCAGGCGCAAAAGACATTCGTAATGCGAAATCTTGCGACCGCGGGCCGAAACGATGGGCTGATAGGCCAGCTTCAGGCGCTTTTCCTTCAGCGCTTCCATCACCTCGTCGGAAATCTGCATCATGCGCAGGCGCGCGCACGGTCCAGGGCCTGTTCGGCGCGCAGCATGGCTTCCTGGCTGGTCGAAGCGGCCTGGGGAAGATAGACAGCGCCCACGGAACAGGTAGCCGACACCGCGCCGGAGCGCGTCTCGATGCCGTTGGCGCGCACCGCGGCGCGCAGACGCGCCACCACCACGGCGATTTCATGCTCCTTGCACTGCTTCAGGATCACGCCGAACTTGTTGCCGGCAGTGCGTCCGATGATGTCGCTGGAGCGCAGGGTGCGGGCCAGGCGCTCGCCCACGCCCATGATCACTTCATCGCCGGCATCGAAGCCGAAACTGTCATTGATCATGGCCAGCCGGTCGATCGAGGCCACGAGGAAGGCGCAGTTGCGGCTTTCGTCCTTGGCGCTGTCGATGATCTGGGCCAGGCCGTCGCGCAGGGCGTTGCGGTTCAGATGGCCCGTCAGCTCATCGCGGGTGGCCAGATAGGACAGCCGCCGGATTTCGCGCGACCGTTCGGTGGTGTCGCGCATCAGGCCCGTAAGCCGCTGGGCCCTTCCTTCGGGACCGGGCATGCGGGTTCCCGCCATGGTGAAGGTCACGGCGCCCATGGCGCTGGCGATTTCGATATCGGTGACGAAGAAGGTCGGCGTGGTGCCGTGCGCATCCAGCACGGCCTGCAATTCGCCGCGGCGTTCCGGCGCTATGGAGTCCAGGAAACCGCGCGCATGGCCGGTATCCAGGTGCATCGGCAGTATTTCGGTGGCGCCGTCCCACACGATGGTACCTGCCGCCACATCCCAGTCGAAGACCGCCGCGCCGGCGCCCTTCGCTGCCAGACGCAGCCGCTGCTCCTGCTCCAGCCGCGACAGCCGGCCGATATCGTCCAGTTCCTGGATCGCCGCCTTCAGCACCAAGCCACCATCTCCACTGCCGGTTTTCTTCCGGCATTCCCGAACGCGAATATGTGTGCTGGGCGCTTAAAAAAGCGGAAAGGGCCCGCTTTTCCGTAAGGTTAGCAAAAGCTGGCGCGCGCCTTGCCTTGTATCGCTCATGCGCGTGAACCCACAACCAGACACACTCGGCCGCAGCCTGATCAAGGGCGCGGCGCAGTATGGCCGCGCGGTGGAAAAAGCCTGCCCCGCCAGCGCCTTGGGGCGGGACCAGCAGTTTTCCGAAGAACCGCGCCAGAAAAAACCGACACAGGTTCAGGCCGATCCCCTGTGCCAGGCCGGCACAGAGTCCTTTGATCCGAAGTGGGAAGGACCACGCCTGCTGCCCACTTTCGTCACGCAACTGCTGGGTCAGGTGATGCCGGAACGGCGCAATCGTGTGGCGTTAGAGACCGCTTACGGAACCGCGCCTCTGGGGCGACAGGCCCTGCTGGTGGATCGCAGAAGCTGAGGCGGCGCCAGACCGGCCAGCGCGGCGGCGGCGAAGAGAAGCAGCCCCGCCTGTACGCCCTCTTCCAGGAACACCAATCCCGCGGCCAGCAGGCTGATGCCCGCCAGCACCGGCAGCAACGCCATGCGGTTGATGGCGGCCACGATAATCGCCAGCCCTGCCAGCATCACCGGCACGAGCGCCGCAAGCCACCAGCCGGCGACCAGCGCGCACAAACCGCCGCCCAGCGCCAAAACCAGCGCCAGCGCCGCCCAGCCTGCCGCGATGGGACGGGCGGTGAAGCGGGCCAGGGCAAATATCGTCAGCGCAGCCCCTGCCAGCGGCAGCAGGAAAAGCGCCGTGACATCGGCAAGACCGCAGGGCACCGAAACGGCCAGCGCCGAGAGCAGCATGGCGGCGAAACGCAGATAGAGCCGTTCCTGGATGCGTAGGGGCGCAGATTGAAACCATGCGCCAATGGCGGCGGCGAAAAGAGCCGCCGCGGTCGTCAGATCGAGGGAATCAGCCACCATGCGCCCGATGATGCGCCGGGGCCCTGACAGGCGCGAGGCCTTTGGGGACCTGGACCGGCGCACGCAGGCGCGACGAGCCAGGCCCCAAAAGACTAAGGCTAGGCGCCGAGAAGATTTCTCAGAACGTAAGGCAGAATGCCGCCATTGGTGTAATAGGCCACCTCATCCGCGGTCATGATCATCAGCTGGAGCGGCAGCGTGAACTGCGTTCCATCCGGGCGATGCACGACGGCGTCCATCTTCTGGCGCGGCTTGAGCGAGCCCGACAGGCCGGGAATATCGATGACCTCGCGGCCGGTGAAGCCGTAATCCTTGCGCGTCTTGCCCGCCTCGAAACAGAAAGGCGCCACGCCCATCCCGATCAGGTTGGAGCGGTGGATGCGTTCGAAGCTTTCGGTGATCACGGCGCGCACGCCCTGCAGGGCCGGGCCCTTGGCCGCCCAGTCGCGGGAGGAGCCGGTGCCATATTCCTTGCCGCCGATCACCACCACCGAATGGCCGTCCGCCTTATAGGCCTGGGCCGCATCGAAGATGGACATGGCCTTACCGTCCCCGCCGGGGGTCTTGTAATAGACGGTGTTGCCGCCCTCGGCGCCGCCCATCATCTCGTTGCGGATGCGGATATTGGCAAAGGTGCCGCGCTCCATCAGCTCGAAATTGCCGCGGCGCGAGCCATAGGAATTGAAATCCTTCTGGGCCACCTGGCGTTCGGACAGATAGATGCCGCCGGGCGAGGTCGCCTTGATGTTGCCGGCCGGCGAAATGTGATCGGTGGTGATAGAATCGCCGAACACCGCCAGCACGCGGGCGCCTTTCAGCTCCTCCACGGGCTTGGGGGTGACAGTCATGCCCTCGAAGAAGGGCGGATTCTTCACATAGGTCGAGGTGGGATCCCACTGATAGGTCTGGCCCTTCACCAGCTTGACCTTCTTCCAGTTGGAATCGCCGTCGAACACATTGCCGTAACGCTTCTTGAAGGAAGCCGGCTTCACCGCCCTGGCGATGGCGGCCGAAATCTCCTTCGGGGAAGGCCAGATGTCGGCGAGATAGACGGGTTCGTTCTTGCGGTCATAGCCGACCGGCTCGCGCGTCAGGTCCATGTTGACCGAACCGGCCAGGGCATAGGCCACCACCAGCATGGGCGATGCCAGATAGTTGGCTCGCACCTGCGGATGGACGCGACCTTCGAAGTTGCGGTTGCCGGAGATCACCGCCGCGGCGACCAGATCGGCTTCAGTGATGACATGCGCGACAGCGTCGGGCAGCGGACCGGAATTGCCGATACAGGTCGTGCAGCCGTAACCGGCCAGGGTGAAGCCCAGCTTGTCCAGCGCCTTGTCGAGTCCGGCCTTCTGCAGATAGTCCGTGACCACCTGGGATCCCGGCGCCAGCGACGTCTTCACCCAGGGGCGCACTTTGAGCCCGCGCGCGACCGCCTTCTGCGCCACCAGGCCGGCGCCGATCATCACGGACGGATTGGAGGTGTTGGTGCAGGAGGTGATGGCGGCGATCACCACATCGCCATGGCCGATCGACAGCTCGCTGCCTTCCAGCCTGGCGCGCTTGTTGGCGACATCTTCCTTCTTCCAGGTCTTCATCAGATGTTCAGCGAAATTTCCGGCAATGCCCGAAAGCGGCACCCGATCCTGCGGCCGCATCGGGCCGGCCATGGACGGTTCCACCGTGCTCATGTCCAGTTCCAGCGTATCGGTGAAGACCGGATCTGCGGACTTGGGCCCGCGCCAGAGCCCTTGCGCCTTGGCATATTTCTCGACCAGCGCCACGCGCGGCGCCTTGCGCGCGGTGTTCTTGAGGAACCGCACCGTCTCCCCGTCGATCGGGAAGAAACCGCAGGTGGCGCCATATTCCGGCGCCATATTGGCGATGGTGGCGCGGTCTTCCAGCGACAGTTCGTCAAGGCCGGGGCCGAAATATTCGACAAAGCGCCCGACCACGCCCTTCTTGCGCAGCATCTGGGTCACGGTCAGGACCAGATCGGTGGCGGTGACGCCCTGGCGCAATTTGCCGGTAAGCTTGAAGCCCACGATTTCGGGGATCAGCATGGAGATGGGCTGGCCCAGCATGGCCGCTTCCGCCTCGATGCCGCCCACGCCCCAGCCCAGCACGGCCAGGCCGTTGATCATGGTAGTATGGCTGTCAGTGCCCACCACCGTGT
>CAYFKU010000056.1:0-11072 GCA_964343955.1 uncultured Rhizobium sp. | reverse complement strand
GGTCCAGACCGCCTCGGCCAGATATTCCAGATTGACCTGGTGGCAGATGCCCGTGCCGGGCGGCACGACGCGGAAATTGGCGAAAGCCTGCTGGCCCCAGCGCAGGAAGGTGTAACGCTCCTTGTTGCGCTCATATTCGATGGCGACGTTCTTCTTGAACGAGTCCCTGGCGCCGAAATTATCGACCATCACGCTGTGATCGATCACCAGGTCAACCTCGGCCAGCGGATTGATCTTTTCCGGATCGCCGCCCAGCTTCTTCATGGCGTCGCGCATGGCCGCCAGGTCCACCACCGCGGGCACGCCGGTCAGGTCCTGCATCAGGACGCGGGCGGGACGGAAGGCGATTTCGCGGTCGGAGGTGCGGGTCTTGGTCCAGGCCGCCACCGCCAGAATATCCTGCTTGGTGACGGTCTGGCCGTCTTCGTGGCGCAACAGATTTTCAAGCAGGACGCGCATCGAATAGGGCAGTTTGGAAACACCCTTGAGCCCGTTCTTTTCCGCCGCCGTGAGGCTGAAATAGACATAGCTCTTGGCTCCGACCTTGAGCGTCTTGCGGCACTTGAAACTGTCCAGGCTCGTCACGCGCGCATCCCTTTTTCATGGAGAATGAGGTGAGTCCCGTTTAGTCATAAACGCCCCCGAAAGGAAGGCGTGATCTGGTCTCACCCGCGCTCGCTGCACCCGCCGGCAGCGCATGGTAACGGGCCGGAAACCATGGCCGCCGCATAGGCCAGCCCGGCCTTGCGGGGCTAAGCGCCAGCCCCGTCTGGGCTAATCCCGGTGCCGGCTTAAAATTGCCCCAAAGACTTGGCATTCTGGGTTTCATAAAGGGGAGCGGCGGGCCGGCCCACGGGTTGGGCGGGACCGGTCGCCAAGAGACGCTTCGTGAGAGTGTGTGTAACCCTTCTGGCCGGTGTGCTGGCGGCGTCCCTTGCGGCCCTGCCCGCGATGGCCCAGCCTGACGCACCGCCGGGTGTGCCCCCCGGCATGGCCCTGCGCCTGCGGGCCGAGCGGCCCAGCCTGGTGCAACCCGGCCTCTATAGCGCGGGCGAGACCCTGACCTTCACCCTGGCGCCCTATGGCAACCGCTATCTCCTGCGCTTCACCGGGGCCTCCGAAACCTTTGTCCTGTCCGTCGAGCGGGGCACGCTGGGTTCCAAGCTGATGAAATACGACACGGGCACCATGGCCCTGAAAGTGTCGGTCTGGGGCGGCTTCACGGTCTATACCCGCGATGCGCCGCAAGGCATCCCGGCCAATTATCAGGGCGTGGCGCAGCCCTTGCCGGAACTGGCGATCACGGCCAACGAGCTGACCACAGCCTTCAACGACGAGGCGCGCCATGTCAATTATGTGCAGAACATCGCCCTGAAATTTTCAGCCGACCCCGCGGTGCTTGCGGCGGATGCGGAAACACGCGGCCGGGCTTTCATCGCCCTGACCAACGCGGCGACGGGGATTGAACGCTTCCTGAGCGACACACCGGCGGCGCGGCCGGTTATGGCCAGGCGCATCAACAGCGTGCGGGTGGCCGAAGGCGGCAAGCCCACGATCGCCCTTTTCGGCCAGACCCTGGTGGTGAGCTTCGTGCCCGGCGTCGGCCATGAAGGTCATGCTTCGTCGCTGGCGATCCAGCAGGAACTGGGGCGGCTGTTCCTTGCGACGGCCAAAGACGTCGCGACGAAGTAATCGGTCCCAGCCACCTCTCCTTATGCGTGCTTGCGCACGCAAAGGGGGAGGCAGGTCATGACCCAGGCGGATGGTCGCCGCGCGGAATGCGCGGCTCGATATCCAAGCGGGTTTACTTGCTCATCACCGTGACGCGGCCCACGCTCGTGTCGCCCGCGATCAGATTGTCCTTGGGATCGAACACCCAATAGCTGGCTTCGGTGAACTGGCCAAAGCCGATCCCCATGCCATTGCCCACCGCGCCCAGCACCTTGCCGTCGCGGTTCATCTTGAGGAACTGGCCGTCCTGGCCCGACGCCATCCAGGGATTGCCCTTGTGGTCGAAGTTCAGGGCGCAGACCAGATTCTTCATCTGCAAGGTCTTCTTGAAGCGGCCGTCCGCCGTATAGACCACGATGCGATACTGTTCGCGATCACCCAGCCAGACATCGCCATTGGTGGGATCCACCGCCAGGCCGTGGGTGGAATCGAACTTGCCCTGCCCCACTTCATTGCCGAACCACTGACCGACGAACTTGCCGTCCTTGGTCAGATGGATCACCCGCGCCACGCCTTCGACATTCCACGGATCGGGGCCATCGACGTCATTGGGGCTCTCATTGGCATGGCCCTCGCCGATATAGACATCGCCGTTCGGCCCAAAGGCCACCATCACGGGCTGCCACAACAGGCGCTGCTCCCTGGCTTCGACCCAGTCGCCCGGCTTGCCCTTGGTGCCGATGGTCATCAGCAACTGGCCTTCGGGCGACAGTTTCATCACCGTGGCCTGGCCATTGTCGGTGATCCAGACATTGTCGTCCTTGTCCACCGCCATGCCATGGGCCTTGTCCTGGTGGCCGATCACGCTTTCGGGCACTTCCAGGACCAGCTTGTGGGTGGAGTCGAACTTCATCAACTGCACCACGCCGGCCGGCGAGCGTTTGAAGACCCAGAGATTGCCCTTGGAATCCATCGCCACCGACGGCACGCCACCGATGCCCTTGGGCACGACATAGGGGTATGAGAATTTATAACCCATGGTCTGGTCGTAATTGACCCGCGCCAGGGCGCTGCGGGCGAAGGGGCTGTTCTTGCGGCCGCACATGATCGAATGGCTGCACGGCGCGCCACCGGCGCCGCCGGGCACGCGGGGACGTCCGCCCATCAGCGCGGCGCGTTCTTCGCGCGGGATCACATGCACCGTGCCGTCGGCATCGACCATGGTAAAGCCGGTGGGATCGGGGAAGGACGGTCCCAGATGCCAGGCGGGCGTGCCGTTCCTGGCCGGCTCGGACTGGATGGCGAGACGGTCGGCCTGGCCGAGCGCCGGAACCAGCGCAACCGTGGTCAGCAGACCGAGCGCGAGACCGGCCAAAGTCGTGATCTTCATGAACGTCTTCCCTGGACAGATTTTATGCGGGCGACCATGCGCGCCGGGAGGCTGGGCCGTCAACCGACATGCCGCCACACGCGCCGGCCTTGCGGATCGCGGGCCAATAAACAGGCCCGCTAGGGACTGAAACCGTCCGGCGCCATTTCGAAATGCGCGAATTCAAATCCGGGAGCGACCGTGCAACCGACCAGGGTAAAATCGCCCAGGCTGCGCGCCATCTGCCATTCGCCCGGCGGCACCACCCGTTGCGGCATCTGGCCCTGGCCGATGTCAGGGCCCAGAATATGACGCTCCTTGCCGATCGCGATCTCCAGCGGCGCGCCGCGATAAAAATGCCAGACCTCGGCGGCGTCGATGCGGTGCCAGCGCGAGACCTGGCCGGTCTTCAGCAAAAAATAGATGGCGGTCGAGCGCGCCCGGCCCGTACCTGAACCCGCTCCGGCGCCATCCCGGAATGTCTCGCGGAAATAACCGCCTTCCGGATGCGGCTGGAGCCCCAGCATGTCGATCAGACGATCGGCTTCGGCCATATGTCCCTTCCCGCCCGCTGTCGCTGAACGCACGAATCACCTAAGGTTTCCTGATTCATACAGCCTGGGCACGCGAGAAAAATGTGCCGGCTGACCGGGGAGCGGTTCGCTCATGGCCCTTGCCGACATGAAGCCCGCGGAGTTGCAGCCGGACTGGACCGTTCCAGCTTTCGATGCGGAACGTGCCCCAAAACGCATGGAAGACGGCGCGGCGGCCCTGGACCGGCTGCGCGACATGGTCCTGCGTTTCAATCCGCCGGAACACTGGGATCGCCTGGCCCTGCGCCGCCTGATGGACGATCTGTCCGGCACGCAGCGCGCCATTGCCGGAAAATTGCTGGCCAGCGGGATGACGGCGGCGCAATGGGCGCGGGCCAATGACGATGCGCTGACCCGCACGCGCAAATTCCTGGCCGCCATGGAGGACAGCGGCGATCTGTCGGTGGCCAAGCTGATGCTCGCCTCCAGCCAGATTCAAGGCCTGGCCTAAATATCTTTCCGGGCCGGGCCGCTTTGTCCTAAGCTTCTCCCAACATTGCCTGCAATGACGCGCTTCAGGGGGGAGCGGACTATGGGGGAAGCGCCGTTTCTTTCGGGAGCACTGGTGTCGTGGCCGGGTCTTTTCACCATGGCCGAGCTCGACGCCATCACCCGCTATGGCGATAGCCTGGCCTTGGCCAGCGCCGAACTGTCGGTGGGCGGCGCTGCCTATGACAGCATCCGCAAGACCCTGGTGGCATGGGTCAATCGCAACCCCCAAACGGAATTCTTTCACCGGCGCCTGGAAGAGGCCGTGCTAGCGCTGAATGCGCGCTATTTCCGTTTCGATCTGTCGGGGCTCGCCGATTTCCAATATGCCGTCTATGGCGGTCCGGAAGGCGGCCATTTCGACTGGCACAAGGATTATGGACGCGATTCCTCCGATCCCGACCGCGAGCCGCGCAAGCTGACCCTGTCGCTGCAACTCAGCGACCCCGCCGATTATGACGGCTGCGAACTGCAGGTGCGCGCCGGCCACAAGATCGATATCGCGCCCAGGGAGCGGGGCGCCCTGGTGGCGTTCCCCGCCAATGTGCTGCATCAGGTGACGCCCATCACGCGCGGCCTGCGCCGCTCGCTGGTGGTCTGGGCGGTGGGCCCAGAATTCCGCTAAGCAATTCCGCTAAAGCGCGCCCTGGCGGAACAGATTGATCTGCACGCCCGGGTCCTGGGCATTGCGCTCATTGCCGACGAACTGAATGCCGATGCCGTCGGGATGATGGCGCGCGACACGCCCCGCGACCTGGGCGATCAGCACAAATTCGCCGATCGGCGGCCTGACGTCGGTTCTGAGCGAGACGCCGCCCACCGACATGTCCATGATCTCGCAATTGACGATCTGGCCGTCGGCGCGGGTGAATTTGGCATAGCCCTTCTGGCTGGCGCGCTCGTGCCGGCGCAGCACGCTGTCATCGACCAGCGACTTGTTCAGGAAAAGGATAAGCTGCTCGGCGGTACGCTCGCGCTTGGAGGGCGTGCAGACAAAGGCCATGCCGAAGCCCTCGCCGTCGCAGCACACCACATTGCCTTCGAAACGGCCGAAGCCATCGACATAGAGGACCAGCTTGGTGCCCGCCTCCAGCACGGTCTCGCAGGCGATGGCGGCGCCGCCGGGCGACAGGTCCACCACCGTGCAACGGGCTTCGCGGGAATCGGCCGGGATGAAAAGACGGCCCGGCAGATCGACGCGGACCCGGCGGAAACGGCGGCGCTCGGCGCCCGCTTTCGCGGAGTCCGGATCTGCGTCCCTGATCGCCGTCGCCACGCCCTGCATCGGGCTGCCTCGAATCTTAATATTTCCGGCACTCTTTGTACGCCCTTGCCCTCAACAGGAAGTTACCGGCCCATCAGGGAAATCAAGCAAACCGTGGCTTTTGCCGATCCGGGGGGCCCGCTTTTTGGGCAATGGTTTTGAAACAGGGGGCTTTTTCGTGTTCCCGCGCCGCGCTATAGGAAGAATTGGGTAAAAATTTCGCGGACGGAATGCGGGCCTTGGGGGCCCCGGACCGCCCGCCAGTGGGGATTGAAAATGTCGAAGATTGCTTTTAGCGGCCAGGGCCGCCGCCTCACCATGCTCGCGGGGGCTGCTGTGCTGGCATTGGGCCTTGCCGCCTGTTCCAGTGACGAAGATGTGGGCGGGGGCACCGCTTTCACCCAGGCGCTGGCCAAGGACTATACCGACCTTTCCAGCCAGGCAGCCGCCCTACCCGCCGAAGCCAAGGAAAGCGGTTTCTTCGATTCTCTCAACCCTTTCTCCAGCAGCGACTCGTCCAGCGACCTGCTGGCCCAGGCGTTCACCGACAAGGCTGAACTGGCCAATGCGGGCACCGAGCCCGAACCGGAAGCCGGCCGCGGCCCGGCGGAAACCACCATCCGCACCCGCCTGGTCACCGCCCTTGCCGCCTCCAAGGACCAGTTCCCGGAGCAGGCCGCGCGCGCCCAGGCCGATTATGACTGCTGGGTGATCTACGCCACCGTTCCCAGTGCCATGGCCGCTTCCCAGGCCTGCAAGACCGCGCTGGATTCGTCGCTGATCCGGCTGGAGACCGCCGCACGGCCCGCGCCGGCGCCCGTGCCGACCGCGCCCGTGGCCCCGTCCGCGCCTGTGTCCAGCGCTCCGGTCCCGCCGCCGGCGGCCGCGGCCCAGACCGCGCCGGCCGACTTCAACGTTTATTTCGACTTCGACTCCTGGACGCTCAAGGCCGAGCAGCTCAAGGTATTGGACGATGTCATCGCCACCGCCCGGTCCGGCGGCCAGAGCAATATCAACATCGTCGGGCATACCGACACGTCGGGCCCGTCCGACTACAACCAGAAGCTCTCGATCAAGCGCGCCAATGTCGTGGTCGAGGCCCTGGTGCAGATGGGCGCCCGCCGCGCCGCGCTGCATGCCAGCGGCGTGGGCGAGACCGATCTGGCGGTCCAGACCGGTGACAACGTCAAGGAAGCAAAGAACCGCCGCACGGTCATCAGCCTGCAGCCGTAAGATATCTGTCTAAAAAGATATCTGTCTAAAAGGTAACGGCCCCGCATCCGGCAAGGATGCGGGGCTTTTTTTGCGCCCATGCCGGCGCCGACCCGCGCTTTTGTGGCGGCCGCCTTCTTTTACGGCTGTATGGAAGGCGCCAAAGCGCCTAAGGTCCCGGTATGAGCGGGATGAAACATCGCGTCGGTCTGGGCTTGGTTGCGCTTGTGATGACGGCCCTGATGCCGGCCATGGCCCAGGGCAACGGCAACTATCAGGTCCAAGAAATGAATTTCGACCTGTGGTGCCAGGAGCAGGCGGGCCTGCCGGCGGAGCGCTGCGACAAGCGCACGGCCCAGGATGAAGCGGCTTTCGAAGCCTACCGCTCCAAGGTCGAGGCCTATGAAATTCCCTATCTTCAGAAGAAGAACGAGGCGTCGCGGCTGGACCGGGACATCCTGCGCAACGATCCGGTCGATCGTCCCACGTCCAAGGATCCCAGCCAGAACCGGCCGGATCTCAACACGCCATCCACCGCGGTGCCGCCGCGGCCCTGATCAGGGTGCCAGGGCAGCAGTCCCGGATGTTCAGACCATTCGGCATTTTTGCTGGCTGTTCGCAGGCCGCAGGCGCGTGAACAGATCGGCCATTTGCTGCAACAGATCGCCCGAACCGAAATTGAGGAAGGCCGGGCTGTCCTGCGAGACCACGAGGCGCAGATAGGGCGCCTTGGGGTGGGCGCGCAGCGAGGGCGGCGGCGCGGGCGGCGGCGGACGATGATCGTCGCGATCATCTTCCAGGAAGGGCTCCTCCTCCTGGATGAGCTGCGAGCCGACCAGGCGTTCATAGGCGATGGCGCGGCCCAGCAGCGGGGCGGGATCGCTCAGCATCTGCACCATGCCGAAGAAGCGGTTGGGCTCCCCGCCATTCATCGAAACCGGGGTCAGGACAGTCTCAAGCTCGACCATGCCGTTATCGACCGTGGCGGCGACAGAAGACAGGCAGACGGGCTGGCGCGCCGTCATGGCATGGCGCAGGAGGGAAATCAGGGACAGGGTGGACTGGGACTCCCAATGGGCCAGGAAGCTGGTGCCCTTGAGTTCGAAACCGAAACGCTCGCAGAGCCCGGTGCCGGCAAGCCGGTACATGGGACGGGCCGGATTCTCATAGTCGAGAATGAAGGTATAGGAGAGCAGGCGCTTGATGGCGCGCGGGTCGATATCGGTCTGGTCCGGAACTTCGCGCCCCTTGCGCAGACGGCTCCAATACCCCACCAGCAGATGCGAATTCTTGTGCTTCATGACCCAATCACCCTTGTTCTTCCAGGCTGCTCCGGAACGGCACGCCGCGCGGGCCGCCCAAGGGAAAGAAAGCGAAAGCCATGCCAACCGCGAGGAGGGTTCTGGCGCCTGGACTGTGCGATCGCGGGTCAGGAGTGGCCGGAAAAGCATGCGCTGAGCGAAAGCGGGATCGCCCGTTCGGTTGCGCCGGAAATTGAATATCGGTGTGCATAAGCAAAAGGGCCGCGATTGCTCGCGGCCCCTGCTTGATGCCGTATTGCGCGCGATCAGTAGCCCGAGCTGGCCCCGCGCAGCGCGCTCTGGCGATAACCATAGGATCGCGCGGAATAGCTTTCTTCCTCGCGCGACATGCCGCCGACCAGCTCGCGGCCCGTTTCGAGACAGACACGCGTGACATAGCTGAAGAACATGTCGCCGGTGCCGAATTTGCGCAGGTTGGTGCGTTCGGTGCAGTCCGGGACCGGCAGGGCGCGCGCGCATTTGAGCACGCCGTTCTTGAAATGGCGCAATGCCTCGCGCGGCGCGCACATCATGGTTTCGCCGCGCGAATTGGAGACCGCGGCCCCTTCCGAAGACTGGATCACCGAACCGACGGTCACCTTCAGGGAAGACCCCGGCAGGCAGCGGGCGATCTCGCCCTCATAGCCGGCATTGATCCAGGTATCGCCCAGCATGTGCGAGGCGGGGAATTCATGGCGGTCTTCGGAAACGCAGATGGCGTGGATGGCCTTGATCACGGTGGCATCCTGATAGACGCTGGCGGCGCTGGCGGCCACGATCTCGGCCGGCGAGACATTCACGCTCACCTCGCCGCCGGCGACCATGCCCGGCGCCTCGGCGACATAGCTGCCGGACCCGAAATTGCCGAAGAAGCCGTTGTTGTTATAGGCGGCGCTGTTGGAATAGCTGGAGCTCATCGCGCGGGCGGCCGCACTTGCCGAGGCCATGGCGTTGGAGCTGCTGCCATTGCTGAGATTGATGTTCACGCTGTTGTTCGCGCTGGCATTGGCGGCGGCGGAGGCGGCAGCAACGGCCTCGGCAAGCGCCACAGCCACGGCTTCGGACTCCGAGCCGCCCTTGTTGATCACGATATGCTTGTTGATGTTGATGTTCTTGTTGATATTGATGTTTTTCGAGGCGTCGATGTACTTGTTGTTCTCGATTGTCTTGTTGATCTCGATGTTCTTGGAATTGTCGATATTGGTGACCACGTTGATCGGCTTGTAGATATTGACCGACTTGTTGATCTCGATGCTCTTGGAATTGTCGATATTGTTCGTCACCGTCACCGGCTTGTAGACGTTCAGCGTGTTACTGACATTGTTCGTCTTGTTGATGGTGAAGGAGCGGTTGTTCACCGTGAAATTGGGACGGGGCGTCTCGGGGCAGCGCAGATTCGAGACGCCGGGGGTACCGCCATTCCCGAAATGACCCATTCCCGCCATCTGGCCGCCGGCCTGGGCGGCCACCGGGGTGAGGATGAGTGCGGTGCTGGACAGCACGGCAATCAGCAATTCTGCGGACTTAGCGGACATGGGGCGAAACTCCTGGGACATCCAACCAATATTTGCTGGCTGGGAGGCTTCACGTTCCGTGCCAGAGTCCGGCGTCCCCGCTGCCCCCCCCGCAACAAAGCGTGTGTCCCGTTCCGGGACGGCGCTGCGGGGGCTTGGGATGGCGATAGGCCCGTTCGCGTGGGCGCGGAGGTACCGGTCCCGTGCATAGGTGCCCGGACTTCTCTGTTTTGAGGGCCTTTGCTGGCCTTTTTTGCCCCTGCACCGCCATTCGCCGCGTTGCGAAAGAAGTATGCCCTCTCTATTGTGCGCGCGATTTTTCCACCCGGCTCAGGGGCTAACTCCATGAATATCCACGAATATCAAGCCAAAGAGGTCTTGCGGGGATTCGGCGTGCCGGTACCGAAAGGCAAGCCCGCCTTCACGGTGGAAGAGGCGGTCAAGGCCGCGGAAGAGCTTGGCGGCCCGGTCTGGGTCGTGAAGGCCCAGATCCATGCGGGCGGCCGCGGCAAGGGCGGCGGCGTCAAGGTGGTCAAGTCCATCGAAGATGTGAAGAAGGAAGCGCAGCGCATGCTGGGCATGACCCTGGTCACCCACCAGACGGGCCCCGCGGGCCGCGTGGTGAAGCGTCTTTATATCGAGGACGGCTCGGCCATCGACCGCGAACTCTATCTGTCCGCGCTGGTCGATCGCGCCACCAGCCGCATCGCCTTCATCGTCTCCACCGAAGGTGGCATGGATATCGAGGAAGTGGCGCACAAGACTCCCGAGAAGATTCACACCTTCCAGATCGAGCCGGCGGCCGGCTATTCCCCCTATGTGGGCAATGAGATCGCGGTGGCGCTGGGGCTGAAGGGCGACCAGGCCAAGCAGATCGGCAAGGTGGTCAAGGCGCTGTACGAGGCCTTCCAGGCCAAGGACATGAGCCTTCTGGAGATCAACCCCCTGGTGGTCACCAAGGACGGCAACATCATCTGCCTGGATGCCAAGCTGAACTTCGACGACAATTCGCTTTACCGCCACAAGGACCTGCAGGAGCTGCGCGATCTGGACGAGGAAGACCCGGCGGAAGTGGAAGCGTCCAAATACGATCTCTCCTACATCAAGCTGGATGGCGAAATCGGCTGCATGGTCAATGGCGCCGGCCTTGCCATGGCGACCATGGACATCATCAAGCTGTACGGCAGCGAACCCGCCAACTTCCTGGATGTGGGCGGCGGCGCCACCAAGGAAAAAGTCACCCAGGCCTTCAAGATCATCGTCAGCGATCCCAATGTGAAGGGCATTCTGGTCAACATCTTCGGCGGCATCATGAAATGCGACATCATCGCGGAAGGCATCATCGCCGCCGCCAGGGAAATTTCCCTGAAGGTGCCGCTGGTGGTGCGCCTGGAAGGCACCAATGTCGAAAAAGGCAAGGGAATACTGGCCAAATCGGGCCTGGCGATCACCAGCGCCGACAATCTTGCCGACGCCGCCGAGAAGGTGGTCAAGGCCGTGAAGGGTGCGAACTAATGTCCATTCTCGTTGACAAGAACACCAAGGTCATCTGCCAGGGCTTCACCGGCAAGCAGGGCACCTTCCATTCCGAACAGGCCATCGCCTATGGCACCAAGATGGTCGGCGGCACCACGCCCTTGCCGGGCGTGGTGCCGCCGA
>CAYFKU010000055.1:0-16521 GCA_964343955.1 uncultured Rhizobium sp. | reverse complement strand
AGGGCGCATCACCGGACGAACCCGCCGGCGCCTGCTGCTCATAATGGGATTTTCGCCGCGCGATACAAGTGAAACCGCACTCGGTTCCCGGAAAGCCGCGAAACGCTTGCAAAATTTTCCGTCGGATGGATGGCTCCCCGCCCCCGGCGGTCCGCCATCCCTGCCAAATCCTTAACAAGACAATATTCCGGACACGCGCCTGACGATGTCAACAACCATCGCCATTTGAAACCCGATGACGTAAGACTTGGGAACAAATCGGGAGGGGACTGATGAAATACGCTATTGCAGCACTGGCTTTGCTTGGCTTTTCGGCGCACGCCGAAGCGGCAACCGCGACGCGCGGCGCGTTCGGCGCGCTGGCAGACGGCAGCAAGGTCGAGGCGGTCACGCTCAGCAACAGCACCGGCATGAGCGCCCGGATCATGACGCTGGGCGCCACCCTGCAATTCCTGATCGTTCCAGATCGCGGCGGCAAGAAGGAAGATGTCGTGCTGGGCTATGACACAGCCCAGGAATATCTGGGGCATCCCAATTATTTCGGCGCCTCGGTGGGGCGTTATGCCAATCGCATCGCCAAGGGCAAATTCACCCTGGACGGCAAGACCTTCACGCTCGCGACCAATGACGGGCCCAATCACCTGCATGGCGGCCCCAGGGGATTCGACAAGCGCATGTGGAAGATCGACTCGCTTTCCAGCGGGCCGAACGCCAAGGTTGTGATGTCCTATGTCAGCGCCGATGGCGAGGAAGGCTATCCGGGCGAATTGAAAGTCACCGCGACCTATTCGCTGAACGACCAGAATGAATTGAAGCTGGAATATCGGGCGACGTCCTCAAAGCCGACGGTCCTGAACCTGACCAACCATTCCTATTTCAACCTGTCGGGCAATGACGCCCGCGACGTCATGGGCAATATGGTGACGCTGAACGCCGCGCGCTTCACGCCTGTCGATGCCACACTGATTCCCACCGGCGAACGCCGCGCGGTCGCAGGCACGCCCTTCGACTTCCGCAAGCCCGCGCGGGTGGGCGACCGCATCCGCGACGCCAGGGACCAGCAGATCCGCTTCGGCCGCGGCTATGATCACAACTTTATCGTTGACGGCGCGGCCGGCAGTCTGCGCCCCGCGGCCCGTGTGGAAGATCCCGCATCAGGCCGGGTGATGGAGATGAGCGTCACCGCCCCTGGCATCCAGTTCTATACCGGCAACTTCATTGACGGCACCTTCTTCGGCAAGAGCCAGCGCGCCTATCGCCAGGGCGACGCCATTTGCCTGGAGCCTGGCGTCTTTCCGGACTCGCCCAACCACAAGGACTTCCCGACCGCACGGCTCGATCCGGGTCAGACTTACGTGAACACCATCGTCTATAAATTCGGAACGCACTGAACCAGGCTGCGACACCTCCCCCTCCACCGGCTTCGCCGCGAGGGGGGAGGGATCCTTGAGGATCTTCCATCGCCCGGCGGAATATTCGCCTGAATTTCCCGGACGATTCAGCAGCCCGCGTCAGTTCACCGTCACAACAGCCACCGACTTGGCCGGCATGTCGAACGACAGCTTGCCGCCTTCCGTGCTGCCCTTGAACGGCACCGGCCGCACCATGTTGGGCTGATCGAATGTGTTGTGCGCATCCATCGCGATGGCGGTCAGGATTCGTCCCTGGGCCGTGCCCGTGAGATTGGTCACCACCTGCACGGCATGACCGGGATCGGAATTGACGATCGAAAGCACCAGCTTGCCGTCCTTGCCCCTGGCCGCCGAGACATCGACCATGGGCATCTTGCTGGTGCCATTGGCATAGTCCGGGCCGGATACCGTGGCCGCATAAGGCGCCGCACCCATGAAGGCCTGGTACATGTCGAAGACATGATAGGTGGGGGTCAGGATCATACTGTCCTTGTCTGTGCGGATCATCGCCTGCAGCACATTGATCATCTGGGCGATATTGGCGCCCTTCACGCGATCGGTGTGGCGCTGGAAGATGTTGAGGCTGAGCGCCGCCACCTGGGCATCCCGCAAACTGTTCTGCTGCACCAGGAATCCGGGAACGCTGCCCGGTTCCGGATCGTACCAGGTGCCCCATTCATCGACATAAAGCCCCACCTTCTTGTCGGCGTCATATTTGTCCATGATCGCCGCGGTCCTGGTGACGATGTCTTCGATGTGGCGGGCATGCGCCAGGGTCGAGGCCCATTCGCTTTCCGGAAAGCCGATTGCCGGCCCCTTGTCGCGGAAGACGCGCGGCACGGTGTAATAATGCACGGACAGACCGTCGAAGCGGCCGCCATCCCGCATCATGGTTTCGGCGAATTCGTAATTGTCGTCATGGCTGCCGCTGGCGATTTTCAGCGAGCCCATCTCGCGCGGCGTATTGGCGAAGGTGGCATAGCGCCGGTTGATGTCCGCCGCATAGCTGGAACGCATATTGCCGCCGCAGCCCCAGGTCTCGTTGCCGATGCCGATAAAACGCACGGTCCATGGCTTGGCGCGGCCGTTTTTGCGCCGCTCTTTGGCCAGGGAAGACTGGCTGTCGGATGTCATATATTCCAGCCACTGCGCCGCGTCATAGGGCTGGAGCGAGCCGACATTCATGGAGACATAGGCCTCCGCGCCCACCACCTCGGTGAAGTTCATGAATTCGTGGGTGCCGAAACTGTTGTCGTCGGTCACGCCGCCCCAATGGACATTGACCCGCGCCGGGCGCCGGGCGCGCGGCCCGATGCCATCGCGCCAGTCATAGAGGTCGGCGAAACATCCGCCCGGCCAGCGGATATTGGGCACATGTATCCTGCGCAGCGCGTCCACCACATCCTTGCGATAGCCATGGATGTTGGGAATCTTGCTGTCTTCGCCGACCCAGATGCCTTCATAGATGCCATGGCCAAGATGCTCGGCGAACTGGCCGTACAGATGCTTGCTGATCTCGGCTCCGGGCCTGGATGTATCGATGGTGACATTGGCGACCGCCGTTTGCGCCGCCGCCGGGCTGGCCAGCCCCACAATCAGAGCCGCGCCCAGAACGAATTTCAGCATGGTGTCCCCCTGTTTTGCGCCAATGTTAGCGCAACCAGCGGCGGGGTGCAGCCCTAAAGAGTCCGCAGGCCTTTCGCACCCGACAGCAGCAGCGCCCAATCCTCGCGGCGCAAGGCTGCCGGCCCCAAGACCGAGGTTAAGGCCGGCGAATGCCTGTCTTTCGACTATCGGCTCCATTGGCAGAACAGCGAACCGGCCTATCCGGCCACCATCGCAATGGTGGTTGCCACCCGGCTGGGCCGGGGCGGCATACCGGGTCAGTCGCCCTGGCCGCGCGACACGCAAAAGTTCGTGCTGGACTTTGCCGGCGGCCCGCTCAGCCAGATGGCGCCACGTTTCGACATTGTTCCCACGGTCACCGCCTCGCGCGGCAGGATCGAAAATCCTTATGCCCTCAAAGTCGTGGGCACCGATCGTTGGCGCGCGGCATTCGACCTGAAGCTGGACGGCAACCAGCCGGTGGACCTGCGCCTCTATCTCAAGCTGGGTGACAAGACCCTGACCGAAACCTGACTCTATCAATATTTTCCTAGTTAGTGCCCGGCAGCACGCTTGTGAGGGTATGGAAGGACAGGGAATTCTGGTCCACGCCCGGCGGGATCACGTCCCCGTAGCCCATGAGAAGAACAGCAGCACCGTATGGTTGGTATTGTGGGCAAAGCCAAAGCGCGGATCGGACGTCGCCAGCAGTTGGCCGGTCTTGGCGTCGTAACCGGTGGCCACGAACTTGGCGACGCCCTTTTCCTCGGCCTGCTTGAGCAAGGCGATTTCCGGGACCGTCACCGAATTGCCCGCCGGATAATAAGGCACCGTGAGCTGCGGAATGCCGATCAGCAGGGATTTCTGATCGGTGGACAAGGCGCCTGACGACACCTGCACGATCGCTTCGGCCCGCGCCCGGTCGTCCACCAGCATCATGCCCTTCTTCAGCATCTGGGTGCGGATGGCGGCCACGGCATAACCCTGATCATAGCCCTGGAAATATTGGCCATCGACAAAGATGCGCGTTCCCTTGGGAATGCCCAGCGAAAGTTGCGCGGCGGCGCGGTCAGCGGCCGCCGAAATCAGGAGCTGTTCGCTGGCTGTGCGCAACGGCGCGGTGGAGCGGGAGGTCGTGCACCCTGCCAGGGCCAAGGCGCACAGCAGGGGTAAAAGAATGATGCGGTATGACATGGGCCCTTCATGACTTCAGGCCCCCGCCCAAAATGATCCTATTCATCCCGCGCACGATTGCAAACCTCGCATGGCGTCAGAAAACGTGTCGCACAAGGCCGGAAAACAAAACCCCGCCGGCAATTTCCACCGGCGGGGTTTGTCGTTTTCTTCGTCCGACATCAGGCCGGACTCTAAATATGGGCTTTCGCCCATCGTTCCGTTTCGATTGTGGGCGGAGGCGCGGGGCTTTAATCCGCGCCCTGGCTCCGCATCAGGCGAAGCCCCGTTTCAATTCAGGTGGAGTCTCTTCCATATTTCGATGGACCTCCTGTTGCAGTTTCCCTGCCGGTCAAAGGCGGTTGCGCCTCGCGCGACACCGGATAGCCCCTGAAACCCGGTCTCCACCGGATCTGTCGCGATGACCTTATCGCTATCGGGACGCTCCAGAATGTAACTGCGGCTTTCGCAATTCCTTTTCTCGACAGCAAAAGCGTGCGCCCGAACGGCATCGCCGGTCAACACAAAATCGTCATGGAAACACTTTGTGAAGTTCAGGGAACCTGGCGGCCGATTCCCATCTCGACCGAAAGCCGTATCAGGTCAGCGGTGCGCCCCACGCCAAGTTTGGATTTGATCTGGGTTGCCGCATTCGCCACGGTTTTATATCCCAGTCCAAGATGCGCGGCGATTTCGGTGAAGCTGCGGCCTTCGCCCAAAAGCCGCAGGATTTCCAGGTCCCGCTCGCTGAGTTGCTGGCGCTGTTCGACCGGAAGCGCCAGCAGCGACTGGGCAATCTCGCTTTCGACATAGGTCAGGCCCTGCACGATGCGCGACAGGGCAAGGCGGAATTCCTCCGACGAGGCATTCTTGCTGACATAGCCGCGGGCACCGATCTGCATCGCCTTGGCGGCATAGACCGGTTCGCCATGCATGGAGAAAACCAGCACCCGGGCGGCCGGGTCTGCCTCGATCAATTGCCGGAGCAATTCCAAACCGCTGACGCCGGGCATGTTGAGGTCCAGTATTGTCACCTGGGGACGCTCGGCCTTTTGCAGGGACAACGCGGCGGCGGCGCCATCGGCTTCCAGCACCTGCGCGCCCGTTTCCGCGCAAAGCTGCTTCAGGCCGGTCCGGATCATGGCATGGTCGTCGACAACAAGAATTTTCACGCCACGGCCTCCGTGGCGCGGGGGATCTCCGCCGACAGCAGGGTGCCGCCGCCCGGCCGGGCCTCCAGACGCAAACTCCCCCTGATCGCCGCAAGCCTTTCGCGCATTCCCCTGATCCCCATTCCTCCGCCGTCCGGCCCATCCTCTCGTGCAGCGGAAAAGCCCGCACCGTCATCTTCCACCAGGACAAGGATGCGATCATCCCCCGCATGGATGCGGATCAGCACATTGCGCGCGCCGCCATGGCGCACGGCGTTGGTGAGACCTTCCTGTATCAGCCGATAGATTACCGCATCGCTCCCGGCGCCGTAGCTTTCGGCTTCCGCCTCCAGCCGGATGGCAATTCCCCCATGATGGCGTTCCCAGAAGGATGCCAGATTGCCTATCGCGGTCTTCAAGCCGGTTTCCGCCAATCCATCGGGCCGCAACTGTTTCAGCAAGTCGCGCACATGGCTCTGGATGCGCCGCACCGTTCCGCTCAGGGCCTGCGCGCGAGCCGCGATCCCATCCTGCCCGCATTGCCGCGCCTGGGTCTCGATGGCTTCAGCGTCCAGCCGCATGGTGAAAAGAAAGGGGCCCATCTCATCGTGCAGGTCGCGCGCCAGTTCCGCACGCTCCTCGTCCTGGATCGCCAGCATCTGGCCGGTCAGTTTACGGTTGGCCTCTTCCAGTATCTTCAGCCGGACCGTCATGCGGTTGAAGCCCTCGCCCAGCGCCGTGATTTCGCGCGGTCCCCGGGCGCGGACCTGCGCGGCATAGTCACCGCCGCCCAGCGCCTCGAATCCGGCGCGCAGCCTTACGATGGGACCGGCAATGCGGGCCATCGCAAGATGCAGTAGCCCCAGCACCAACAGGCTGAACAGTCCCAGGATGGCAGCGCCGTCGCGAAATTGCGTCCAGGATTCGCCGATCTCGTTGCGGGCATCGGTGGTGACGCGCAGCAGACGGCCGTGAAGCGCCGCGGCGCTATCGACCCGTTCCTGCCGCGGCATTTCCAGCAGGCGCTGATACCAGCCAGGCACGGGATCGGCCGTCGCAAGGCGCGAAACGGTCCGTTCGGTCGCGCCTTCCAGCAGCGCCACCCGCACATGGCGATTGCCGTCGAAACTCTGCACCAGACGCTGCAGGTAAAGCTCCTGCCCGGCCTGGGGCAACGACAACAGGGCATTGTCCACAATGCGGTCACTCGCCTCCAGCGCCTTGGCCATTTCGTTTCCCACCGACGCACGGGCATGCCCCAGCGCCACGGCCGCCAGGGCAGTAAGGCTGACCAGCAGGGCCAGCACGACGGAAAGAAAGAACTGCCCACGCAGGGACATGGCTGATCTCTCAAATTCCGCGGCATCTTGGCCGCGGCGCCTCACGCCGTGATATTCGGGAAAAATTCCCGTCGCCGCCGGGAAATCGGGAAATTGCCCCGCCGCGTTGCGTGTCTTAAGCCGCTTGCAGAACAAAAGAAATGCCTGGGGACACCATGAAAATCCGCGCGTCGCTGCTTGCCGCGGCCGCCTTGCTCACGCCGTCCTGGGCCCAGGCCCAGACCGCCTCCCCCACGGAGCATGTGGTGGTGCTGGGCACCCTGCCGGAGTCCGATATCGGCCTTTCCTCCGGCAAGGTGCCAGGCTCCCTGCAAAGCTTCTCGGCCGAGCAGGTCATGGCCCAGCATGGCAGCAGCATCCTTTCGGTTCTGGGCACCAAGACGGCAGGCGTGGCCCTGACAGATGTGCAGGGCAACGGCATGTCGCAGAATCTGCGCTTCCATGGCTTCGATGCGTCCCCTCTTCAGGGCCGGCCGCAGGGCCTGGCCGTCTATCAGAACGGCATGCGCCTGAATGAAGCCTTTGGCGACACGGTGAATTGGGAGGCCATTCCGCAGACAGCCATCGCCCGCCTGGATGTGTGGAGCAGCAATCCGGTTTTCGGACTCAATGCCCTGGGCGGCGCCATCAACATGGTGATGAAGGACGGCTTTGTATTTCAGGGCGCCAGCGCATCTCTGCAAGGCGGCTCCCATGGCCACGGCCAGGCCAGCGGGGAATGGGGCTATTCCGACGGCAACTTCGCCTTTTATGGCGCCGCGGAAGGCATCACCGACGCGGGCTGGCGCTATCATTCCCAGTCCAACCTGGCGCGGCTTTATGCCGATGCCGGCTGGCGTTTCGGAAACAGCGAGATTCATCTCGCCGCTTCGGGCGCCGCGACAATCCTGGGCGTGGTGGGCCCCACGCCGGTGGAGTTGATCCAGCGCGACACCAGGTCGGTCTATACATTTCCGCAAACCACCCGGAACAGGGTCGGTAGCCTGACCCTTCATGGCAAGACCAGGTTGAGCGATGACTGGCAGCTTCAGGCATCGGCCTATGTTCGAACCTTGCAGCAGCGCCATGCAGACGGCAATGACACTGATTTTGAAAGCTGCTCCAGCAGATCATCCTTTGGCGGCAAGCTTTGCCTCCAGGACGATGCTTTTGGCACGCCGGTCGGCGGCAAGACCACGGCTTTCCGCAACCAGTTTGTCATGATGGACAGCGCGGGCCAGACCTTTCCCTTCAATGCCGCCGTCACCTACGGCACGATCGACCGCACCTACACCGACACGACAAGCCAGGGCGTCACGGTGCAGGCGACAAGCGACGCCACGCTGTTCGGCCGCCCGAACTATTTCACCGCGGGCATGAGCCTGGACGCGAGCGGCGTCGGCTTTCGCTCCACCAGTACACTTGCCCGTATTGTGCCGAGCCTGCTGGTCACAGTGGACCCGTCCCTTGCCGGATCCGGCAGCATCCTCCATGCCAATGGCAATATCGGCTATGCGCCCGTCAGCTTGCGCGCCGCCACAACCTATTACGGCCTTTACGCCATGGATGCGCTCGACCTGACCGACGCGCTGACCGTGACCGTCGGCCTGCGGGCCAATGCCGCCAACATCGACACCCGCGACCGCAGCGGTCTTGCGGCCGAACTGAACGGCGACCATGGCTATGGCCATGTCAATCTGCTGGCGGGCTTCACATACAAATTCGGCGAGGCTCTTGCTCTGTTCGGAGGCTATTCCGAGGCCAACCGGGCGCCCACGCCGCTGGAACTGGATTGCGCCAATCCCAACCTGCCCTGCCTGCTGGAGGGTTCGCTTGTTTCCGATCCGCCGCTCGCCCAGGTCGTCGCACACAGCTATCAGGCGGGGATGCGCGGCAGCCTTGGCGAGATCGCAAGCGGCAAGCTGGACTGGAGTCTCAGCCTGTTTCGCACCGACAGCGATAACGACATTGTCGCGCTGGCCAGCAGCCTGGCGGGGCGGGGCTATTTCACCAATGTGCCCGCGACACGGCGCCAGGGCCTGGATTTGAGCGCCAGTTACGCCGCGACCGGCTGGACGGCCTATGCCACTTATTCCTGGCTGGACGCTACCTATCAGTTCAGCGGCGCTTTGGCGTCCCCCAACAATCCCCAGGCCGACGCCAACGGCAATGTGGCGGTGACGCGCGGCAAGCATATTCCCCTCAATCCCGCAGATACGATCCGGGCCGGCGCGGATGTGCAGGTCATGGCGGGCCTGAGCCTGGGCGGTGAACTTTCCTTTACAGGCAGCCAGTATTTCGACGGCGATCCCTCCAATGCGAACGCCAAACTGCCCTCCACGGTGGTGGTCAACCTGCGCGGCGCCTGGCAGATCACGCCCGCCTGGCAGCTTTTCGGAACGGTGGACAATCTCTTCGACAATAGGGACGCACTGTATGGCAGCTATTTCGGCACCGATGGTGCCGCCGGTCTGCTGACCCCGGCCCTGACCGACCCGCGAACTTTCACCTTGCGGCAGCCGGTGACGGTCCAGCTTGGCCTCAAGCTGACTTTCTGAGCCGATGTTGCCTGCCGTGCTCCACCGGGGTACGGCTGGCTTCGCGCCCGCCCAATCTTTATATGGGCGCCATGTTGCGCCTGACCGACATCAAGCTGCCGCTGGACCATGGGCCGGAGGCCCTTAAAGCCGCGATCCTGAAAAAGCTGAAGCTGCCCGCCGATCAGCTTCTGGACTGGACCGTCTTCAAGCGCGGCCATGACGCCCGCAACCGCAAGGCGATCGTCTATATCTATACCGTCGATGTCCGGCTGAAAGATGAAAGCCGCGCCCCCAAAGGCACCGCGCCCTCGCCCGACATGGAGTACAGGCCCGCGGCGTCGCCGCCGCCGCAATTTCAGCGGCCCCTGGTGGTCGGCGCGGGCCCCTGCGGCCTGTTCGCGGCCCTGATCCTGGCTCAATCGGGCTTCCGCCCGATCATCCTGGAACGGGGCAAGCTGGTGCGCGAGCGCACCAAAGACACCTGGGGCCTTTGGCGGCGTTCAGAGCTCAATCCGGAATCCAATGTCCAGTTCGGCGAAGGCGGCGCCGGCACCTTTTCCGACGGCAAGCTCTACAGCCAGATCAAGGACCCGCGCCATCTGGGCCGCAAGGTGCTGACCGAATTCGTCAAGGCCGGCGCGCCGGAGGAAATCCTGACCGAGGCGCATCCGCATATCGGCACCTTCCGCCTGGTCACCATGGTGGAATCCATGCGCCAGACCATCGAAGCCCTGGGCGGCGAATATCGCTTCCAGAGCAAGGTCGCCGATCTGCTGCTGGACGCGTCCCGCAGGATACGGGGCGTCAAGCTGGAGAGCGGCGAAGAGATCGCGAGCAATCATGTCGTGCTGGCGCTGGGCCACAGCGCCCGCGATACATTCCAGATGCTTTACGACCGTGGCGTCGCCATCGAGGCCAAGCCTTTTTCCATCGGCTTCCGGATCGAACATCCACAAGGCATGATCGACAAGGCCCGCTACGGTCGCTCCATCCCGCAGCTTGGCGCAGCCGAATACCGGCTGGTGCATCACGCGAAAAACGGCCGCGGCGTCTATAGCTTCTGCATGTGCCCGGGCGGCACGGTGGTGGCGGCGGCTTCGGAACCTGGGCGGGTCGTGACCAACGGCATGAGCCAATATTCCCGCAACGAACGCAACGCCAATGCCGGCATCGTGGTCGGCATCACCCCGGAGCAGGATTATCCCGGCCATCCCCTGGCCGGTGTCGCGCTGCAGCGGCAATGGGAAAGTGCCGCCTTCCTTGCCGGCGGCAGCTCCTATCGCGCGCCCGCGCAACTGGTGGGCGATTTCATCGCCGGCAAAGCCTCGACCGCGCTGGGCGATGTCGTTCCGTCCTATCGCCCGGGCGTCACGCCAACCGATCTTTCGCAATGCCTGCCCGACTATGCCATCGCCGCCATGCGCGAGGCCCTGCCCGCCTTCGGCAGGCAGATCGCCGGGTTCGATCGGCCCGATGCCGTGCTGACCGGGGTGGAAACCCGCACCTCTTCGCCCATCCGCATCCAGCGCGGAGAGGGTCTGCAAAGCCTGAACACGCCCGGCCTCTTCCCGGCCGGTGAAGGCGCGGGCTTTGCCGGCGGCATTCTGTCGGCGGCCATCGACGGGATTCGCGTGGCGGAAGCGGTCGCCAAATCCATCGCCGGCAACTAAGCGGCGAGGAACTCCGACACAAAGGCCGTCCTGGGATTGCGCC
Organism: uncultured Rhizobium sp.; assembly: GCA_964343955.1. Lineage (GTDB taxonomy): Bacteria > Pseudomonadota > Alphaproteobacteria > Micropepsales > Micropepsaceae > Rhizomicrobium. The sequence continues at coordinate 5,608 of CAYFKU010000055.1, read as the reverse complement.
GCACATCGGCGGGCGCGCCATATTGCTCGATACGGCCATCCTTCATAACCGCCACCAGATCGGCGACCGCAAAGGCCTCTTCCTGGTCATGGGTGACAAAGACGGTGGTGACGCCGGCATGGTCATGGATGCGGCGCAGATCGGCGCGCAAGTCCTTGCGCACTTTGGCATCCAGGGCGCCGAAGGGCTCGTCCAGCAGCAGCATGCGCGGCTCGATGGCGAGCGCGCGGGCAAGCGCCACGCGCTGGCGCTGCCCGCCGGAAAGCTGACTGGGATAGCGGTCCTCCAGGCCGGGAAGCTGCACCAGGTCCAAAAGGCTTTTGACGCGATCGCAGATATCGGCACTGGAAGGACGCCTGGCACGTGGCCGCACCTTCAGGCCGAAGGCGATATTGTCGGCCACGGTCATATGCTTGAACAGCGCATATTGCTGGAAGACAAAGCCGGCGTTGCGCGTGCGCGCCGGCATGTCCAGCCAGTTGAGATCGGCAAACCGCACCATGCCGGCATCGGCGAATTCCAGCCCGCCCAGAATGCGCAGCAGGGTCGTCTTGCCCGAACCGGACGGGCCCAGCAGGGAGACAAATCCGCCTTGCGGCGCCACGAAGCTGGCGCCGTTAAGCGCCGGATAGCGGCCGAACTGCTTGGAGACGGAATCGACGGTCAGCGACATGTTACTTCTCCTGCGGGCCTAGTGCCGGTGCACGGCAGCCAGCTCATCGGCATAGCGCCATTCCAAAAGCGATTTCAGGGCAAGGGTCACCAGCGCCAGCAAGGCAAGCAGCGCTGAAACGGCAAAGGCGCCGACATAATCGTAATTGTTGTAAAGCAGCTCGACATGCAGCGGCATGGTGTTGGTCTGGCCGCGGATATGCCCCGACACCACAGACACCGCGCCGAATTCGCCCAGCGCGCGGGCATTGCAGAGCAGCACGCTGTAGAGCAAACCCCATTTGATATTGGGCAGGGTGACGCGCAGGAAAGTGCCAAGGCCGGACGCACCCAGCGTCGCGGCGGCCTCTTCCTCGTCACGGCCCTGATCCATCATCAGTGGGATCAGCTCGCGCGCCACGAAGGGGAAGGTCACGAAGATGGTCGCCAGAACAATGCCCGGCAGGGCGAACAGGATGTGAATGTCGCGGTCAAGCAGATAGCGGCCGAACCAGCCCTGCGCCCCGAACACCAGCACATAGATCAGCCCCGACACGACCGGCGAAACCGAAAAGGGCAGATCGATCAGGGTCACAAGAAATGTCTTGCCGCGAAAATCGAATTTGGCCACGCACCAGGCCGCCGCGATGCCGAAAAGGGTGTTGAGCGGCACCGCAATGGCGGCGGCGGTCAGGGACAGCCACACAGCAGCCAGCGCATCGGGCTCGACCAGCGCCGCGAGGAAGGCCGAAATGCCGCCCGCCAGCGCCTCCTTGAAGACTAGCAGCAGCGGCAACAGCAGCAGTATGCCGATAAAGGCCAGGGTGACGGCACCTAGCAGAAGCTTGAACCAGGCCGGATCCTCGGTCGGGCTTTCGAATTTCCGGCTTCGGGAATTCATCGGCGGCTCGCTGACCAGGCCTGGAGCCCATTGATCGCCAGGAGCATGATGAAGCTGGCGCCCAGCATCACCACGCCGATGGCCGCCGCCCCGGCATAGTCATACTGTTCCAGTTTGGTGACGATCAGCAGCGGCGCGATCTCGCTGACCGCGGGGATATTGCCGGCGATAAAAATGACCGAGCCATATTCACCCACGCCCCTGGCAAAGGCCATGGCGGCGCCCGTCAGCAGCGCCGGAGTCAGCATGGGTATCACTACCTTGAAAATGGTCTGGAGCCGGGTCGCGCCCAGCGTTGCGGCGGCTTCTTCAACATCATGCCCGATCTCGCTAAGCACCGGCTGCAAGGTCCGGACGCTGAACGGCAGGCCAATGAAGATCATCGCCACCAGAACGCCCCAGGGCGTATAGGCAATGCGAATGTCGTAGGGGATCAGCAGCGACCCCAGCCAACCATTGGGCGCATAGAGGCTGGACAGGGCGATGCCAGCCACCGCTGTCGGCAGCGCGAATGGCAAGTCGATGATGGCGTCCAGCAGGCCGCGGCCGGGAAAGCGATAGCGCACCAGCACCCAGGCAATGACGAAGCCGAATACCGAGTCGATCACCGCCGCCAGCATCGACATGCCGAAGGACAGGCGCAGCGAAGCCAGCACGCGGGGCGTGGAGATCGCCGACCAGAAGCCATCCCAGCCCAGTTCGAAGGGACGGATCACCAGCGCCAGAAGGGGGATCAGGACGATGATCGACAGATAGGAGAGCGTAAAGCCCAGCGACAGGCCAAAGCCCGGCAGAACATGCCGGGCGCGCAGGAACGGAAGTCGCAGGCCGATGGCGCTCATCTTCGCTGCGGTATTTATCGGCCCGGCTGATAGATCTGGTCGAAGACGCCGCCTTCCGCGAAATGGGTCGCTTGCGCTTTTGTCCAGCCGCCGAAATCGCCGTCCACCGTGGCCAGCGCAATGGCGGGAAACAGCTTGCCGTATTTGGCCAGGATGTCTTTGTTGCGGGGCCGGTAGAAATCCCTGGCCTCGATCTCCTGCGCCGCCGGGGTGTAGAGGAACTTTACGAAGGCTTCGGCGGCGGCGCGGGTCTGGTGGCGATCGACATTCTTGTCAACCACCGCTACCGGCGGCTCGGCCAGGATGGAGCGGCTGGGATAGACGATTTCATACTGGCCGGGGCTTTCCTTCAGCGCCAGATGGGCCTCGTTCTCCCAGGACAGCAGCACATCGCCGATGCCGCGCTTGGTGAAGGTGGTGGTCGCGCCGCGCGCGCCGGTATCGAGCACCGGCACATGCTTGTAGAGATTGGCCACGAAATCCCTGGCCTTCTGCGCATTGCCGCCCGGCGCCTTTTCGCCATAGGCCCAGGCCGCCAGATAGGACCAGCGCGCGCCGCCGCTGGTCTTGGGGTTCGGGGTCACCACCTGGACGCCCGGCTTCACCAGGTCGTTCCAGTCCTTCACCTTTTGGGGATTGCCCTTGCGCACCAGGAAAACGATCGTCGAGGTATAGGGCGTGGAATTGTCGGGCAGGCGCTTTTGCCAGTCGGGCGGCAGCAGCCTGGCGTTCCTGGCCACCGCATCGATATCGGCCGCCAGCGCAAGGGTCAGGATATCGGCCTGAAGGCCATCGATCACCGCGCGGGCCTGGGCGCCCGAGCCGCCATTGGATGTATTGATGGTGACCTTGTCGGCCTTGTAGCCGGCGGAAAAGGCCGCGCCCAGATCCCGGTAAAGCTCACGCGTCGGGTCATAGCTCACATTCAGCAGCGTCTGGGCCGCCTCGGCCCCTGTCGAAACCAGCAGCCCCGCACCAACCAGCAATGACAGTATGCGCTTCATGGAAAGTCCTTCAGAAGGAAAGCTGGCTTCGCAGCACGACAGCGCTGGCGGATATGTCGCTGGCGGGCGCGTTCGCGTGGCTCACCCGCAAATTGTCGTAGTTGAGCTGAAACTTGATGGTGTTGTTGGGGTACCAGTTGAGCCCCAGCGTCAGGATATCCTGCTTGCCGCCCGCGACGCCTCCGTTGGCGGCGGTGGCGAAGGGGTTGAAATCCAGATCGATATTGCTGTAGCGGGCCGCCAGCTCCCAGGCGCCCCATCCATCCGGCGTCCCAAGAGGCTTGGCCGGGCGAAGATTGCGGAAGGCGGCGGTGTTGGGATCGTAGGGATGCTGCTCGCCGGTCAGCGAATAGGCGGCAATGGCATACCAGCCGGAGAAATGTGGATTGGGCAGCGCCAGGCGCCGCTCGACCTCATAGCGGAACCAGCCGGCCTGGCCATAGAAGCGGTCATAGGTGCCGGCCGTCTCAAATCCGAATTCGCGCGCCTGGCGCGCATCCAGCGTGCCGGTATCGACCGTCTTGCTGGCATCGACCGCGATCTCGGGCCCGTTGCTGAGGCGGATGGCGGTCGCCACCGGCCCCGCGCCGCTGGACGTAGCGTCGGCAAGCTTCAGCACATCGGTGATATGGCCTTCGACGACCCACTTGGCCGCCGGATCGGACCAGGCCAGCCAGGCCGCGCGCCCGATGAGCGCCTGCTGGGCGTCGAAAGTGCCGACCGCGGCGCCGGTCGTGGTGCCGTCGCCGGTTTTCTTGCCCGTGTAGGAGACCGAGACCAGATAGGTATCGCCCTGGGCAAAGATGCTGGCCGCCTCGCGGCTGGGAGCGCCGGCAATATTGCGCGCCACATCCACCGATGTTGCCCGTTCGGGAAACAACAGATCGCTGGAGCTCATCTGGTCTTCCTGGCCTTCGCCGGGCGTGTAAGCGCCGACGCGAAAGGCAAAGGGCTTCAGGCCGTCATATTCAATGTACGCATTGTAGATGAAGCCGCGATTCTCGACGCCATAGCCGCCGAAATCATAGACGAAATTATAGGCCCAATCGTGCATCACCGTGCCCTGGAAACCCAGTTGGGCCCGGCGGAAATTGGTGCCGCTGTTCAGATCGACGCTGGGCGGATTTCGGCCTTGCGCGAAATAACCGATATCGTATTGCAGCAACGCACGCAGCAGCAGGGTGAAATTGCCGTTGGCGCTGGCGACCGACAGGCGGCCATTGTCCAGGCCCACCTTGGGCTGCGCGGCGATCTGCCGGTTCAGCTCGGTATATTGGGTGGTGGTGCTGCGCTTCAGGTCCAGCAGGGCGGCGGCATTGTCGGCCTGGCCTTGCGTCCGCGTGATCGTGTCCAACTGATGCTGCACGTCACGCAATTGCTGCTCCAGAACCGCAATGCGCGGATCGGGCTGGGCGGCGGGAGCCGGTTTGCGGTCGGCGGCGAATGCGGACGACAGCCCGACGAGCGCCGAACCCGCGAGAAAAGACGCGATCCTGATACTGTGCATGAAATCCCCTGACAAAGCCCAATAAAGGGCATCCACCCGATGGACGGCGGCCGGACGGGGCCATTCATTCCGCTTAATTCCTATCTAGTCAATAGGAATTATGCAGACTAAAGCCCGCACCCGTTCACCCGAACCTTGTTAACAGTGCTATAAAGCGCCCGAACGCCGCAATTGTTGCGCGGCCACAGCCAGATTTCGGGATTCCAGGATCTTGGCGGTCGCATCCCGGGCGGCGAGAAGCGCCTTGCGGATGGTGCAGACATCTTCGTCGAAACAGTCATCGCATTTGCGGTAGGCCATGACACTGACGCATGGGCTGAGCGCCAGCGGCCCGTCGGTCACCCTGAGGACGTCGGCAAAGCTGATATCCTTGGCCGGACGGCCCAGGGAATAGCCACCCTGGCGGCCACGGTGGCTCCGCACGATGCCGGTCTTTTTTAGCTCCAGCAGAATGGCTTCCAGGAATTTGCGAGGGATTCTCTCTTTTTCCGCGATCTCGGAAATCTGCACCGGCACATCGTCGCCGCGGGCCGCCAGGTGCAGCAGGGCGCGCAGGGCATAACGGGCTTTCTGGGAAATCATGGAATCGATAATACCCCATTGATTCTATGGAATATAGGAGCCCTTCCCCGCTACGTCAGGGCGCGACGAAGGGCCCGGCCGGGGCGCAAAGGCGGCGGCACCCGCAAGGGCGGCGCCCAAA
>CAYFKU010000054.1:12882-16732 GCA_964343955.1 uncultured Rhizobium sp. | reverse complement strand
TCGCCATGGAAGAGAAGCTGCGCTTCGCCATCCGCGAAGGCGGCCGCACGGTTGGTGCCGGCGTCGTCGCGAAGATTCTGAAGTAATTCGGCCGGGTATCGAAGGACAAAACCAATGCAAAGTCAGAATATCCGCATCCGGCTCAAAGCCTTCGATCACCGGATTCTCGACAATTCGACGCGGGAAATCGTGAACACGGCGAAGCGCACCGGCGCGCAGGTGAGGGGCCCGATTCCGCTTCCCACCGGCATCGAGCGCTTCACCGTGAACCGTTCCGCCCATGTCGACAAGAAGAGCCGCGAACAGTTCGAAATCCGGACGCACAAGCGTCTACTCGACATCATCGAGCCCACTCCGCAGACCGTCGATGCTTTGATGAAGCTCGACCTGGCTGCCGGTGTGGACGTCGAGATCAAGTTGTAAGGAGCGTCAGGTGCGCACAGGCGTCATCACGCAGAAAGTGGGCATGACCCGTCTGTTCTTGGCAGACGGCACGCATGTACCGGTCACCGTTCTCAAGCTGGATGGCTGCGCCGTCACGGCGGTCCGGACGGAAGAGAAAGACGGCTACACGGCCGTTCAGCTGGGCTCAGGCTTTGCCAAGCCCAAGAACGCGACCAAGGCCGAGCGCGGCCAGTTCGCCAAGGCCGAAATCGAGCCGCGCCGCAAGCTGGCGGAGTTTCGCGTCGATAGCGCGAACATGCTGGAAGTGGGCGATCAGCTTCAGGCCGATCATTTCGTTCCTGGCCAGAAGGTGGACGTCACCGGCGTCACCATCGGTCGCGGTTTCACCGGCGCCATGAAGCGCTGGAATTTCCGCGGTCTTGAAGCCAGCCACGGCGTCTCGATCAGCCACCGCTCGCTGGGCGGCACCGGCGGTCGCCAGGATCCGGGCAAGACCTTCAAGAACAAGAAGATGCACGGCCATTACGGCACCGACAATATCACCACCCAGAATCTGGAAGTGGCCAAGGTCGATGTCGAGCGCGGCCTGATCATGATCCGCGGCGCCGTTCCCGGCTCCAAGGGCGGCTGGGTGATGGTGCGTGACGCCGTCAAGCGCCCCCACAAGGATGTGCCGAGCCCGGCTTCCGTGAAGAAGCGCGAAAAGGCTTCCGCGCCTGCCGCCGAGAAGGCCGAGGGTTAAGTCATGAAGACCAAGGTTCTCAATCTCGACAACAAGGCCGCCGGCGACGTCGAACTCAGCGACGCCATCTTCGGTCTTGAGCCGCGCCAGGATCTGATCCAGCGCGTGATCGTCTGGCAGCTCGCCAAGCGCCGCAGCGGCCAGCACAAGGTGCTGACCCGCGGCGAGATCAATCGCACCAAGAAGAAGCTCTACAAGCAGAAGGGCACAGGTCAGGCCCGTCACGGCGCCCGTTCCGCACCGCTATTCGTGGGCGGCGCCAAGGCCATGGGTCCGGTCAACCACTCTCACGAGTTCGACCTGCCCAAGAAGGTCAAGGCGCTGGGCCTTCGTCATGCCCTGTCGGCCAAGGCCAAGGACGGCGCCCTGCTCATTCTGGACGAAGCCAAGTCCAAGGAAATCAAGACCGGCACGCTGGCCAGGCAGTTCGGCCAGCTTGGCGTCGCCAAGGCGCTGGTGGTGGATGGAGAGTTCGACAAGAACTTCCAGCTTTCCGCTCGCAACCTGGCCGATGTCTCGCTGCTGCCCGTCGCCGGCATCAACGTCTATGACATCATCAAAAGCGACAAGCTGGTGCTGACCACGGCTGCCATCAAGGCCATCGAGGCGCGCCTCGGAGGTGCGGCATGAGCATCAACTATGACGTGATCCTGTCGCCGGTGATCACCGAAAAAGCCACGCGCATGACCGAGGCCAATCAGGTCGTGTTCCGCGTCGCCCTCGATGCCACAAAGCCCGCCATCGCCAAGGCCGTGTCCGACCTGTTCAAGGTCAAGGTCAAGGCGGTGAATACGGTGGTGGTGAAGGGCAAGAAGAAGGCCGCGCGCGGCAAGGCCTATATGCGCTCCGACATCAAGAAAGCGATCGTGACCCTGGAAGAGGGCCATCAGATCGACATCACGACGGGTCTGTAAAACCATGGCTCTGAAAACCTACAAGCCCAATACCAACGGCCAGCGCCAGCTGGTGCTGGTGGACCGTTCCGGCCTCCACAAGGGTGGCCCGGTCAAGTCGCTGACCGAGGGCAAGCACTCCAAGGGCGGCCGCAACAATACCGGCCGCGTCGTTGTGCGCTGGCAGGGTGGCGGTCACAAGCAGCGCTATCGCCTGATCGACTTCAAGCGCAACCGCTTCAACGATCCGGCCGTGGTGGAGCGTCTGGAATATGATCCCAACCGCACCGCCTTCATCGCCCTGATCAAGTACAAGGACGGCACCCAGTCCTACATCCTGGCGCCGCAGCGTCTGAATGTCGGTGACACGGTCGTCTCCGGCGACCGGGTCGATGTGAAGGTGGGCAATGCCATGCCGCTGGGCGCGATGCCGGTGGGCACCATCGTCCACAATATCGAAATGAAGCCGGGCAAGGGCGGTCAGGTCGCCCGTTCGGCCGGCGCCTATGCCCAGTATCTGGGCCGTGACGCCGGTTACGCCCTGGTGCGCCTGAATTCGTCGGAAGTTCGCAAGATCCCGCTGACCTGCATGGCCACAGTTGGTGCGGTTTCCAATCCGGATCACATGAACGAGATCCTGGCCAAGGCCGGCCGCAATGTCTGGAAGGGCCGTCGCCCGTCCGTCCGCGGCACCGCCATGAACCCGATCGACCATCCGCACGGCGGCGGCGAAGGCCGCACCAAGGGCGGCCGTCATCCGGTCACCCCTTGGGGCAAGCCCACCAAGGGCGCCAAGACCCGCGTCAACAAGCGCACCACCAAGTTCATCGTGCGCACCCGTAAAGGCAAGGCAAGCACATGACCCGCTCAGTCTGGAAAGGCCCGTTCGTAGACGGCTATCTGCTCAAGAAGGCGGAAGCCTATCGTTCGAGCGGCCGTAAAGACGTGATCAAGACCTGGTCGCGCCGCTCCACCATCCTGCCGCAGTTCGTCGGCATCACTTTCGGCGTCTATAACGGCCAAAAGCACATTCCCGTGCTGGTGACCGAGGACATGGTCGGTCACAAGCTGGGCGAGTTCTCGCCTACGCGTACCTTCCACGGCCATCAGGGCGCCGGCGACAAGAAGGCGAAGAGGGCCTAATGGGTAAGGAATCTCGCGCGCGGGTCCTGAAGGACCATCAGGCGATGGCCGTCGCCCGCAATATCCGCGTCTCGCCCCGCAAGCTGAACCTTGTGGCGCAGCAGATCCGCGGCAAGAAGGTTGACCGGGCTCTCAACGAGCTGACCTTCTCGCAGAAGCGCATCGCCTCGGTTGTCAAGAAGACCCTGCAGTCGGCGATCGCGAATGCCGAGAACAATCACGATCTCGATGTGGACGATCTGGTCGTCAAGGAAGCCAGCGTCGGCAAGAATTTGGTGATGAAGCGCTTCCACGCCCGCGCCCGCGGCAATGCCGGTGGCATCGAGAAGTTCTTCAGCCAGATCACGATCGTGGTCGAGGAAAAGCGCGAAGAGAAGAAGGAAGACGCCAAGCCTGCCGCCAAGGGCAAGGCCAAGGCCTCCGCCAAGAAACCCGCGGCCCAGAAGGCGAAAGCCAAGGCCAAGAAGGAAGCTGCCTAATGGGTCAGAAAGTTAATCCCACCGGACTTCGCCTGGGCGTCAACCGCACCTGGGACTCGCGCTGGTACGCGGGCAAGAAGGAATATGGCAAGCTTCTGCAGGAAGACATCAAGATCCGCGAATATCTCAGCGACAAGCTGAAGGCCGCCGGTGTCTCCCGTATCGTCATCGAGCGTCCCCACAAGAAG
>CAYFKU010000054.1:3882-12872 GCA_964343955.1 uncultured Rhizobium sp. | reverse complement strand
ACGTCGCAATCCGTCGTCGCCTGACTGACGGAATGGATCGCGCCGGCGTTGCCAAGGTCGAGATCGAGCGCACCCGCGACCGCGTCCGCATCGACATCCACACCGCCCGTCCCGGCGTTGTGATCGGCAAGAAGGGCGCCGATATCGAGAAGCTGAAAAGCGACGTTCAGAAATACACCACCGACGAGGTGCATCTGAACATCGTCGAAATCCGCAAGCCCGAAATCGACGCCAAGCTGGTGGCCGAAAATATCGCGCAGCAGCTCGAGCGCCGTGTTGCTTTCCGCCGCGTGATGAAGCGTTCGGTGCAGACCGCCATGCGCCTTGGCGCGCTCGGCATCCGCATCAACTGCTCGGGCCGCCTGGGCGGCGCGGAAATCGCGCGCGTGGAATGGTATCGCGAGGGCCGGGTGCCGCTGCACACGCTGCGCGCCGATATCAATTACGGCATCGCCACCGCCTTCACCACCTATGGCACCTGCGGCGTGAAGGTCTGGATCTTCAAGGGCGAGATCATGGAACATGATCCCTTCGCCACCGAGAATCGCCAGGCCAGCGAAGCCGAGGGCAAGCACCCGCCCAGAGAACGCGAGCGCGATCGCGCTCCGGCTGCTGAGTAAAGAGACCGAACATGCTGTCACCCAAGCGCACAAAATTCCGCAAGCAGTTCAAGGGCCGCATCAATGGCGCGGCCAAGGCCGGTACCAGCCTGAACTTCGGCGCCTATGGCCTGAAGGCCCTGGAGCCCGAGCGCCTGACCGCGCGCGAGATCGAGGCCGCCCGCCGCGCCATCACCCGCGAGATGAAGCGCGCCGGCCGCGTCTGGATCCGCATCTTCCCGGATGTTCCGGTGTCCAAGAAGCCCGCCGAAGTCCGCATGGGCTCGGGCAAGGGCGCGCCGGAATATTGGGTGGCCAAGGTGAAGCCGGGCCGCATTCTGTTCGAGATCGACGGAGTGGATCTGGCGACCGCCAAGGAAGCCATGCGTCTGGGCCAGGCGAAGCTTTCCATCGCCACCAAGTTCGTCCAGCGCAGCGGCCTGTAAGGATCAGAGAGATGGCCAAGAAAGCGACCACGAAGAAGAAGGCGGCGGCAAAGTCCGCTTCCAGGGCGGACGAGTTCCGCGGCAAGAGCGCGGACGAACTGTCCAGCCAGCTGTCCAACCTGAAGAAGGAGCAGTTCAACCTGCGCTTTCAGCGGGCCAACGGCCAGGTGGAGAATACCGGGCGCATCCGCACTCTGCGGCGCGACATTGCCCGCATCCAGACAGTGTTGACCGAGCAGCGCCGCGGCGCGCAGGCGAAGGGTTAAGAGAGATGCCGAAACGAATTCTTCAGGGCACCGTCGTCAGCGACAAGAATGCCAAGACCGTGGTGGTCCAGGTGGAGCGCCGCTTCATTCACCCGGTGATGGGCAAGACGGTGCGCCGTTCCAAGAAGTACCACGCCCATGACGAGAAGGGCGAATACAAGGTGGGCGATGTCGTCCGCATTCAGGAATGCCGGCCCCTTTCCAAGCTCAAGACTTGGGAAGTGCTGGAACGCGTCGGCAAATAACGGCGCGGGTTTGAGGAGTTAAAAGTCATGATCCAGATGTCCACGGAGCTCGATGTCGCCGACAATAGCGGCGCCAAGAGCGTGATGTGCATCAAGGTGCTGGGCGGTTCGCATCGCCGTTACGCCGATGTCGGCGACATCATCGTGGTGTCGGTCAAGGAAGCCATTCCGCGCGGCCGCGTGAAGAAGGGCGAAGTGCTCAAGGCCGTGGTGGTTCGTACCGCCCATGGCGTGCGCCGTCCCGATGGCAGCCTGATCCGGTTCGACGGCAATGCCGCCGTGCTGGTCAACGCCCAGGGCGAGCCGATCGGCACCCGCATCTTCGGACCGGTCACCCGCGAGCTGCGCAACAAGGGGCAGATGAAGATCATCTCGCTCGCCCCGGAGGTTCTGTGATGAGCAATATCCGCAAGGGCGACAAGGTCGTTGTCATTTCCGGCAGCGACAAGGGCAAGCAGGGCTCGGTCCTGAAGGTGTTCCCCAAGGAAAGCCGCGCGCTGGTCCAGGGTGTGAATGTGGTCAAGCGTCATCAGCGCCAGACCCAGACCCAGCAGGCCGGGATCGTGACCAAGGAGGCTCCGATCCATCTTTCGAATATCGCGCTGACCGACCCCAAGACGGGCAAGGCGACGCGCGTCGGTTACAAGACGCTGGGCGACGGCCGCCGGGTCCGCGTGGCGAAGAAGTCTGGTGAGGTCATCGATGTCTGACGCTGGCAAGAGCAAGAATCCGAAGGAAGCCGCGCGCGCCGATGCCAAGGCCGCGAAGGCCGGCAAGCGCCGCGAAGTCAATACCGGCACCAATCTGGCGCTGGGTGAGCACGCGCGTGAGGCCGGCTATGTGCCGCGTTTCAAGAAGCGGTACAACGAGGTCATCAAGGCCGAACTGATGAAGAAGTTCGGCTATACCAACGTCATGCAGGTTCCGAAGCTGAACAAGGTCGTGCTGAATATCGGCGCGGGCGAGGCGGCTTCCGACGGCAAGAAGATCCAGCAGGCCGTCAACGACCTGACCGCCATTGCCGGCCAGAAGGCGGTGCAGACCCGCGCCAAGAAGGCCATCGCGACCTTCAAGATCCGCAAGGATCTGCCGATCGGCGCCAAGGTCACCCTGCGCGGCGACCAGATGTATGAGTTCGTCGATCGCCTGATCACCATGGCGCTGCCGCGCGTGCGCGACTTCCGCGGCATCAACCCCAAATCCTTCGACGGCCGCGGCAACTATGCCATGGGCATGAAGGAACATGTGGTGTTCCTGGAAATCGACTACGACAAGACCGAGACCGTGTGGGGCATGGACATCGTGTTCAACACATCCGCGAAGACCGACGAGGAAGCCCGCGCGCTTCTCGAAGGCTTCCAGTTCCCCTTTACGAGCTAAAAGGCTGACCCATGGCTAAGACGAGTCAGATCAACCGCAACAAGAAGCGTGAAAAGCTGGTGGCCCAGTATGCCGCCAAGCGCGCCGCCCTGAAGGCCAAGGCCGACGACATGAAGGTTCCGGCCGAGGAGCGTTTCGAAGCGCGCCTCAAGCTGGCCAAGCTGCCGCGCAATTCCTCCAAGGTGCGCATCCATCACCGCTGCGAACTGTCGGGCCGCCCCAAGGGCTATTATCGCAAGATCAAGATGAGCCGTATCGCGCTGCGTTCGCTGTCCAATTTCGGCCAGATCCCCGGCATGACCAAGGCGAGCTGGTAAGGAGCAAAGATGATCATCGATCCGATTGGCGATCTGCTTTCCCGCATCCGCAACGGCCAGCTGCGCCGCAAGAGCAAGATCACGTCGCCCAATTCCAAGCTGCGCACCCGTCTTCTGGACGTGCTGCAGGCCGAAGGCTTCATTCGCGGTTATGCCGAGGTTGAAGTGAAGGGCCACAAGGAGCTGGAAATCGAGCTTAAGTATCACGAGGGCGAACCCGTGATCCGCGAGCTGAAGCGCGTGTCCACCCCGGGCCGCCGCGTCTATTCCTCGGTCAGCGACCTCAAGCCCCATCGTCAGGGTCTGGGCGTGTCCATCCTGTCCACGCCGCAGGGCGTGATGACGGATACGTCTGCCCGCGAGAAGAATGTGGGCGGCGAAGTTCTCTGCCAGGTGTTTTAAGGAGCCGCCATGTCCCGTATTGGCAAGAAACCCGTCGCGCTTCCCAAGGGCGTCACCGCCTCGGTGGAAGGCCAGACCGTCAAGGTCAAGGGCCCCAAGGGCGAGCTCAGCGTCAAGCTGGTGCAGGAAGTCACCGCTTCGGTGGACGAGCACGGCATCACCGTGGCGCCCCGCAAGGATATGGAAAAGGCGCCCCAGATGTGGGGCCTGTCGCGCACCCTGGTGAACAATCTGGTCACGGGCGTGACCAGCGGCTTCACCCAGAAGCTGGAAATCCAGGGCGTCGGCTATCGCGCCGCGGTGCAGGGCAAGGTCCTGAACCTGCAGCTCGGCTTCAGCCACGACGTGCCCTATCAGATTCCCGCCGGCATCACGATCACCACCGAAAAGCCGACCATGATCAGCGTGTCGGGCATCGACAAGCAATTGGTCGGTCAGGTTGCGGCCGAGATCCGCTCCTGGCGCCCGCCGGAGCCCTATAAGGGCAAGGGTGTGCGCTATGAGGGCGAATATGTCCGCCGCAAGGAAGGCAAGAAGAAGTAATGACCAATCCGCTCTTCAAGAAGCGCCAGTCGCGCACCCGTCACCGCATCGCCACCCATGGCACGCGCCCGCGTCTGTCGGTGTTCCGTTCCGGCAAGCATATCTATGCCCAGGTGATCGACGATACCCAGGCCGTCACCGTGGCTTCCGCCTCGACCAACGAGAAGGATGCCAAGGGCAAGGGCTATAATGTCGAAGCGGCTTCCAGCGTCGGCAAGAAGATCGCCGAGCGTGCCAAGGCGGCCGGCGTGACCCAGGTCATGTTCGACCGTGGCGGCTACATCTATCATGGGCGCATCAAGGCGCTCGCAGACGCGGCCCGCGAAGGCGGCCTGGAATTCTAAGGAACACACATATGGCGACCGAACAGCAGGGCGAACAGCAGCGCGAAGGCCGTGGCCGCGGTGAACGTGGCGAGCGCGGTGGGCGCGGCGAGGGCCGTGGCCGTGGCGAGGGCCGTGGCCGCCGTGACCGCGAGGAAAAAGACAGCGACCTGATCGACAAGCTGGTGCACATCAACCGCGTCGCCAAGGTCGTGAAGGGTGGCCGTCGCTTCGGCTTTGCCGCCTTGGTGGTGGTGGGCGATGGCGCCGGCCGGGTCGGTTACGGCCATGGCAAGGCGCGCGAAGTGCCGGAAGCCATCCGCAAGGCGACCGACGACGCCAAGAAGTCCCTGATCCGCATCCCGCTCAAGGAAGGCCGCACCATCCATCACGAAGTGCGCGGCCATCATGGCGCCGGCAAGGTCCTGGTGCGTCCGGCTCCCGCCGGCACCGGCATCATCGCGGGCGGCCCGATGCGCGCGGTGTTCGAAGCCCTGGGCGTGGGCGATGTGGTGTCCAAGTCGCTTGGCACCTCCAATCCCTACAACATGGTTCGCGCCACTTTCGATGCCCTGAAGAACCAGCAAAGCCCCCGCATGGTGGCCCAGCGCCGTGGCCGCAGCGTCGCCGAAATCCTGGCACGCCGCGAAGACCAGACCGCGGACGTCTGAGAAAGCAAGAGAGACACGCCATGGCTGAGAAGAAAGCGAAGACCGGTAAGACGGTGACGGTGCGCCAGATCCGCAGCGCCAACCGCAAGCCGGAAATTCAGGCCCAGACCCTGCGCGGTCTCGGCCTGGGCAAGATCCGCCGCACCCGCACGCTGGAAGACACCCCGTCGGTGCGCGGCATGATCAATGCGGTCAAGCACCTTGTCGAGGTGGTGGAAGAGAAATAGTTCCTGTCCTCCATGCCGCGGCAAACGCGGCATGGGGTCAGGCAATTCATCCTCGCCCCAAGCTTGTCGAAGGGAGAGGTCGAAGGAAAAGACGATGAAGCTGAACGAAATTGCCAACAATCCCGGTGCCCACAAGCGCAAGGCCAAGCTGGGCCGCGGCTCATCCTCCGGGCTCGGCAAGACCTCCGGCCGTGGCGTCAAGGGCGCCAAGGCCCGTACCGGCAACCAGGTGCATGGCTTTGAAGGCGGCCAGATGCCGCTGCACATGCGCATGCCCAAGCGCGGTTTCCGCAACATCTTCGCCAACGATTTTTCGGAAGTGAACCTGAACCGCATCCAGAAGGCGATCGACGACAAGCGCCTTTCGGCCGGCGAGAAGATCACCGAGGATGTGCTGCGCAAGGCCGGCCTGGCCCATAAGAGCCGTGACGGCGTGCGCCTGCTCGGCAAGGGCGCCATCACCGCCAAGATCAATATTGAAGTGGCCGGCGCCAGCGCCTCCGCGAAGGAAGCGGTTGAAAAGGCCGGCGGCACCGTCACCACCACCTTCGTCAAGAAGGTCTACAGCAACAAGAAGGGCCAGCCGGGCAAGCGCCAGACGCGCCGGGCGGAATCGGCCAAGAAGCGCGAAGCGCGCAAAGCATAAATAGCGGGCCGGCTCCGCTCGCAAGGGTGGGGCCGGACCCCCATATAAGACCGGCGCGTTTTTCGGAGACACCCGATGGCTTCAGCAGCCGAACAACTGGCCGCCAATTTCAACTTCGGCTCCATCGGCAAGGCCAAGGAGCTCAAGAGCCGCATCCTCTTCACCCTCGGCGCGCTGATCGTGGCGCGCATCGGCACCTATATCCCGATGCCGGGCATCGACCCGGCGGCGCTGGCCCAGCAGATCCAGCAGTCGGGCAGCGGCCTGCTGGATGTGTTCAACACCCTGGCGGGCGGCGCGGTGAACCGCATGGCGATCTTCGCCCTGGGCATCATGCCCTACATCTCCGCCTCCATCATCATTCAGCTGATGACCACGGTCTTCCCGGAGCTGGAAGCCCTGAAGAAGGAAGGCGAGGCGGGCCGCAAGGTCCTCAACCAGTATACCCGCTACTTCACCGTGGCCCTGGCGCTGGTCCAGGCCTATGGCATTGCCATGGGCCTCGAGCATTTCGGCGGCCAGAAACACATCGTCATCCATCCCGGCTTCATGTTCCGTATCGGCGCGGTGATCACGCTGACGGGCGGCACCATGCTGCTGATGTGGCTGGGCGAACAGATCACCAGTCGCGGCGTCGGCAACGGCATTTCGCTGATCATCTTTGTCGGCATCGTGGCGCGCTTCCCGCAGTTGATGGGCCAGACCCTGGAACAGGCGCGCACCGGCGCCCTCAACCCGCTGCTGATCATCGCCTTCATCGTGTTCGGCGCCGCACTGGTCGCCTTTATCGTCTTCATGGAGCGGGCCCAGCGCCGCCTGTTCGTCACCTATCCCAAGCGCCAGGTGGGCAATAAGGTCTATGGCGGGGATTCCTCGCACCTGCCGCTGAAGCTGAACGTGTCCGGCGTGATCCCGCCGATCTTCGCGTCCTCGATCCTGCTGTTGCCGACCACCTATGCCAGCTTCAATGCAACCAACCTGCCGGGCTGGCTGCAGACCGTGGTCACCCTGCTCAGCCGCGGCCAGCCGCTCTATCTGTTCCTCTATGCGGCGCTGATCCTGTTCTTCGCCTTCTTCTACACCTCGATCGTCTTCAATCCGGAGGAGACGGCGGAGAATCTGAAGAAATATGGCGGCGTATTCCCCGGCATCCGGCCCGGCAAGAAGAGCGCCCAGTTCATCGACTATACGCTGACCCGCATCACCGTGATCGGGGCCGCCTATCTGACCTTTGTCTGCCTGCTGCCCGAATTCATGTTCTACGAATACAACCTTCAATTTGCCCTGGGCGGCACCTCGATCCTGATCGTGGTCTCGGTTACCATGGATACTGTCGCGCAGATTCAGAGCCATCTGGTTGCGCAGCAATATGAGGGTCTGCTGAAAAAGGCCCGCCTCAGGGGGGCGCGTAAGTGAATCTGGTTTTGTTCGGACCGCCGGGAGCGGGCAAGGGCACCCAGTCCAAGATTTTGACCGAGACGCGTGGACTGCCTCAACTGTCCACCGGCGACATGCTGCGCGCCGCCATAGAGGCGGGCACCCCCCTTGGGCTGGCTTGCAAGGCCCTGATGGCGAAGGGAGAACTGGTCCCGGACGCCACCGTCATCGGCATCATCGCCGAGCGCTATGACCAGCCCGATTGCGCCGGGGGCGCGGTTTTTGACGGTTTTCCCCGCACCATTCCACAGGCCGAGGCCCTGGACGCCATGCTGGCCGAGCGGGGCAAGAAGATCGACCTGGTGCTGGAGCTGAAGGTGGACGATGCGGTCCTGCTCTCCCGGGTGGAATCCCGCATCAAGGCGGGCGGTGCCCTGAGGGCCGACGACAATCCCGAAACCCTGGCCCACCGCCTGGGGGTCTATTACAAGAACACCGCCCCGCTGCTGGATTATTACCGCGGCCAGGGCAAGCTGAAGTCCGTCAACGGCATGGCCCCGGTGGACGAGGTTACCGCCCAGCTGGGGCTGATCCTGGACGGCCTCGCGGCGGTTTGACCCCCTGCGGCAATAAATCCCAAGGGCCCATTGACGGAGGGGGGGCCATTCCTATAATCCGCGCCCTCGCGACAGATTTTCCTGTCATTTCCGGGGTTTTTCGAGCGCTTTTCAGAAGGCGCGAGGTCCGGATTTGGCCGGGCCTTTGGCGTAATTAAATTCTTTAACAAGTTCAATGGCTTAACGGCCTTCGGAGAAACTCAGTGGCACGTATCGCCGGCGTCAATATCCCGACCCAGAAGCGAGTCGAAATCGGCCTTCGCTACATCCATGGAATCGGGCCTCATATCGCGCACCAGATCATCACCCAGCTGGGTATCGATCCCTCGCGCCGCGTCAGCGACCTGACCGAATCCGAAGTCATCCAGATCCGCGAAATCATCGACCGCGACTATCTGGTCGAAGGCGACCTGCGCCGCGACGTCGCGATGAACATCAAGCGTCTGATGGACCTGGGCTGCTATCGCGGCCTGCGTCACCGCAAGGGTCTGCCCGTCCGTGGCCAGCGCACTCACACCAACGCCCGCACCCGCAAAGGCCCCGCCAAGGCGATTGCCGGCAAGAAGAAAGTTACGAAGTAAGCCATGGCTGAATCCGCGAATAAGGGCAAAGCTCCGCGCGCCCGCAAGAAAGAAAAGAAGAATGTTGTCGTGGGCGTGGCGCATGTCGCCGCCACCTTCAACAACACCATCGTCACCATCACCGATGCGCAGGGCAATGCCGTGTCCTGGTCGTCTGCGGGCATGATGGGCTTCAAGGGTTCGCGCAAGTCCACGCCCTATGCGGCGCAGATGGCCGCCGAAGATGCCGGCCGCAAGGCCGTCGAACACGGCATGCGGACGCTGGAAGTGGAAGTTTCGGGCCCCGGTTCGGGCCGCGAGTCCGCGCTGCGCGCGCTGCAGGCGGTGGGCCTGGTCGTCACCTCCATCCG
>CAYFKU010000054.1:0-3872 GCA_964343955.1 uncultured Rhizobium sp. | reverse complement strand
CACGCCGATCCCGCACAACGGCTGCCGTCCGCCCAAGCGCCGGCGCGTGTAAGACGGCGCTTCGGTGCAAGCCGGAGCGGCCGAACAGAATTCGGACGTAAGACTAACCCGTCGAACGTATGGGCATTGTCCGAGATGCCCGGGACACGATGAGGAAAAAAATATGTTTCAGAAGAACTGGCAAGAACTGATCAAGCCGAACAAGCTCAAGACCGAAGCCGGTCATGACGCCGGCCGCATCGCCACCATCGTCGCCGAGCCGCTGGAGCGTGGCTTTGGTCTGACCCTGGGCAATTCGCTGCGCCGCGTGCTGCTGTCCTCGCTCCAGGGCGCGGCCGTCACCGCCATCTCCATCGAAGGCGTGCTGCACGAATTCTCGTCCATCCAGGGCGTGCGCGAAGACGTCACCGACATCGTGCTGAACGTGAAGATGATCGCGCTGCGCATGCATGCCGAAGGCCCCAAGCGCGTCAGCCTGCGCAAGCAGGGTCCTGGCGAGGTGAAGGCGGGCGATATCCAGGCCACTGCCGATATCGAAATCCTCAATCCCGACCTGGTGCTCTGCACCCTGGACGAGAAGGTGGACTTCCGCATGGAACTCACCATCGCCACCGGTAAGGGTTATGTCCCGGCCGACCGCAATCGCCCGGAAGATGCTCCTATCGGTTTGATCCCGGTGGATTCGCTCTTCTCGCCGGTGAAGAAGGTCTCCTACAAGGTCGAGAACACCCGCGAGGGCCAGATTCTCGACTATGACAAGCTCACCCTGACCGTCGAGACCAATGGCGCCGTGACCCCGGACAATGCCGTGGCCTATGCCGCGCGCATCCTCCAGGATCAGCTCCAGGTCTTCATCAATTTCGAAGAGCCGCGCGAGCGCGCCACCGAGGAAGCCAAGCCGGATCTGGCCTTCAACCGCTTCCTCCTGAAGAAGGTGGACGAGCTGGAGCTGTCGGTCCGTTCGGCCAACTGCCTGAAGAACGACAACATCGTCTATATCGGCGACCTGATCCAGAAGACCGAGGCGGAAATGCTCCGCACCCCGAACTTCGGCCGCAAGTCGTTGAACGAGATCAAGGCCGTTCTGGCCGAGATGGGGCTGCATCTGGGCATGGAAGTGCCCGGCTGGCCGCCCGAGAATATCGAAGATCTCGCCAAGCGTTACGAAGACCAATACTGATTTTTGCCCATACCGTTCTTTGAAAGAGAGTAACTCCGATGCGCCACGGCAATCAGGGACGCAAGTTCAACCGCACCGCCTCGCACCGCAAGGCGATGTGGGGCAACATGACCGCCGCGCTGATCAAGCATGAGCAGATCAAGACCACCTTGCCCAAGGCGAAAGACCTTCGCCCGGTGATCGAGAAGCTGGTGACCCTCTCGCGCCGCGGCGCGAAGGACCTGCACGCCCGCCGCCAGGCCCTGGCCCAGATCAAGGATGCCGATCAGGTCACCAAGCTGTTCGATGTGATCGGTCCGCGCTATATGGGTCGCCCGGGCGGTTACACCCGCGTGCTCAAGGCCGGTTTCCGCCACGGGGACAATGCCCCCATGGCCATCATCGAGTTCATCGATCGGGACGTTGACGCCAAGGGCAAGGATTCCGGCCCGGTGGAAGTGGACGCCGGATCCGAAGCCTGATTTTGGCCGCAGTTTATCTTAGATTTGGGGCGGCCATAGTGCCGCCCTTTTTCTTTCCCCATGCGCCTCACTGAACTTTTCAGGCAGGAACCGATGAAGTCGATCTCGATCATGGCCGGCGCGGCCGCCCTGGTTGCCATGGCGGTCTATGCCGTGCCCGCCCTGACCCAGGGCACCCCGTCCAAGCCGGAGCCGCTGCGCGTCGCGCCGGCCGCGCCGCGCGCGCTGCCGGGCGTTCCGTCATCCATGCCGCAGGTGCAGCTCACTTTCGCGCCCGTGGTCCGCCGCGTGACGCCCGCGGTGGTCAATGTCTATTCCAAGACCATCGTGCAGCAGCAGGCCAATCCCTTCTTCAACGATCCGCTGTTCAGTCAGCTTTTCGGCACGCCCGAACTGCGCCAGCGGGTACAGCAGAGCCTGGGTTCCGGCGTCATCGTTCGCGCCGACGGCCTGATCGTCACCAACAATCATGTGGTGGAGGGCGGCAACCAGATTACCGTCGCCATGTCCGACAAGCGTGAATTCCGCGCCCGGGTTCTGCTGGCCGATCCACGCACCGACCTGGCGGTGCTGAAAATCGATCCGCGCGGCGAGCAGCTCCCGGTGGTGCCCTTCGCCGACAGCGATGCGGTGCAGGTGGGCGACCTGGTGCTGGCGATCGGCGATCCTTACAATGTCGGCCAAACCGTCACCATGGGCATCGTCTCGGCGCTTGCCCGTACCCAGATTTCCTCCAGCGACTATCAGCTCTTCATCCAGACGGATGCCGCCATCAATCCGGGCAACAGCGGCGGCGCGCTGGTCACAACCGACGGCAAGCTGGCGGGCATCAACACCGCCATTTACTCGCGCACGGGCGGCAATATCGGAATCGGCTTTGCCATTCCCGCCAATCTGGTGCGGCGCGTTGTCGAAGGCGTGGAAGGCGGCATGAAAAGCGGGGTGCCCGCCAGCGTGCAATTTGCCTGGGTTGGCGCCAGCGGCCAGTCCGTCACCAGCGAGATCGCCGCAAGCCTGGGGCTGCCCAAGCCCGGCGGCGTCCTGATCAAGGACATCTATCCTGGTGGTCCGCTTGCCCGCGCCGGGATCAAGGTGGGAGAGGTGGTCCAGACCGTGGACGGCGTTGCCGTCGATGACATGCAGTCCCTGAACTATCGCACGGCGACCCACAGGCCGGGGGACAATGTGCGGATGCGTGTCGCCTCCGGAAAGGCGACCCGTGAGGTTACGGTGACACTGGCCCTTCCGCCGGAAACCCCGCCCAAGGAAACCGCCACCATCGGCGGACGCAATCCCCTGACCGGCGCCCGGGTTCAAAACCTGTCGCCGGCGGCCGCCAACGAGCTGCAGATGGACCTGATGGCGCGGGGCGTGGTGATCATCGCCATCAATCCGAACGGTATTGCCGCCAATTACGGCTTTCAGCCCGGCGATATCGTGCGCAGCATCAATGGCGCGGCCATCAACCGCACCGGCGAACTGGTGCGCGCGCTGAACAGCACCAATCAGTGGGACATGGTGATCGAGCGCGCCGGCCGCCGCCTGACATTGTCCGTCCAGGGATAACTATCTCTTTGCAGATCTCGCCTGGCGCCGCGCGAAACGGGCGGGAATCTGCCCGGCCTCCGACTCAGGCGTATCGTCCGTTCGCGGGCTATCGCTGTCGCGGTGTCCGCAATGGAAATGCCGGCAGCCTTCCCCTGGCCGGCATTTCGGCCTCACGCGGCATCCGGACTGGCGGGGGCCGCTAGGACAAGAGGACGCCGCGAGGAAAATCCCTCGCGGAGCTTTTTTGCTATAAGGGCCTGGTGAGCGATCTTTTCGAATCCAGCGACCTGGCCGATGACGCGCCCCGGCCCCTGGCCGACCGGCTGCGGCCCAAAAGCCTGTTCGAGGTGGTGGGACAGGACCATCTGCTGGGCCCGGAAGGTCCGCTGGGCCGCATGGTGGCGACGGGCCGGCCCCATTCGATCATCCTGTGGGGGCCGCCGGGCACGGGCAAGACCACCATCGCCCGGTTGCTGTCGAGCGCCTTCCGGCTGCAATACGATCAGTTGTCGGCGGTCTTCTCCGGGGTTGCCGATCTGAAGAAGACCTTCGAGGCTGCGCGCGCCCGCCGCAAGATGGGGCAGGGGACCCTGCTTTTCATCGACGAAATTCACCGTTTCAACCGCAGTCAGCAGGATTCCTTCCTGCCCGTGGTGGAAGACGGCACGGTGGTTCTGGTGGGT
>CAYFKU010000053.1:11491-16788 GCA_964343955.1 uncultured Rhizobium sp. | reverse complement strand
ATTTCGATCTTGGCGCGCATCACCGAGCGCTGGCTTGGCGGCGCCGCCTTCAGGTGCCGGTCGGCGGCCTGCGCATCCACCGCAAGCGCGGCGCGCGCCGCCAGCACATGCAGGCTTGCATCCTTTTGCGCCGCGGCGGCGACCAGATCATAGGCGGCCCTGTCCTGCTCCGCGGCCTGCAACAGGCGCGCGGTAATGGCGACGATCTCGGCCGTCCGGGGCGCGCGGTCCAGCTCGGCGCGCGCCCTGGATACATTCGCCGTCTGCATCCACACCAGGTCGGCCAGCTCGCGCTGGGCTTGCGGCGAGGCGGGATCCAGCCGCACCGCCTTGCGCCAGGCGGTTTGCGCTTCCTCGATGCGGCCCTGCTTGCCCAGGATGCGCCCCAGCAGGGCATAGACCGGCGCATCCTCCATGCCCCGCGCCAGGGCGCGGCGGGCGGCGGCTTCGGCCTCGTCTTCCTTGCCCAGGCGATGGCAGATGGAAGCCAGGGCGAATTGGGCCGCGCCGTCGCGTGGCTCAAGCTCCACCGCCCGGCGCAATTCGCGCTCACACCCGGGAAGGTCGCCCAACTGATGAAGCACAAATCCCAGAAGGCTGCGCACCGGCGCACTGTCCTGCCCGGCGGCGATGGCCTGCCCCAGCACCTCGCGCGCTTCCAGGCTGCGGCCCTGATCCATCAGGAAACGGGCAAGGCTTAGAGGGTCGGCTTGCGGCATGGGGGCAAAGTGGCGTGCGCCGCGCCCAAGCGGAAGCGGGAACTTTCGCGCACCCCCGCCCGTTGCCACCGCGTTGATTTTGGCCCAGACCGGGAGAGACGGATGAAGCCGATAGCGATACTGGGCGTGGCCCTGATTGTGCTGGGCGTGGCCGGACTGTTCTTCAGCCGGGTGAGCTGGACCGAGACCAGGCCGGTGGCCAAAGTTGGCCCGCTGGAGCTGAACGCCCAGGAGAACCATAGCGTCTGGATTCCCACCGCGGCAGGCGCCGTGGCGGTGCTGGCGGGGATCGCGCTGGTCTTTATGGGCAAGAAGACCGCCTGACGTCCGATCCCGGAACCCGTTTCGCTGCATCTGCGAACACCGCAGCGCCGAGGAAAGCCATGGCCTGCCCGCGGCCGTGAAAAAGGCCTCGCGGCTTTGAACGGTTCCTGCCTATTCTCTCCGCCACGTAATTTTCGGGGAGTGAGACAATGCGTTCCGTCTTCAAGATTGGTTTGGGCGTTGCCGTGGGCATCGGGATCGGCGCGGGCGGTTTCGCCGCCATGGCGCAGAAAGACCCCAAGGTCGGCGTTACCGTGAACGATCCGGTCGGGCCGATGCCCGATCCTGCGCGCGTCACCGCCACCCTGCCCAAGGATCAAAAGTGCACGGGCGAAGTCGGCAAGCAGCAGATGTGCTATCTGTATGGCGATCCGGCCAAGCCGGGCCCGTATATGGTGAAATACATCTGGTATCCGGGCAATTTCTCCAAGCCGCACTATCACAACAATGAACGCTTCGCCTATGTCGTGTCCGGCACCTGGTGGACCTCGTCCAGCAATGTCTATGACGAGCGCCTGACCTATCCGGTGCATGCCGGCACGGTGGCGGTGGACAAGCTGAAGGGCATTCACTGGGATGGCTCGCGCACCGGCGAGAAGGAGCCCGCGGTCCTGGTTCTGGCTGGCATCGGCCCGAACATCACCCAGGGCGTGGACGAGAACGGCAAGGACATGGGTCCGCCGCGCTAACGGAGGGATCGATGCGTCACCTGGCGGGCGTCGCATTGTTGGGGCTGCTGGCGATTCCGGCTTCGGCCGAATCCCAGCAGCAACTCCTGACCCAGGGGCCGACCAGCAATATGCCCCTGCCGGACCCCGGCCATATTCCGCTGGTGTTCGGCAAGGACATCAAATGGAAAGGCGGCGAGGGTTCGCAGAGCGCCACCCTGTTCGGCGATCCCGCCAAGCCGGGCATCTATGGCGTCCTGATCCGCTGGATGCCGGGGCATAATTCCACGCCCCATTTCCACACCACGCCGCGCCATGCCTATGTCGTGTCGGGGACCTGGTGGGTTTCCTCCAGCACCCACTACAATCCCAAGCAGATGTATCCGGCGCCGGCCGGCACCTATGTCACCGACGTGCCCAATACCATTCACTGGGACGGCGCCAAGGCCGAGACCGGCCCGACCATCATCATGCTGGTGGGCGAAGGGCCGGTGAAGACCGTTCGCTATGTGCCCAAGGATCCCGGCAAGGCGCCCGAAGGCCAGGATTTCGTGCCGCCGCCGGCACAGTGAGATAAGATCAGTTTGCAGCGCCGCGCGAGCCATCTAAGAAGAGCTCGCGCGGCGCTGTGATATGAAGCGACCGGCGATCCGGAGCGGCGCAGCCGCGCAGGACCGTCCGGCGCGACTTTGGATAGCGAGCGACCGGCAACCCGAGCAAGGCGAGGGCCTGCCGGCGCGACAATGGAATAAGGGGGCCAGTTTGAAATTCCATCCCGTCTATCTGTTCCTGGCGGTGCCTTTCGCATGCCTGTGCTGGGTGCCGCTCTACAACAGCGTCGAGCCCAGCCTTTTGGGGATTCCCTTTTTCTACTGGTACCAGATGCTTTGGACCATTCTTGGCGCCCTCTGCATCGTGCCCGTCTATCTCTATGAAGAGCGCCGCCGCAAATGAGTGCCAATCCCGTTTCCCTGTCGATCTTCCTGATCCTTTTCGCGGCCGTGGCCTGCCTGGGTTTTGTCGCGACGCGCTGGCGCAAGGCTGACCTGCACAGCCTGTCCGAATGGGGCCTGGGCGGACGCAGCTTCGGCACCCTGATTACCTGGTTCCTGCTGGGGGGCGATCTCTACACCGCCTATACCTTCATCGCCGTGCCCGCCCTGATGTTCGGCGCGGGCGCCACCGGCTTTTTCGCCGTGCCTTACACCATCCTGATGTATCCGGTTCTGTTCGTGGCCTTCCCGCGCCTGTGGGCCGTATCGCACAAGCATGGATACGTCACCGCCGCCGATTTCGTGCGTGGCCGCTTCGGCCATCGCGGTCTGGCGCTGGCCGTGGCGCTGACCGGCCTGGTCGCCACCATGCCCTATATCGCGCTGCAGCTTGCGGGCATGCAGGTGGTGATCGCGGCCATGGGCATCCCCACTACGGTTGCCGGCATACCCAACCTGCCCCTGCTTGCTGCCTTCCTGGTGCTGGCGTCCTATACCTATGTCAGCGGATTGCGCGGCACCGCCCTGACGGCGGTGGTGAAGGACATTCTGATCTATGTCACCGTGCTGGCGGCGATCGTCGTAATCCCCGCGCAACTGGGCGGCTATGGCAAGGTCTTTGCCGCCGTCGAACCGGCCAAGCTGCTGCTGGCGCCAGGCACCGATGACAATCTGGGGGCGGGATTTTCCTATATCACCCTGGCGATCGGTTCGCTGCTGGCGCTGTTCCTCTATCCGCATTCGCTGACCGGGCTGCTTTCCTCGGCCAGCAGCAATGCCATCCGCCGCAATGCCATCCTTCTGCCGATCTATTCGCTGGCGCTGGCGCTGCTGGCGCTGCTTGGCTTCACCGCCATCGCCGCCAATGTGAAGGGCCTGCCGGAATATGCGGCGGGCTTTGCCGCCTTCGGCAACAATTTCGCCATTCCGGCGCTGTTCCTGCACAGCTTCCCGGCCTGGTTCGCCGTTGCCGGCATCGCCATCGGCGCGCTGGTTCCGGCCTCGGTGATGGCGATCGCCAGCGGCAATCTCTTCACCCGCAACATCTATAAAGAGTTCATTTCCCCAAACTGCACTCCGGCCCAGGAAGCGCGGGCCGCCAAGCTGGCTTCCATGGCCATGAAGCTGGGGGCACTGTTCTTCGTGCTGCTGTTCCAGACCTCTTACGCCATCCAGCTTCAGCTTCTGGGCGGCATCTGGATCTGCCAGACGCTGCCGGCGGTTCTGATCGCGCTCTATACCCGCTTCTTCAATCCCTGGGGCCTCTTGGCCGGCTGGATCGCGGGCATCGGCGCCGGCACCTGGATGGTGTGGCAACTGGGCCTGAAAAGCTCGATCTATCCGCTGCACATGTTCGGAATCACCATCCCCTGCTATGCCGCGCTGAGCGCATTGCTGCTCAACATTGCCGTGGGCCTGGTCATCAGCGTGGTGATGAATGCGGTTTCCAGGGCGCCGCGCCAGGACGAGACCATGCCGGCCGACTATCTTGGCTGATAGGGTCTTCTGAAACGAAAAGGGCCGCTCCCATGGAGCGGCCCTTTTTCTTTGCCCGGATTGCCGGATCAGCCAAACCGGCCCGTAATATATTGCTCGGTTCTCTTGTTGTCGGGCGCGGTGAATATCTTTTCCGTCGCGCCATATTCGATCAGCTCGCCCAGATACATGAAGGCCGTATAGTCGCTGGCGCGGCTGGCCTGCTGCATATTGTGGGTGACGATGGCGATGGTGTAGTCGGCGGCCAGTTCCTCGATCAGCTCTTCGATCTTGGCCGTGGAAATGGGATCGAGCGCCGAGCAGGGCTCGTCCATCAGGATGACTTCGGGCCGCGTCGCCAAGCTGCGGGCGATGCACAGGCGCTGCTGCTGTCCGCCGGACAGCGAAAGGCCGCTGGCATTGAGCTTGTCCTTGACCTCGGCCCACAGCGCGGCGCGCGTCAGGGCCATTTCGATGCGGCCGTCCAACTCCGAGCGCGGCAGGCGTTCATAGAGTTTGATGCCATAGGCGATGTTGTCATAGATCGACATGGGGAAGGGCGTAGGCTTCTGGAACACCATGCCGATGCGGGCGCGCAGCAGATTGACGTCCCCGGCCTTCAGGATGTTTTCGCCATCCATGAGTATCTCGCCCTCGGCCCGCTGGTTGGGATAGAGCTCATAGATGCGGTTGATGGCGCGCAGCAGGGTGGACTTGCCGCAACCGGACGGGCCGATGAAGGCGGTTACCTTGCGCTCGATCAGCGGCAGGCTGATGTTCTTCAGCGCCCTGGCGGTGCCATAGAAGAAGCTGAGATCGCGGATATCGACCTTGGCCTTGTCCGCCGCCGGAGCCGGGGCGCTGTGCGCCGCCTGGATGTGAAGGGCAGTTTCCATGTCAGGCTCGTTTCTTTTCCACAAGGCGCGCGATGATGGAGAGAAGCAGCACGGTGGCCGTCACCAGCAGCGCGCCCGCCCAGGCCAGGCCGTGCTGATCCTCATAGGGCGAATTGGCGAAATTGAAGATCACCGCCGGCAGGCTGGCCATGGGATGGTACATGGTATCGGCGCCCCAGATCCAGCCATTGTTGCCCAGCTCGGTGAACAGTAGCGGCGTCG
>CAYFKU010000053.1:8468-11481 GCA_964343955.1 uncultured Rhizobium sp. | reverse complement strand
ACCAGCAGCAGCATGTTTTCGTTGGTGCGCACCACCACCGGAATGACGATTACCGTCAGGGCCGCGGCGCCCGCCCAGCCGGAAAAGCCGCCCATCGGCACGACGAGAATTTCATAGATGAAAAGACCGATGATGATCGACGGCGCCGACAGCAGGATGTCGTTGATGAAGCGCACGGCAAAGGCGAATTTGCCCGCCAGGCTGCTGGAGCGCGAATATTCCGCCAGATAGGTCCCGGCAAAAAGGCCGATGGGCGTGCCGGCCGCGACGGCGATGCTGCTCATCAGGAAGCTGCCCGCGATGGCATTGGCCAGGCCGCCTTTTTCACCGGGCGGCGGGGTGATCTGGGTGAACAGCGTCGGCGACAGGGCCGAAATGCCGTCCTTCAGCAGCCCACCCAGGATGAAGGCGAGCCAGAGCAGGCCGAACACGGCGGCCGCCATGGAAAGGGTGATGAAGACGGTATTGGCCAGACGTCGGCGGAAATAGATCAGGCTGCTTTTTTTGCCCGCGGCGGCGCCGGAAGTCATTTCTTGCCCTTCCCGGCTTCCAGGCGGCGCAGCATGAATTGCGCGCCGGCCAGCACGATGAAGGTGATGACAAACAGCAGAAGGCCCATCTCGATCAGCGCGGCGCGATAGACCTCGCTGGTGGCTTCGGTGAATTCATTGGCGATGCTGGCCGAGATCGAGGTGCCGGGCGCAAACAGCGACGGCTCGATGCGGTGGGCATTGCCGATCACGAAGGTGACGGCCATGGTTTCGCCCAGGGCGCGGCCCAGGGCCAGCATGGCGCCGCCGACCACACCGGTCGAGCAATAAGGCAGGCACACTTTCCACATGACCTCCCAGCTCGTGGAGCCCAGGCCATAGGACGCTTCCTTGAGCACGCCGGGCACGGTCTCCAGCACGTCGCGCGTCACGGCCGAGATGAAGGGCAGGATCATGATCGAAAGGATCAGGCCGGCGGTGAAAATGCCGATACCGAAAGCCGAACCCCCGAACAATGTTCCCAGCACGGGCATATCGGTCACCGCGGCAATCACGGGCTCCTGGACATGGAGCAGGAACCAGGGCGCAAAAACAAAAAAGCCCCAGATGCCATAGATGATGGACGGAATGCCGGCCAGAAGCTCGATGGCGATACCGATTGGGCGGCGCAGGAGCCGCGGGCAAAGCTCGGTCAGGAAGATGGCGACACCGATGCCGACCGGCAGGGCGATCAGCATGGCAATGGCGCTGGTCACCAGGGTTCCATAGATGGACCCCAGGGCGCCGAACCGCTCCCGCGTCGGGCGCCAGGCTTCATCGGTGATGAAGCCGAAGCCGAACGCCTTGAAGGCGGGCATGGCGCCGTTGATCAGGGAGGCAATGACACCGGCAAAAACCAGGACAACCAGCAAGGCGGCCGCCAGGGCCATGGCGTGGAACCGCGTATTGTTCGCCCCGGCCCGGCGCGCGGTTGCGGCCCGATCGGACGGCGAATGCAAAGTGGTCGCGTCGCTCAAACTGATATCGGCCAAAAGAGGACCTTCAAAAGCCTTGGACGGCGCAGAATTCACACCGGGCCAGCGCCACGAACATCACAGTCTTGCAAAGCTTTTGTGACAGTCGCCGGTTCAATGGTTAAGTATATGATATATATCGATAATCTCTGCGATCCCGCGCCCGGCAAGCCACATTCTGGCGATTAATCCGGCAGCGGAAATTTTAAGCGTTTCTGAAGGGGGCTGACGCCACAATGCGCCCCGAAAATCCAGCTTTTGGGCGTCTTTCTGGTGGCCGCGCGGATCGTTCCCATCGTTTTCGGCGTGCTGGCCGGCGCCATGCTGGCGATCGGCGTTGCCGACGTCCTGATCCAGGGCCGGCTCACCATCATCGAACCGATGAATTTCGGCGCGCTGCTGGCGGTGGCGCTGGCCTTCCTGGCGTATCACCTGCTGGCGACGCGCGAGCGCGAGCGGATGCTCACCCGCCAGGCGGACCAGTTGAAGACCGTCGCGGCCCGCCTTGAGGCTTCGCTGCGCAATGCCGCCACCATCAATGCGCGGCTGAACCAGAGCGAGGCCCGCTACAAGGGGCTGGTGGATGCGCAGGGCAACGCAATCTTCCGGCGCGATGGCGCCAGCCGCCTGACCTATGGCAACGACGCCTTCTTCAGGCTGTTCGGACTCAATCCCGCCATCGCGCTGGGCTATCCCTTCTCGCCCGAACCGCATCCCGACAGCCGCGCGCCGCTCTTCGGCAGCTTCGAGGATCGCGCCCGCGGGCGCGCCCGCTATGACCAGCATGTAAAGACTGCCCATGGCTATCGCTGGATTGCCTGGGAAGATTTCGCGGTTCGGGATTCCCGCGGC
The DNA here is from genome assembly GCA_964343955.1 of uncultured Rhizobium sp. Lineage (GTDB taxonomy): Bacteria > Pseudomonadota > Alphaproteobacteria > Micropepsales > Micropepsaceae > Rhizomicrobium. The sequence continues at coordinate 9,125 of CAYFKU010000053.1, read as the reverse complement.
CGGCTGGTCGAAGTGCAAAGCGTGGGCCGCGACATCACCGAGCGCAAGGCGCTGGAGGCAGCCCTGATGGAAGCGCGCGATTCCGCGGAAGAGGCAAGCCGGGCCAAGTCCGGCTTCCTGGCCACCATGAGCCACGAAATCCGAACGCCCATGAACGGCGTGCTGGGCATGGCGCGCCTGCTGCTGGAGACCGAACTGCGGCCGGAACAGCGCACCTATGCCGACGCCATTGTCCAGTCGGGCGAAGCGCTGCTGAGCCTGATCGGCGACATTCTGGATTTTTCCAAGATCGAATCCGGCATGCTGCAGATGCATGAGGATGAAGTGGACTTGCGCGCCATGCTGAATGCGGTGGCGGAGCTTCTTTGCCCGCGCGCGCATGCCAAGGGCGTGGAAGTCGCCGTGGCGGTCAGCCCCGACGTGCCCCTGACCATCAAGGCGGACCAGGGTCACCTGAGACAGGTGGTCACGAACCTGGTGGGCAATGCGGTGAAATTCACCGAGCGCGGCGGCGTCTGTGTCGAGGTCAGGCCCAGCGAGGATGGCGCCTTCATCCGTTTCGAAGTGCGCGACACGGGCGTGGGCGTGCCGCCCGCCAAGCGCCAGGAGATTTTCGAGGAATTCGTCCAGGCCGATTCAAGCCATGCCCGCAAGTTT
>CAYFKU010000053.1:0-8458 GCA_964343955.1 uncultured Rhizobium sp. | reverse complement strand
GCCTGGGCCTGGCCATTTCCAAACGGCTAGTCGACAGCATGGGCGGCCAGATCGGCGTGGATGCCGCGCCGCCGCTGTTCGGCGAAAATGGCGGCTCCTGCTTCTGGTTCACCCTGCCGGCAAGAACCGTGGTGGCCGGCGACCGGCAAAGGCCGCTGAGCGGCATGCGCATCGCCGTCATGAGCCAGAATCCGGCGCTGCGCGAAGGCCTGTATCTGCAGATCGCCGTGGCCGGCGGCGTTCCGGTAGACAGCCGCCAGCCGGCGGATGCCATCCTGATCGATGCCGGCACCGGTGCGGTGCCGGAGTCGATCGTGAATCCCAACCCGTGCGTTCCCGCCGTGGTGCTGATGACACCGAACAGCCGCGGCGGGCTGGAACAGATGCGCGCCCAGGGCTTTGCCAGCTATCTGGTCAAGCCGGTGCGCCAGGCGTCCCTGATCTCGCGCCTTGTTCTGTGCCGCGACAACCGGCCGGCCGTTGCAGAACCTGAATTGCAAACCCGGCCGTTGGAGGCGCCGCAGGATCTGCCGCCGCTGCTGGATGCCGCGACCGAACCCGCCGCGCCGCTCGATTTCGAACCGCCGCCCATTCCCGCTCCCTTCCTGGAACATCATCGGAGCGAGACGCGCGCAGTTGCCCGGCAAGGCGGTTCGGATGCCGCCAGGCCACCGGCCGTCCAGAGCCACGCGCCCCATGGCAAGGGGCTGAACATTCTTCTGGCCGAAGACAATCCCATCAACATGATGCTGATCCGCGAGCTGCTGCGCCGCCGCGGCCACCAGGTCACGGAAGTCACCACCGGCACCGACGCGGTCCAGGCCATGGCGGCCGGCCGCTTCGATCTGCTGCTGACCGACGTGCACATGCCGGGTATGGATGGCGTGGAGGCGGCGCGCGAGATACGCGCCAACGAAGCGCGAGGCGCAAAGCCCCGCACACCGATCGTGGCGCTGACCGCCGATGCGCTGGATGCGGGCCGCCGCGCCTGTCTGGAGGCGGGGATGGACGGATTCCTCACCAAGCCGGTCGATCCGGCCGAGCTTGAGGAAATGTTCCTGATGCTGTTCCCCGATGAAGAGGGTTCGCATATCGTCGCGGCATGACTGCTTCGACGCGCCGGCGCTATCGGTTCCGCGACTATCTTGCGCCCAAGGTGCTGGTGATGCTGGCGCTGGGCTTTTCATCCGGCCTGCCTTTCGTGCTGGTGGGCAACACTTTCGGTTACTGGCTTCGCGACGAGCACACATCACTGGCCGCCATCGGCTTTCTGTCCTGGGTGGGCCTTGCCTATTCCCTGAAATTCCTATGGTCGCCCCTGCTCGACCGATTGGGCGTTCCGGGCCTTGCACGCCTGGGCCAGCGCCGTGGCTGGATTGTCCTGATGCAGATCGTCGCGTCGGGCGGCCTGATCGCCATGGCGCTGAGCGGCACCGCGCATGGCCTGGGCCAGCTTGCGCTCTGTGCCCTGGTGGTCGCCCTGGCCTCGGCGACCCAGGATATCGCCGTCGATGCCTGGCGGATCGAGACCGCCCGGGACAAGGATGAGCTGGGTCTTCTGACTTCCGCCTACACCATGGGCTATCGCACCGCGCTCCTGATGAGTGAAGCCGTCATTCTTCCCATTGCCCAGCGGATCGGCTGGAACCAGGCCTATCTGCTCTATGGCGCGGTCATGGGGACCATGATGATCGCCACGTTTTTCGCGGCCGAACCGCTGCGGGGCGAACAGGTGCTGGCGGAAAAGCAGAAGGGGGCGCCGCTCTGGACCGGGCGCGGCCTGTTCGACGCCATTGTCGGCCCCTTCATCGCCTTCTTCCGCAACTTCGGATCCAGCGCGATTCTCATCCTTCTTGCCATCAGCCTGTTTCAACTGCCCAACTTTGTCAGTGGCCCGATGTACAATCCCATGTATGTCGATCTGGGCCTGACCAAGGACATGGTCGGCGCGGTGCGCGGCAGCATCGGCCTGGTGGGCGTCTTCTGCGGCGTCGCGGCGGGCGGCTTTCTCTCTCTGCGCCTGGGACTGATGCCCGCGGTGGTGATGGGCTGTCTCAGCCAGATGGCGGGCACGGCGCTTTATGCCGTGCTTCCCTACGCGCACGATCCTCTGACCTTCGCGGTGGTGATGGGGCTGGACAATTTCGCCATCGCCCTGGCCGGGGTGACCCTGGTCGCCTACATGTCCAGCCTGACCAGCCTGGGCTACACGGCCACCCAATATGCCCTTCTGTCTTCCACCTATACGTGGGCAGGCAAGCTGCTGAAGGGCCTGTCCGGGCTGGCGGTGGAAAGCATGACCCCCCATGTGGGCCTGATGAATGCCTATGCCCTGTTCTTCCTGGGCTGCGGCCTGATCGGGGTTCCCGCCCTTTTGCTCTTTCTTTTCCTGGCCCGGCGCCCGCCCCAGGCCCGCGAGACTTCGGTTAACCCGGCGTAATTCCACAAAAATTTGCTGTCCCCCTTGGAAGTCCTCCTGCGGTTGGGGTAAAGTTGGGCAAACTGTCGCAAAAGGGGCGTAAAGCCCTGACATGGAGTGGCGACCGCCGGGTCGTGGGGGACTCGGGCGGCCGTCAATAGGAAGCGATCGTGGTCAATATCTACGAAGCCGGACCTTTCGAGGGGCGCCTGGAGCAGTGGCCGGTCCTTGCCGTTTCGGGGGCGCTGGAAGTGCGCCTGGCAGAGACCGAGCATGAGGTCGAACAGGCCCAGCGCCTGCGCTATGCCGTTTTCTATGAAGAGATGAGCGCCGTGCCCTCCCCGCGCATGCGCGAGCTGCGGCGCGATTTCGACAAATATGACGATGTCTGCGACCACCTGCTGGTGGTGGACCGCGATGCCCAGGACAAGGACGGCCAGCCGCTGGTGGTGGGCACCTACCGGCTCACGCGCAAGAAGGATGCCGACAAGGTCGGCGGCTTTTATACCTCCGGCGAGTATGACCTTACGCCCATGCTGACCGGCCTGCCGGCCGACACCAAATATCTGGAGCTGGGCCGTTCCTGCATCCTGAAAAGCTATCGCGCCCGGCCGGGCACCATGCAGCTTTTGTGGAAAGGGCTGATGGCCTATGTGGCGCGCTTCGACATCGACCTGATGTTCGGCTGCGCCTCGCTGCCCGGAACGGATGTGGCCGAAATGGCGCTGCCGCTGTCCTATCTGCATCATTTCTGCGCCATGCCGGAACATCTGCGCGTGCGCGCCCAGCCGGATCAGTTTGTGAACATGAACCGCATCCCGGTTGACCAGATCGACGAGCGGGAAGGCATCCGCAGCCTGCCGCCCATGCTGAAAGGCTATGTGCGGGCCGGATGCCGCATCGGCGACGGCGCGGTGGTGGACCGGCAGTTCGGCACCACGGATGTGTTCATCTATTTCCCGCTGTCGGGCATCGATGCCCGCTACAAGAGCCGTTTCGGCCTGGTGAAGTAATTTTCCCAAGCGCTGTGGCTTCAACTTCCTCTGAAGCCGCCCCCCTTGCCCGGCCGCGCCCGAAAGGAGAGGCTGGCTCGTGCTGAAGGGGATATGACTCATGCGCGCTATCGTGACCGCGGCTCTGCTGCTGCTTGCCTCGCCGGCCCTGGCCGAAAAAACCCTGATTGAATCACCCGATGCGCCAAAGGCGATCGGGCCATATTCCCAGGCCATCCAGAGCGGCAAGCTGGTGTTTGTTTCCGGCTCCCTGCCCTTCGATCCGGCGGGCAAGACCGATTACAGCAAGGAAGATGTCAGCGCCCAGACCAGGCGGGTGATCGACAATGTCGCGCTGGAGCTGAAGCCCGCGGGCCTGACCCTGAACGATGTGGTCTCGGCGACCGTCTATGTCACCGACATCGACGATTTCCCCGCGATCAACGCGGTCTATGCCAGCTATTTCCAGCCGCCCTATCCGGCGCGCACCTTCGTGCAGGTCGCAAAGCTGCTGCGCGGCGTGAAGGTGGAAATCACCGTCATCGCGGCGAAGAAATGAGATACCGGGCGGCGGCTCTTGCCCTCATGCTGGCGACGCCGGTCTTTGCGGCCGATCTTCGCACAGAGGTGAGCGGCCATCGCGCCGGGCGCGAAGCCGCCATTGTCGGCCAGCTCGATCAACTGATTCGGATGCGCAGCATTGCCGCCGATCCCGCCGGGCTGTCAGCCACGGCGGCGCATCTGGAAGATCTGCTCAAGGCGCGCGGCTTTCAGACCGCATCCTGGTCCACGGGAAACATGCCGCCTGTCGTCTTTGGCTTTCTCAAAAGCCCAGGAGCACGGCATACGGTGGTGTTTTATGCCCATTATGACGGCCAGCCGGTGACGCCGCAGCAATGGTCGTCCGATCCCTTCTCGCCGGTCATGCGTGACGGGCTGGCGGGCAAGGATGTGGACTGGAAGAGCGCCAGGCCCCCCTTCGATCCGGAATGGCGGCTGTTCGGCCGTGGCGCAGCGGACGACAAGAGCGCCATCGTCGTCTTTTTGGCGGGCTTCGATGCCATGAAGGCGCTGCACCGCAAGCCATCCGTTAACATCAAGGTCGTGTGGGAAGGCGAGGAGGAGAAGTCTTCGCCCCATCTGGAAGCGATTTTGAAAAGCCATGCCACGGATCTTGCGGCCGACCTGTGGCTGATAGGGGATGGGCCGGTGCACCAGTCGCGCACCCCCACGCTTTACTTCGGCGCGCGCGGCAGCCTTTCCCTGGAAGCGACCGTCTATGGACCGCTTCGCGCCCTGCATGACGGCCATTATGGAAACTGGGCGCCCAATCCGGCGGCGATGGCGGGCGAACTGATCGCACAGATGCGCGACAGCGAGGGGCGCATCTTGATACCCGGCTTTGCCGACGATGTCAGGCCGCTGGGCGAGGCGGAACGCAGCGCCATCGCGCATCTGCCGCCCGTGGAGGAAAAGCTGAAACAGGAATTCGGCATCGGGCGCAGCGAAGGCGGTGAAGGCCTGACTGCCAGCACCATGCGCCCGGCGCTCAATATCCGGGGAATCAAGTCTGGCCAGGTCGGCGCCGAGGCCGCCAACGCCATTCCGGTGGATGCGCAGATCTCCATCGATTTCCGCCTGGTGCCCGGCCAGACACCCGAGCGGGTTCGCGCCAAGCTGGACGCCTTTCTGAAATCCAAAGGCTGGACCGTGGTCACCGCCGCGCCCGATGCGGCGATGCGGGCGGCGCATCCCCGCATCATCCAGCTATCCTGGGGCGGCGGCTATCCCGCCCTTCGCAGCGACATGACCGGTCCGGCCGCCAGGGGCGTGGTCGCGGCCGCCCAAAAAGCCGCCGGCGGACCGGTGACGGTGCTGCCGATGATGGGCGCCAGCGTGCCGATCGACCTGTTCGACGAGATTTTTCATGTGCCTGTGATCGGGCTGCCGATCGGCAACCATGACAACAACCAGCATGCGGCCAACGAAAATCTGCGGCTGCGCAACCTGTGGGACGGGATCGACCTCTATGCCGGAATGATGGCGGCGCTCGACTGGTGAAAATCAGGCGAGGTCGAACAGCAGCACTTCGCTGCCTTCATTCGATTTGATGGCGATCTGGCCCTGGTCGGTGATGGCGGCGGCGTCGCCGGCCTTCAGCGTCTCGTCGCCGAGCAGGATTTCACCCCGGGCCACCTGCACCCAGGCCTTCCGGCCCGGCGCCAGCGGATGAATCACCTCGACGTCGGCGTCCAGCCTGGCGGCCCAGATTTCCGCATCCTGCACCAGCCGCACTTCATTCTCGCGCGGCTCGGGCGCGGCGATGCGGGCGAAATGGTTGCGCACCGAATCCGGATCGATCCGCTTCTGCTCATAACCCGGCGCGATGCCGCGCCTGTAGGGAATGATCCAGATCTGAAGCATGTGACAGGTTTCGGTCGGGCTGGCATTGAATTCCGAATGGGTGATGCCGGAACCGGCGCTCATGCGCTGAATCTCGCCCGGCCGGATGGTGCCGCCGCCGCCGGTCGAATCCCGATGGGCGATGGCCCCGCCGAGAATGTAGGTGACGATCTCCATGTCGCGGTGGGAATGGGGCGGAAAACCGGCGCCGCCCCTGATCCAGTCCTCGTTGATCACGCGCAGGGGCCCGAAACTCTCATGGGCCGGGTCGTAATAATCGCCAAAGGAAAAACTGTGCCGTGAATCCAGCCAGTCGATCCTGGTCTGGCCGCGCTCATCGGACCGCCGGAGCGTGATCATTTCCGCTTTCTTTCAATTGCATCCCAGATCAGCGCGGCGATATCGGCCCCGCCGAACCGCCGGACCTCATGAATGCCCGTCGGAGAGGTAACGTTGATCTCGGTCATATAGTCGCCGATCACGTCTATGCCGGTGAAGATCAGCCCCCGGTTCTTCAAGGCGGGCCCGATGGCCGCGCATATCGCCTTTTCGCGGGCCGTCAGTTCCGTGGCCTCCGGGCGGCCGCCGACATGCATGTTGGAGCGCGCCTCGCCTTGCGCCGGCACGCGATTGATGGCGCCGGCAAATTCGCCATCGACCAGAATGATGCGCTTGTCGCCCTTTCGCACGTCCGGCAGATAGCGCTGCACGATCACCGGCTCGCGATAAAAGAGGGTGAACATCTCCATCAGCGAGCCGAAATTCTCGTCGTCGATCTTGACCCGGAAGACGCCGGCGCCGCCATTGCCATAAAGGGGCTTCAGGATGATGTCCCGATGTTCCTCGCGGAAGGCCCTGATTTCGCGCAGGTCCGAGGTGATCAGGGTGGGCGGAATGAATTCCGCGAACTCCGTGACGAACAGCTTTTCGGGCGCGTTGCGAACATGGCGGGGATCGTTCACCACCAGTGTCCTGGGATGAATCCGCTCCAGGATATGGGTGGCGGTGATATAGGCCATGTCGAAGGGCGGGTCCTGGCGCATCAGCACCACATCGGCGCCCGACAGGTCATAGACGAAGGATTCGCCCAGCACGAAGTGATCGCCGCGCACGGCGCGCACTGACAGCGGGCGCACATGCGCCGTGACCTTGCCGTCGCGGAAGGAAAGATCGCGCGGGCCGTAATAGAGCAGATTGTGCCCCCGCCCCTGTGCTTCCAGCGCCAGGGCAAAGGTGGAATCGCCGCCGATATCGATCTTCTCGATCGGGTCCATCTGAATTGCGACGGTCAGGGCCATGTTCTTCTCTTTTCAAAAATCGGCGCGCCAGACGTCCCGGTGATGCACCGGAAGGCCGCGCGGCGTGACGGCGACAATATCAAAACGCGCGCCCCGGCGGGCAAGCTGCGGACGTCCGGCCAGATATAGTGAGGCGGCGCGGGCAATGCGAGCCTGCTGCGCCGGGCCCACGCTTTCCGCCGCCGCGCGGGCAAGCTTGCGCGCCTTGACCTCGATGAAGCAGGCCGGGCCGAAGGGCGCCGCCGCCACCAGGTCGATCTCGCCGGCGCGTGTTTTCAGTCGCCGCGCCAGAATGCGATAGCCTTTCAGCCGCAGCCACAAAGCGGCGCGGCTTTCGCCTGTGTGACCCCGGCGCTCGGCAGCGACGCGATCCCTTTTCACCGCCTGTCATCCTTCAGCGCCAGCGCCCTGTCATAAAGCGCCTTGCGCGAGCCGTCCGTCAGCCCCGCCACCAGATCGGCAGCGGCCTTGACCGGCATGAAGGCAAGCGCCGCCCTGAGCGCGGCATCGATCCTGGCACTATCGACTTCGGCTTCCCTGGGCGGACCGACGAGGATGGTAACCTCGCCCTTGGGGGCGGCGGCCCCGGCATAATGCGCCGCCAGGTCCGACAGCATGCCGCGCCGCACTTCCTCATGCAGCTTGGTCAGCTCCCGCGCCACCACGGCGGGGCGGTCGCCCAGCACCGCGGCCATGGCGGGGAGAGAGTCGCCCAGCCGCTGCGCCGATTCAAAAAAGATCAGGGTGGCGCGCAACCCCTTCAATTCTTCCAGGCTGCTTTGCCGCTCGCCCGCCTTGGCCGACAGAAAGCCGGCGAACAGAAAACGGTCGGATGGCAGGCCGGCCAGCGCCAACCCGGTCAGAACGGCGGACGCACCCGGCAGCGCCACCACCGGCAGCCCGGCCGCAATCACCTCTCGCACCAGCTTGTAGCCGGGGTCCGACACCAGGGGCGTGCCGGCGTCGGAGACAAGCGCCACGGCCTCACCCCGCTCAAGCCGTCCAAGCAGCCTGGGCCGCATTTCGGGGCCGTTATGATCATTATAGGGGACCATCGGCTTGGCGATGCCATGGATGGCCAGCAGCTTGGCGGTAACCCTGGTGTCCTCGGCGGCAATGACGCTGCAACCCTTCAGAACATCCAGCGCCCTCAGGGTGATGTCGCGGGCATTGCCGATGGGGGTGGCGACGATATAAAGCCCTGCCGCCAAATCGCCGCCTTCATGCGTTTTATGGGGATCAGGCGTAAGGTCGCGCGCCAAGGAATTGCCAATGCCAAATATGTTCCGCCGCTTTTGTGCCATTGCGGCCCTCGTTGCGATAGCGGGGTGCACCCAGCCCCCCAC
>CAYFKU010000052.1:2488-16953 GCA_964343955.1 uncultured Rhizobium sp. | reverse complement strand
GGCCCAGGGCATTGGTGGAAAACTTCCACGCCAGCTCCAGCTTGTCGAAGTTGGAGGCATCGATCTGGTCGAGCGGCGAATAGCGCGTGCTGGACGCATCATTGGCATAGTGCAGCCAGTTGGTGCCGGCCGCCGGTTGCGCGGCTGCCGGCAGCGCGCCCGCCAGAACGAAAGCTGACGCGGTGGCCAGCAAGTCTCTGCGATCCAGCATGAATGATGCCCCTTTGCCCTAACCCTGGGCCCAAGATTTGCGATGCGCGATGCGCTTGCAAGCACTAACCCCATGCTGCGAGCGCGAAGGTGCTGGTTTGAGCGCCATCATGCCGAGAAATAGGCCTGAACCGGGGAGGGTGGTGACCCGCGCGCCGTGCCGGACAGGGAGCAGAAGCGGAAACAGACCAGGTCACCGCACGGTGCATTTCCCCCAGCCCGTGGTGGCGATGGGCAAGCTCCTTGCCGTGGATCGTGCCGGGCATCTGCGGGCTTTGGGGTCGGGCCGCCAGCCGCGCGCTTTTTTACTGTCCGCACCGGTAAAACAGGCAGACGCGCTGGTCGCCGCCGGGCAGGACCACTTCGCGGCGGTCCACCGGCTCGAAGCCGGATTTCTCCAGCACCCGCCTCGCGGAAAAGTTGTGTTCCTGGCAGGTGGCCACCAGACGGTGAAGCCCCAGGGCGCCCAGCGCATGGCCGACCACTGCTTTGGCCGCTTCGCTGGCAAGGCCCAATCCCCAGCGGTCGCGGCGGAACAGGAAGCCCAGCTCCGCGGCGTCGTCCCGGATCAGGCTCAGGTCCACGCTGCCGATGGCATCGCCCTGTTCGGTCGCGGTCCAGTATCGGCATATCCCCTGCGCCATTGCCTCCTGCTGTTCGGCGACAATCTCCTGCACCACGGCAAGGCGTGCGATGGCCGGGCGGCTCCAGAAACGCATGGCCTCAGGGTCGCCGAGTATGGTGAAAAGCGCCGCGGAATCGCGGTTTTCCTGGGGCCGCAGCACCAGTCTTTCCGTCGTCAGGATCACGCTGAAAAACAGAGAGGCGGCCGGCAGCTTTCGCGCCGTAACCGCCTCTCACTGCCCCCTTGAAACGAGGACTGCCGGATCCGGACCCCAACCGGTTCACGACACCTGCGGTGTTTCCCCAAACAGACCGAAGGTCCGCCTACTGTGCCGCAGATGGACATTGGCGCAATGGTTTTGCGCGGGTTCATGAAGGTTTGCGAAAGCGTGTGGATTTTCCGCAACAATTGTTACCAACCGGGCCTAGCGGAAATGCTTGGAGAGTTTCAGCCCCTGGCCCTGATAGTTGGATCCCAGTCCTTCACCATAGCCTTCGGGGGGCGGATCGGTGAGCCGTTCGAACACCAGCCGGCCGATGATCTGGCCATGCTCGAGGATGAAAGGCACTTCCCTGGAGCGGACTTCCAGAACCCCGCGGGCTGCTGGCGGTTTGCCCGGCTCGTAACCAAAACCGGGATCGAAGAAACCGGCATAGTGAACGCGGAACTCGCCCACCAGCGGATTGAAAGGCACCATTTCGGCGGCATGGTCCGGGGGGATCGCCACCCGCTCGCGGCTGACCAGTATGTAGAACTCGTCCGGGTCCAGAACCATGTCGCCCCGCGCATTGGCCTCGATCGGTTCCCAGAAATCCGCCGGGTCCAGCGCACCGACCCTGTCCACGTCGATCAGGCCTGTATGCTTCTTGGCGCGATATCCGATGCGCCCCCTGCCGTTCTTGAAGCCCGCATCGGCGCTGCCTTTCAGATCGATCGACAGCGCCAGGCCATCATCGATATTGGGTTCGCCGTCCACCAGGGGAGACAGTTCGTGCAGCCGGCGCAGCGCCGCGTCGCTGAAACTGGGCGATCCATGACGGATGCGCAACTGGTTCAGGCGCGAGCCCTTGCGTACCAGGACCGGAAAAGTCTGCGGGCAGATTTCGGCATAGAGCGGGCCGCGATAGCCGGGCTCTACCCGATCGAAGGATGGCGCGTAATCGGTGATCAGCCGCGTGAAGACATCGATGCGCCCCGTCGAGCTTTTGGGATTGGCGCCGCCGGAAATGCGCGCCGAGAATTCCGCCCGTTCCAGCAGCGGCACGATATAGACGCAGCCGGCTTCCAGCACCGCGCCCTCGCTGAGGTCCACCTCATGCATGAAGACGGTCTTGAGCTTGTCCTCGACGGTGGCGGAGGGGCCGGGCAGGAAGCTGGCGCGCACCCGATAGGCCACGGGCCCCAGCCGCAGGTCGATGCTGGCGGGCTGGATCTGGCCCGGCGCGAAAGGCTCGTCGGCCAGGATCTCGCGCTTCTGTTCCAGCAGCCGCTTCAGCACATGGCTGGGCAGGATGCCGGTCGAGAACCGGCCGTAACTGTCATCGCTATTCCCGCTTGGGGAGGTCAGGGTTTCCAGGATCGCGGCCATCAGCCGGTTATAAGGGGGGCGGGGGGCTGGGTCACCGCTTCCGGGCCGAGGAACCGGCGGATATCCCCAATCGCCTCCGCCAGGCCGCAGCGTTTGACCGGGGCCTTTTCCGGGAAGGCGGCCAGCAACCGGCTGGGGGTGGCGCCCTCCAGGATAACGAAGCAGCCCCGGTCCTGCGGCCCCCGGATCAGCCTTCCAAATGCCTGTTTCAGGCGGAAGCGGGTGATCAGGTCGTCATAGCCCCGGCCGAATCGCGCGCGCCGCGCCTTGTGCAGGATGGTGGGCTTGGGCCAGGGCACCTTGTCGAAAACCACCAGCCGCAAAGACCGCCCCGGCACATCGACGCCGTCCCGCAGGGCATCGGTGCCGAGCAGGCAGGCATTTTCCTCGGCGCGGAACAGATCGACCAGCGCCCCGGTGTCCAGCCGATCCAGATGCTGGGCGTACAAATTCAACCCGGCCGCCGCCAGCGGCTCGCTGATGCGGGACGCGGTCTCTTTCAGGGCGCGCACCGCCGTGAACAGGCCCAGCGCGCCGCCGCCCGATGCCAGGAAAAGATCGCGATAGGCGGCCGCCAGAGCCGCCGGATCGCGCCGGGGCAGATCGCCGATGACAAAGATCTGCGCCTGGTCTTCGTAGCGGAACGGGGAGCCGAAATGGGCGCGGCGCGCCGGCTGCACCAGATGGCCCGCGCCGGTTCGCACTTCCGCGCTGGCCCAATGGTCGCCGTCGCCGCCGCCTGTATCGCGCAAGGTCGCGGAGGTAATAAGCGCGCCATGCGCCGGCGCCAGCACCGCCGCGGCAAGCGGCTGGGTCGGGTCGATCCAGTGCCGTTCCAGCCCGACATCGGCATCGCGTCCGTCCTCGCGCACGATTTCGAACCAGTCCACGAATTCATCGGGCACCTCGCCCTGCGCCAGCGTATCCAGCATCTGGATCCAGGCCGGCAGGATGGCCTTGGCGCGGTGGTCCAGGCCGCGGGCGGCGGCATCCAGCCGGGCGCGGGTATAGGGCTCGATCTGCGCATTCTTGTCGTCCATCTTCTTTCGCAGCAGCCGCGACAGGCGCGACAGGGGATCGGCAATGCGCTTCAGACCGCGCGCCAGCGCGTCCACCGCCTTCAGCAGGTCTTCGCCCAGCGGCTGCGGTTCCGCTTCCAGGGAATAGAAAGCCTCGTCGCCGCTGCGGGCCCGCACATGGGCGTAAGCCGCGGCCAGAAACAGTTCGCCCGGGCCTCGCGGGCCCGTGCCCAGTCGCTGCCCCCAGCCTTCGCCCGCCAGGGCGGAAGCGGCCTGCACGGCGTCCTCCAGCGCATGCTGCGCCGGCTCGTCATCGGCGATCAGGTCCTTCAGACGCTCTTCCAGCCCGCGCATGCGGGTGCGGGCACGACCTTCCGGCCCCCTGATCCAGCGGCGCAGCTCGGCCATCTCGCGGCCCGACAGGCTGGCGGCAAAGCCGCTGTCAGCCGCATCGAACAGGTGATGGCCTTCGTCGAAGACGTAACGCAGCCTTGGGCCTTCGTCCTTTTCGGCCGGCGCATCGGTCGTCTCGTCGGCGCCCAGCCAGTCGCTGCTGGCCTGGGCGATCACTAGCGCGTGATTGGCCACCACGATGCTGGCATGGCGGGCGCGGCGAATAGCGCGCTCGATGAAGCAGATGCGGTAATGGGGACAGGCGGCATAGATGCATTCGCCGCGCCGGTCGGTGACGGTGGATAGGGGCATGTGCGCGGCGATGAAGGCCGGAAAGCCGACGCCCGACAGATCGCCATCGGTATGCGAGGATATCCAGCGCGCGACCAGCGCCAGGGCCACGCTGCGCTGGCCCGGGGCCAGCGCGGTGCGCTTGGCCGCTTCCTCGAAGTTGAGCAGGCAGAGATAATTTTCCCGACCCTTCCGCACCACCGCTTTTTCCGCCCGCTCCACCGGATCGGGCCACAGATGGGCGATTTCCTGCACGATCTGGCGCTGCAGATTGCGCGTGTAGGTCGATATCCAGAGGCCGGGTCCGTTCTTCTCGGCCCAGACGCTGGCCGGCGCCAGATAGCCCAATGTCTTGCCGGTGCCGGTGCCCGCTTCCACCAGTGCGACGCGCGGCGCCCCGGCCTGTTCGCGGGGACCGAAGGCAAAGGTTGCGGCATCGGCATAAGCGCCCTGTTCGGGACGCAGCACACCGACGAGCTGCTGCAGCCTGGCGCGCGCTTCCGCCGGTTCCACGGGCTGCGAGCCGGCCTGTCCCGCCGGCGCTTCCTCTTCCCAAGGGGCCAGGCCGCGCCAGGCCTCCAGCCCCGCAATGGGCGATCCATGCGGCGCCTCGCCGACCATGTCCTTGAGGAGCGGCGCCCAGCGCCAGCCGGCGCGGTGCAATGTGCCGATCAGCGGCGCTAGATTTTCACGCACGTCCGGCGGCCAGCCCGCGACCTCGTCCAGCAGCGCCTGGGCGATCGGGTGCAACAGGGCCGCTGATTCATCGGCCGTATGAGGCAGGCCCAGCCCCAGGGCGCGCGCCAGCCCCAGCGCGCTGGGCACGAATGGCATGCCGGGCCGGACAAAGGCATAGAGTTCCAGCACATCGAACAGCATCACCTGGGCGCGCGTGCCCAGCCGGCCCGCGACAAATGCGGCATGGGCCACCAGCACATCGCCACCCTCGAACAGCGCGCGCGCATCCCGCAGGTCGATGCGCGCGCCGTGTCCAGTCCCCGCCAGGTCACCAGCGTGTCCAGGGCGATGAATCGCCGCTCCGGGCGGAGTGGGAACCAGGGCGATCAGATCGGTGAGGGCAGCGGACATGGGCGCCGGATAATGATGCCCGGCGCCTCAACTCACAAGAACGCGCGCACCGCGCATCGCGGCAGGGCCTTCATCGCGTGATGGAGACAGTGACTGAAATCAGGCCACTTCCGGAAACAGATGCACCAGCGCATTGCGCGCCCTGACATGTTCCCCCACCACGATCTGTGCGGCATTGCGCAGTTCGTGCCGGTTGGCGCCTTCGCGCGCGGCCTGGGCGAATTGACGCGCTGCCTGGGTGATGGCGGTCAGGCCCAGTCCGCCGGCGGCGCCGACAATGTCCTGCGCCAGCCGCCCCGCCTCCTCCCATTGTTCCTGGATACAGGCTTGCGACAGTGCCTCGGTCAACTGCTCGGCCGTGGCGATGTAGCATTGCAGGATGTCCACCAAGGTCTTCACGCCCACCGATCGTTCCAGGGCGGAGAAAGCCTGGGCATCGATCGCGGCGGCAAGATCGGCGGGTCCGGCTTCCGGCGCGCTCCGGCCCGGCACCACATTCTGCAGCGCGCTGTAGAACTGGTTGGGCTCCAGCGGCCAGCGCATGGCAACTTCTGTCGCGGCCGGCGCGCGGTCGCCGCGAAGCATCACGGCGACCAGCGGCGCCGTCACCCCTGGCGCGGCGGCCAGCAAGTCGGCATCGCCGGCGCCGGCGATGATGGCGTCGAAATGTTTCTTGCCGGCCTGCTCGACCGCGTCCGCGACCGTCTGCGCCACATGCAAGCGGTTGCCGAAAGGCTCAAGCAGGCGCATCACGCCGTCGCGGACCTCCACTGTCTGCGGAACGATCAGCAGCGACAGCCCGGAAGGCGCGGGCAGGCGGCTTTCCGGCTCGCGCAGGGCGATCACCGAGGTTGAGCCGGAAACCGGCAGGTTGAAGAAGAATTGCGCGCCCTGGCCCTGATTGCCGCCATAGCCGATGGTGCCGCCGGCCTGCTCGACAATGCGCTTGGCCACGGCAAGCCCAAGTCCGGCGCCCTGTTCCTTGCGGGTATACGAGGCATCGCCGAGGAAGAAGGGATCGAACAGGCGGCCGGTCATTTCCGACGGCACCCCGTGTCCGGTATCGGATACGCAGAAGCGGACCGAGCGGCCGTCCGCGCCGGGCTCGATCAGGATGTCCACCTGGCCTCGCTCGGTGAATTTCAGCGCATTGTCCGTCAGCTTGAGCAGCACCTGGCGCACCTTGCGGGGATCGGCGGCGACCCGCGGCAGATCGCAGACGCCGCTCAGCGTAAGCTGCAGGCGCTTTTCCCAAGCCCGCGGCTGCAGCAGCCGGACCACCGCGCGGGCCGCCTGCATGGGATCGCAATCCCTGTCTTCCCACTGACCTTCGTCGTCCCGGCTGAGGGCGATGACATCGTCGATCAGGGTTTGAAGGGCCTGGCCGGCCTGGAGCATGACCTTGACGTGATCGGCCTGCTGCCTGGGCAATTCGGCCCGCTCCAGCAATTGCGCCATGCCCAGCAACGCACTCAGGGGCGTGCGCAATTCATGGGACATATTGGCGATGAAGTTGGATTTGGCGAGGGCGCTGGCCTGGGCCAGATCGCGCGCATTAATTGCCTCGCCTTTCTCAGCGGACAGGCGCTCGACCTTCTGGGCATTCTCGTTGCGCAACTGCACGCTTTCGTCCAGCAGCCGCGCCATGCCTTTGCAATAGCTGCCGAGCACGCCGGCGAACAGCACCGTCAGCAGCGCCGTGCAATCGGCATAGATGCCGCCCTGGCGCAACAGCAGCGCCACCAGCGGACCCAGGGCGAAGACGGTATGAACCAGATAGGCGGGGCGATGGGCCGAGCGCGCAATGAATTCGGTGGCGGTCATGCCCAGAAAGGCCATGGCGAGATAGGCCTGGGCGGCCAGGCTGCCCGGCACGAACCAGAACAGGGTCGCCGCGCCCCAGGTGGTGCCCGAGATGGCCGAGACGAATGTGTAGCGGCGCGCCCAGTATTGCGGGGTGCTGCGCGGGTCCGACGGATCGGTGGGGCGTATCTTGTAGGCCGAGGTCAGCTGCTCGGCCGCGATCACCACGGCAATCTGCAGCAGCAGCGGCATCAGCGGCAGCACCGAAGGGCCCTGGCCGCCAATCAGTGTGGCCGGCACGCAGAGAACGGCGAAGGGCAGCGACAGATAGTGGCGCCCGAGCGCATACAGGATATCGATACGGCCGGCGAAGATCGCGGCAGTCTCTTTTTCCGGGCGCGAGAGGGCCTTGGACATTGCGGAAATCCCCGGCAAAGCCTAGCTTTCGCGCCCTTTCGAAACGCTTAAACTCGCCTTAAAGAAGAATGAACGCTTCCCTGAAAATCCAAACCGAACAGGCGCTTGCCGCCAAGGCCTGGCCCTTTGAGGAGGCGCGCAAGCTTCTGGCGCGCGTCGAGGCGCGCAAGGCGTCCGGCCAGAAGGTCGAGGGCGTGCTGTTCGAGACCGGCTATGGGCCCTCGGGCCTGCCCCATATCGGGACCTTCGGCGAGGTGGCCCGCACCAGCTGGGTGCGCCACGCCTTTGAGACCATGTCCGACATTCCCACCCATCTCATCGCCTTCTCCGATGACATGGATGGCTTGCGCAAAGTGCCGGACAACCTGCCGCAGCCCGAGATGCTGGCGGCCAACCTGGGCAAGCCCCTGACCGCCATTCCCGATCCGTTCGGCACGCATGAAAGCTTCGGCCATCACATGAATGCGCGGCTGCGCGCCTTCCTGGACCATTTCGGCTTTCGCTACGAGTTCTATTCCTCGACGGCCACCTACAAGTCCGGGCGCTTCGATCAGGCGCTGCTGCGGATCCTCGCCGAATATGACCGGGTGATGGATGTCATGCTGCCCACCCTGGGCGAGGATCCGCAGCAGACCTATTCGCCGTTTCTTCCGGTCTCGCCGCGGTCCGGCAAGGTGCTGCTGGCCAAGGTGGTGGCGCGTGACGTCGCCAGGGGAACCATCACCTATCTGGAAGAGGATGGGAGCGAGGAGACCGTGCCGGTGACGGGCGGCCACTGCAAGCTGCAATGGAAGCCCGACATGGGCATGCGCTGGGCGGCCCTGGGTGTCGATTACGAAATGTACGGCAAGGATCATCTTGCCCAGGCGCCGCTCTACAGCGCCATCTGCAAGATCGCGGGGGGCACCCCGCCCGAACAGTATATGTATGAGATGTTCCTGGACGACAAAGGCCAGAAGATCTCCAAGTCCAAGGGTAATGGCATCAGCCTGGACGACTGGCTGCGCTATGGCTCGCCGGAAAGCCTGGCGCTTTTCATGTTCCAGAAGCCGCGCACGGCCAAGCGCCTGTATTTCGACGTGATCCCCAAGGCGGTGGACGAATATATCGCCCATCTGGAATCCTATCACGCGCCGGACACCAGCGATGCGCAGCGGCTGGAAAATCCGGTCTGGCATATTCATGCCGGCCGGGTGCCGCAGGAACGCTATCCGGTCAGCTTCGCGCTGCTGCTCAATCTGGTTTCGGCTTCCAATGCCCATAACCGCGATGTGCTGTGGGGCTTCATCCGCGCCTATTCGCCCGAGCCGGTGTCGCCGGAGATGAATCCGGGCCTGGACAAGCTGGCGACCTTCGCGCTGCGCTATTACGAGGATTTCGTGAAGCCCTCGAAAGTCTTCCGCGCGCCCAGCGACAAGGAACGCGCCGCGCTGGAAGATCTTGCCTCCCAGATTGAGAATATGGGTGACGAGAAGGACGGCGCGGTTGTCCAGAATGTGATCTATGAAGTCGGCAAGGCGCATGGCTTCGATCCGCTGCGCGCCTGGTTCGGCGCGCTCTATGAGGTGCTGCTGGGCCAGACCCAGGGCCCGCGCTTCGGCTCTTTCGCGGCGCTCTTCGGCACCGCCAACACCGCCGCCATGATCCGCGCGGCGCTTGCCGGCGAATTCCTGAAATGAAGTTCATCGCCATGGCGCTGCTGCTGCTGGCGCCGGTCCTGACGTCTGTGCTGGCGCCTGTCCTGGTATCCGTCCCCGCCTTTGCCGTCACGCCGGATGAGGTGCAGGCGCTTTATGCGCGCGGAGACTATGAACAGGCGGCCCGCGCCGGCGAAGCGTCGCGCATGGCGGCGGGGGTGGCGACCGCCGCGCGCGCGGTGCTGGCGGATGAAGTGCTGCGCGACCAGCCCTGCCTGTCCTGTTTGCAGCGCGCCGAAAGCCTGGCTCGCCAGGCCATTGCGCTCGATCCCCATCATGCCTTCGGTCAGGTCTGGCTGGCGGTGGCCCTAGGCTATCAGGCCCGCATCACCGGCGCGGTCAAGGCGCGGCTGGCCAATACGCCGGCTCAGTCCAAGGCCGCCCTGGACCAGGCGGTCAAAGACGAACCCGGCAACGCCTTCGCGGTTTCCGCCCTGGGGGGCTGGCATATCGAGATCGTGCGTGGCGGCGGCAGCCTGCTGGCGCGGATGTTGTATGGCGCCAGCGAAAAGGAAGCGCTGGCCCTGTTCGATCGCGCCGCCAGGCTGGCCCCAGACAATGTCGCCGTGCATTACCAGATCGGATTGTCCCTGGCAGGCTTCGCCGCCGACCGCTATCGCCGCCGCATCGCCGGCGAACTGCAGACCGCGATCGCCAGTCCGCCCCGCACCGCCTATGAAAAAAAGATGCAGGAGCGCGCGTCGGAACTCCTGGCGCTGATGGAAAATCGCAGCGCCTTCGACGCACGCGTGCGCCATTATCAGGGCTTTCCCGACTAGCGGGTGAGAGCCGGCGCCCGGCAGGCTTTGCGCCCGCCCCCTGGAAAGCGTAACAGATACGGCATGTCTCTTTTCGATTCCGCCGCCGGCTTGCTGCGCACCCTGCCTGCCGAGCGCGCCCACAATCTGACCCTGACACTGGCTGCAGCGGCCGTGCCGCTTTTGCCCCAGCCAGCAGCGGACGACAGTCGCCTGGCGATCTCGGCCTTTGGGCTGGATTTCCCCAATCCTGTCGGGCTGGCGGCGGGCTTTGACAAGAATGCGCAGGTGCCGGACGCGATGGCGAAGTTCGGCTTCGGCTTTGTTGAATGCGGCACGGTCACGCCCCGCCCGCAAGCGGGCAACCCCCAGCCGCGCCTGTTCCGCCTGACGAAAGATTCGGCCGTGATCAACCGCATGGGCTTCAACAATGGCGGCATGGACCAGGCGGCGCGCAATCTGAAGGCGCGGCGCGGTGCGGGGATCGTCGGCATCAATCTGGGCGCCAACAAAGACAGCACCGACCGCATTTCCGACTATGCCCTGGGCTTTGCCGCCCTGGCGCCGTTGGCCGATTATGTGACCGTCAATGTCTCCTCGCCCAACACGCCGGGCCTTCGCGGTCTGCAGAATCGCGAGGAACTGAGCCGGCTGCTGGACAGCCTGACCGCCCTGCGCGGCGGGACGCCAAAGCCCATTCTGCTCAAGATCGCGCCCGATCTGGACGATCATGCCCTGGACGAGATTGCCGATGTGGTGCGGACCAGCGGCATCGAGGGCCTGATCGTTTCCAACACGACCATTGCGCGCCCCGCGCTTTCATCGCCCCTGGCGCGGGAAAGTGGCGGCCTTTCGGGCAAGCCGCTCTATGAGCCTTCGACGGCGGTTCTGCGCGGCATGCGCCTGCGGCTTGGACAATCGGTGGTCCTGATTGGGGTGGGCGGCATCGCCAGCGGCGAAGACGCCTATGGCAAGATCAAGGCTGGTGCGAGCCTGGTCCAGCTTTACACCGCGCTGGTCTATCAGGGACCCGGTCTGGTCGCGCGCATCAAGCAGGAGCTGCTGGCCTGCCTGGCGCGTGATGGCCATGCCAGCCTTGCCGATGCCGTCGGATCCGGCGTGATGGGGTCTGGCGCCGGGTAAGCGGGAGCGGTTAAGCTTCCTGCGATGGATGCCAAAGCCACGCGCCGCGAACTGACCAAGACACAGAATCGCGAAACGATTCTGGCGGCGGCGCGCAATGTCTTTGCCGAAATGGGTTTTACCGCCGCCACGGTGCGCGACATCATCCGGGCCACGCCGCTGGCTTCAGGCACCTTCTACAATTACTTCAAGTCGAAGGAAGAAGTGTATCAGGCGCTGCGCGATGAGCAGGCGCTGAAATTGCGCCCGCGGCTGCGCCAGGCGCGCAGCACGGCGACCAACGCCAAGGAATTCTTTGCCGCCGGTTTCCGCGCTTTTTTCGCCTTTGTGGCGGAAAGCCAGGAAGGCCGGCCCCGGATGACGGCCGAATCCTTCCGCATGGATTCACCTGAGGTGCTGGCGGGTTTTGCCGAGCTGAAGGAAGACCTGGCGGCGGCGATGGCGCGCGGCATCGTTCCGCCGGCCGACGCCGCCGCGCTGGCCGCCGCCATGACCGGCGTTGCCTTCGAACTGGGGGAGCGGATCAAGGCAGGCGCCGATGTGGAAGAAACGACCGGCTTTGCCGCCGCCCTTTTCCTGGGCGGCGTGCCGGCTTTGCCGAAAGGCTAGTTCTTTTCAGGCCGATCAGGCGCTCGCAAGAAAGACATCCAGCTGATCGAAGGTGCCGGTCCAGCCACCGGTCATCGACGCCAGCATGGCTTCGAACGACGCCTGCTCCTCATTGGTCGGGTCGATTGGCTCCCAGGTGAGCGTCACGCGGGTGCCGGCGCCTTCGTCTTCGAATATTACGGTCGTCAGCATCAGCCGGGGCCATGGCATCGGGAACGGCGCGGGCACGATGTCGCCGGCTTCATTGGAGAAGCCTTGTTCCCAGACCAACCCGTTGGTCGCGTCGATCTCGCGATAGATGGTTTTTCCCCAACTGATACTTCCGTCAGCCGCCGTCAGCTTGCTGTGAAGGTAGCCGCCAGGTTTCAATTCGAAATGCTGGATCTCGGACGATGCCCCTTTCGGTCCCAGCCATTGGGCAAGTTGCTCAGGCTTGGCCCAGGCGTCCCAGACACGCTCGCGGGAGGCAGCGAACACCCTGGAGATTTCGAACTTTCCGGACATTACAATTCCTTTTTCCTGGCATCGGACTTCAAATATTCGTCGAGCCGGTCGAAGCTTTCGTCCCACATGGAGCGGAGGCGTTCGATCCAGAACGCCACCTCATCGAGAGCATGCGGCTTCAGCTTCCTCAGCCTTTCCTGCGCGGATTGGCGAGTTTCGATCAGGCCAGCGCTCTCAAGGACTTTGAGATGGCGCGAGATGGCGGGTTGGCTCAGCCGGAATGGCTTGGCGAGCTCGGTTACGCTTGCCTCGCCCACCGCCAGCCGCGCCAGGATCGCCCGGCGGGTGGGGTCGGCGAGGGCATTGAGGCTCACGCTGAGGCGATCGTCCATAACCACTATGTTATATAATGGTCAGGTTATAGACGCAATGCAGGCGACGGAATTCTAGGTGCCGGCCGCTTTCAGATATTCGGCCCAGATGCGTTCTTCTTCGGCGCCCAGCTTGAACAGATAGGCCCAGCTGTACAAACCGCTGTCATGGCCGTCGTCAAAGCCGATGCGCACGGCATAGTTGCCCACCGGTTCCAGGCCGCTGATCTTCACGTCCGCCTTGCCCCTGACGATGGTCTTGGGGCCCGCGCCATGGCCGCGCACTTCGGCGCTGGGCGATTCCACCCGCAGATATTCCGCCCGCAGTGCGAAACGTTCGCCATTGTCGAAGGCGACCGTCAAAATGTCATGCGCCGGATTGAGGCGCAGCTCGGTCGGCCAGGGCTCGCTATTGGCCATCGCGTTCCTCGTCCGACAACTGGCGCGCTTCGTCGGGCAGCATCACCGGCACGCCGCCCCGGATAGGATAGGCCAGTCCCGCGGCCCGCGACACCAGCTCCTGCCTGTCGCGGTCATAATGCAGCCGCGTCTTGGTCAGGGGGCAGACCAGTATTTCCAGCAGTTTGGGATCGGTGTCCATCATGGCCTCAAGTAGCGAAGCGGTAGGCCATGAAATCAGTTTACCGTACTGGGCGCGGTGCCCTGGCCCATCTCCAGCAGCGCCAGCAGGGTGGCGGTGCGATCCTGGAAATCGCGGGCTTCCAGTAGGGCCTGTTTTTCAATCGGATCGAAGGGGCACATCATGGCCAGCGCATTGACCAGCGCTTCGGCCGGGGCGGTCATCACGCTTTTCCAGTCGGCCTGCATGTCGCGCGTGGTGAGATAGGATTTGAGCGCGTCCAGCAACCGCTCGCGCGGCACCTCCTCTTCGCCGGCCGGCTGGGCAAGATCGCCCGCAAAGGGCGCAAAGTCACAGATGCCGGCGCGCCAGGCGGTCGTGCTTTGCATTTCGCCGGTCAGGCGGAAGCGGCAGATGCCCTGCAGCGTGATCAGATAGCGGTTGTCATCCGTCTCGCGAAACCCCACCAGCCTGCCGGCGCAGCCGACCGCGGACAGTTTCGGCTTCAGCACAGTCTCTTCATTCTCGGTCGGCTGGATCATGCCAATCAGGCGGTCGCCCTGCAGCGCATAGTCCACCATTTCCAGATAGCGCGGCTCGAAGATGTTCAGCGGCAGTTGCCCACGCGGCAGCAGAACCGCGCCGGTGAGCGGAAAGAGCGGCAGGGTATGGGGCAGGTCGGTGAAGGCGTGGTAATGCCCGAACATCAGACCTGGACCATCAGGAGAACAGGATGCTGGACAGCTTGCGCCGCGCCTCGATGGTGCGCGGATCGTTCGGGCCCATGGCTTCGAACAGGGTCACAAGCTGCTTGCGGGCGCCTTCCTCGTTCCATTTGCGGTCGCGCCGCACCAGATCCAGCAATTCGGCGATGGCGCCTTCCCGGTCACCGCTGGCATCCAGCGCCAGGGCCAGGTCGTAGCGCGCCTGATGGTCCTTCGGGTCGGCCTGCAGCCTGGCCCGCAGTTCGGCCAGCTTGCCGTCTTCCGGCGGCGGCGCGGATTTGAGCGCCAGTTCCGCTTCCACGGCCCGTATCGCCTCGTCGGCCTCGCCGCCGGGCCGCACCATCTTCAGGGTGGCGCCCGCCCGTTCCAGGTCGCCGCCCGCCAGATAGGCGCGCGCCAGGCCCGCCACGGCCTCGGGGTGACCGGGCTCGTCCTGCAGGACATGGCCATAGGCCTGGGCCGCCATGGCGATGTCGCCCGCTTCCAGCGCCTCGGCGGCGACCGCCAGAACTTCGGCGGTATGTTCCGGCCCGCCATGATGATGGTGCCCATGATCGTGGTCATGGCCGTCATGGTCGTGATCATGGCCGTGGTGGCCGGGGCCGCCCATCAGCCCGGCGACGAAGGCCTTCACCTGGCTTTCGGGGATGGCGCCCATGAAACCGTCCACCGGCTGGCCATGCTTGAAGGCATAGACGGTGGG
>CAYFKU010000052.1:0-2478 GCA_964343955.1 uncultured Rhizobium sp. | reverse complement strand
GGACTGGATGCGGAGCTGCTGGGCGATCTCCGGATTCTCGTCGATATTGATCTTGACCATCTTCACCGCGCCATCGGCGGCGTTCACGGCAGCCTCCAACTGGGGCCCCAGGGTCTTGCAGGGGCCGCACCAGGGCGCCCAGAAGTCCACGATGACCGGCGTGGTCCGGCTGGCTTCCAGCACGTCGGCGGCAAAGGTGGCGAGGCCGGAATCCTTGACGTGCGCGCTGGAGCCGCCGGCGGCCGGGGCCGGTGCTGCGGTGATGGGGCGCCCGCCTGGGCCGATCAATGCCATGGGACATGCTTTCCGAAGCTGTTGCTGGCCGGAAAGATGGGGTCTCGGGGGGCAAAAAGGAAGCCCGCCCGCAATTGCCGGAGCGGGTTAGTTAAGGAACCAGCTTTGCGATCCAGTTGGGCAGGGCGAAGGCCGCGGCATGGACGGCCGGATTGTAATAATCCGTCTTCAGCTTCGCCTTCTTGTAGGCCGCAGCCGCCTTCTTGATCCCGGCTGGGGTGCCCAGGGGCTTGCCGCCCTTGGTCGCCCAGGACAGCGCCATGAAGCCGCCGATATAGGTGGGCACCACCGTCAGATACAGGCCGCAGGCGGGGAAGAAGCGGGCCAGTTCCTGCAGCGCCTCGGTGATCTCCCAGGGCTGATAGAAGGGCACGCCGGTCTGGAAGGTGGCATAGCCGCCCTTCTTCAGGGCGCCCTTCACCCGGTCGTAGAAGGTTTCACCGAACAGCGCCTTGCCGGGGCCGACGGGATCGGGCCGGTCGGCGATGATCAGGTCGAATCGGTTCTTGCTGGATTTGCGGCCCAGATATTCGAAGGCATCGGCGGCTTCGATCACCATCCGCCTGTCCTTGAAGGCCTTGGCGTTCACCTCGCCGAAATGCTTCTTGCACAGCGCGATCACCCGCTCGTCGATATCGACCAGTACCACTTCCTTGACGCTCTTGTGCTTCAGGGCCTCGTCGGCGATCGACAGGTCGCCGCCGCCCACGATCATCACCGAGCTGACCTTGCCATGCTCCAGCATGGGCAGATGGGTCAGCAGGTCGGCATAGGCGCTCTCGTCGCGGCTGGTGATCTGGACGATGTCGTCCAGGGTCATCACCCGGCCATTGGCGACGGTGTCGAAGATGCGGATGTGCTGAAACCGGCTCTGCTCGTCCGCCAGCACCCTGGTGACCTCCATGGACTGGGCGTAACCCTTGTGGAGACGCTCCACCTGAAGGTCGTCGGAAGCCTTATGGACGCGTGTTTTGCTGGGCTGGGGCTGCGGTCGGGCCATAACGTTTCCTTAAGAGATGTGACAGCGGCTGCCGTATAGGGCCGGCTCGGCGCGCTGTCTACCGCGGGGCCGGTGCGCAGCTTGGGCCCGGTTTATCGCCCTCGATGGAACATGCCGGGCTGTGTCGCGCTTGCTGCAACCGGCGCGCCATGGCCTTCGCGCTGTGCCGCGCCGGAGAAGTTGGGGATAAAAAAGTCGGCGCGGGGGAAATTTTCTCTTGCATCAGGGGGGAGTTAGCCCTATTTCGAAATCGACCCGGCGAGAAAAAAAGCCGGACGAAGCGGCGTAGGGCTGACCCCCTCCGTCGCTTTTCTCTTTAAGGTGCGTCCGGAAGTCCGCAAGGCCAAGGCGTTTGGTGTCAACTCTAAGACGGGTAGGTGCTTAAATGGCTCGACTCAATCTGGTTGCGGCGAACAAGCTCCCGCAAAAGGAAATCAAGGCCCGCGCGCCCAAGGCGCCGCGCCCGGTTGTCGTGACCCCTTCGAATGACGATCAGAAGGATCACTTCGTTACCAAGAACGGCCTGTCCTATGCGGGCAGCCATGTGATCATCGACCTTTGGGAAGCCAAGGGCCTGGATGACCGCGAAAAGATCGAAACCGCCCTCATCGATGCGGTGAATGAAGCGGGCGCGACCCTGCTGCACATTCACCTGCACAAGTTCGAGGATGGCGGCGGAATCTCCGGCGTGGCGGTGCTGGCGGAAAGCCACATCTCCGTCCACACATGGCCGGAAAAGGGCTTCGCGGCCTTCGACGTCTTTATGTGCGGCGACGCCGAACCCCGCAAGGCGCTGGACGTGTTCAAGCGCGCCTTCGAGCCGGGCCGCGTCGTGGTCGGTGAGCACAAGCGCGGGGTTGTGTAAAACGCGCTTCAAGAAGCGAAAGGGCCGGAGCGTTGCTCCGGCCCTTTTTCTTTGTGCGGCTGTTTTATTTTGAACCCCCTCCGGCCGCGACTATCACGCCTTCGCTTCGCTCAGGCGCCCGTCGCGGCCACCTCCCCCTTTTATGCGGGCTTCGCCCGCAAAGGGGGAGGCGGTTCATGGCCCAAGTGGATGGTCGCCGCGCGGAATGCGCGGCTCGCGCGATAAGCCGACCCTCCCCTTGAGGGAGGGTCGAAAGCTTCTTTCGACGCGATGAGGGCCGTTGGTGACGGGACGGAAGCAGTAAGAAGATTTCGGGGAG
>CAYFKU010000051.1:0-17190 GCA_964343955.1 uncultured Rhizobium sp. | reverse complement strand
CCGTCGCCGGCCGCCCGGCGGCCGCCGGAAATGTTCGTGGTTTTGTTCGTAAATGGTGGGCGGTATAGGGATCGAACCTATGGCCCCTACCATGTCAAGGTAGTGCTCTCCCGCTGAGCTAACCGCCCCACCGATGCAGGAAGGCGGTCTCTATAGCCTTGAGGGGGGACAGGGGCAAGCCTGCCGGCCTGCCCCCGCATATCCCGGCAAGTCCTTGCCTTAACGCTCGTTTTTGGGGCTGTCGTCGCGCCAATGGGACCGGATCCAGTCGCGTGCTGCCTCATCCTGGTCATCCCGCCCGTGGGTTTCCCCATGGGCAGAACGTCACCGCACCTTGCAAGCCAAACCGCAGCGCGGGGGCGGAAGGGGCGAAACGGTATGCGGTATCGCGGTGAAGACGAGGGCACGGTCGCCCCCTTGAGCAGAGAAGGGCCGTGACACCTGAAGGCCAGAAAATCCCCACCAGAGCGTAAAATGTTAGACCCCTCGAAGCCCCTTTTGTATTGGCATTTTGGCAAAAGGCGGCGCGCAAAGGCGCGCTTTGGCAGCCGTGGGGAATTTGCCCGAAAGGTTTTTCGGATCGCGCCCTGCGGCAGCGGTCCATCGCGCCGATCGCCGCTAGGCGGCGGCCAGCATCCGGTCCACTTCCGACACGATCTCGCGCAGATGGAAGGGCTTGGATAGAACTTTGGCCTGCTTGGGCGCACCGGAGGCCGGATGCAACGCCACGGCGGCAAAGCCCGTTATGAACATGATTTTCAGGCCGCCATTTCGCTCGGCCGCGCGCTTGGCCAGTTCGATACCGTCCATGCCTGGCATGACGATATCGGTCAGCAGCAGATCGAAGGTGAAGCCTTGCAGGCACTCCCAGGCTTCGGCCCCGTCGCCGAAATCGGTGACGACATGGCCGGCCTTGACCAGCGCCGCCGCAAGGAACTTGCGCAGCGATTCATCGTCTTCCGCCAGAAGGATATGCGCCATGCTGTAAGAGCCCTGCCCTTCCTCTATAAAAGCCTATACAGGGCAAAGCTGTAAACTGTGGTTAACGGGCCGCGAAGGCGGCAGGACGCCGCTTTTGCCGGGCCGGCGGCTTGTCAGCGCAGGGAGCCGGTGCAACCTTAACCCTGTCACGACTCTCAATTGCCGATGGCCACCCTG
Organism: uncultured Rhizobium sp.; assembly: GCA_964343955.1. Classification (GTDB taxonomy): domain Bacteria; phylum Pseudomonadota; class Alphaproteobacteria; order Micropepsales; family Micropepsaceae; genus Rhizomicrobium. The sequence goes on along the minus strand of CAYFKU010000051.1, from coordinate 16,032 downwards.
CCCCCCGAAGCCGAGCCGCCTGTGAACACTGTTCCAACCGGGCCTTTCCGCCTGGAGCGGCCGGCCCGCCAGCGCGTTCCTTTTGTATTCGCCTCGCCGCATTCGGGCCGCAGCTATCCGGACAGCCTGTTGGCGCGAACCCGGCTGGACGCGACCACGCTGCGGCGGTCGGAAGACGCTTTCGTGGATGAGCTGTTCGCCGGCGCCATTGACATGGGTGCCCCCCTGCTGGCGGCGCAATTCCCCCGCGCCTTTCTGGATGTGAACCGCGGACCGGCGGAACTGGATGTGGGAATGTTCGACAGCGCGTTGGGTGTCCCGGTGGACGCACCGAGCGCCCGCGTTACCGCCGGGCTGGGCGTGATTCCGCGCATCGTGCGCGACGGCGCGGAAATTTACCGGGGCAAACTGAAAAGCGGCGAAGCGGATGCGCGGCTGGAACAGCTCTATCGGCCCTATCACCGCGCGCTCGCGGCATTGATGGAAGAAACCCGCGCCCAGTTTGGAATGGCAATCCTGATTGACTGCCATTCCATGCCATCCGCCCTTTCGGTGCCCGACATCGTGCTGGGCGATCGGTATGGCGCCTCCGCCGCGCCCGCCCTGACAGCCCATGCCGAAGCCGCCTTCCTGCGCGCGGGCTTTTCGGTCGCGCGCAACAGCCCCTATGCCGGCGGCCACAGCACGGTGCTGTATGGCCGGGTCGGCTCGGGCTGGCACGCCCTGCAAATAGAAATCAACCGGGCGCTCTATCTCGATGAAGAGCGGATTGCCAAGCGCCCCACATTCGACATGCTGCGCGTAAGGCTGATGCGCGCAATGCAGGCCCTGGTGGAGTTGCCCCAGTCGCTGAGGGCCCTTCCGCCCTCTCTTCCGCAAGCGGCGGAATAGAAAGAACCAAAATACCGCTTGCCCCGACGCGTTGGCGTGATGCACTTCCATGGCAAAGGACTGCTCGCCGGCAGTGGTCCGCCGGCAGTGGCCGGCCGCGAAAAGCGGAACCGTTCGGCGCCACCAGAAGACAAAAGTCCGGCAAAAAAATGGCCGCTCCGAAGAGCGGCCAAGTTCAGGGAGGAAACGCCCAGGAAGGGCGGCGGCCTCGCAATCGAGGATCGCGATACCGCGATGCAACAATATGCCGGAACCGCGCCTTGTCTGCAAGCCGGGCTGTTTAACAATTTCAGACAAAACGCCTCAGAATTCCTGGAAAAATTCTTGGTATTTGCCCTGTTTTTCAGCCCCTTGCTGCCTGTTTCGGCATTTGTGCAATGCACCCATGTCTCAAATGGGCATACGCGGCTGATTCATCACACTGTCTTACCGACGCAACAAAAGATTTGCGCGAAGCGGCTACTCCCCGGTCACAGGCAGACGGGAGAAGTCCGATGGCCGAAGTCGCGCGGTTCGACAATCTGTTGAGCGGGCTGGTTCCTCCACGGTGCCAGGGAACCCTTCGGGCCCTGGACACCGCGCATTTCCACCGTCACCGCACGATCTTCATATCCGACACGCATCTGGGCACGCGCGGCTGCAAGGCGGAGGCCCTGGCGGATTTCCTGGCGCATAACGATTGCAGCACGCTTTTCCTGGTCGGCGACATTGTCGACGGATGGCAGCTCAAGCGCCGCTGGTTCTGGACCCAGGCGCAAAGCGAAGTCGTGGCGGAAATCCTGCGCAAGGTGGATGGCGGCACGCGGGTGATTTTCGTGCCCGGCAATCATGACGAATTCGCGCGTGACTATGCAGGACGCCTTTTTGCCGGCGTCGAAATTATCCAGGAAGCGATTCACGAAACGGCGGACGGCCAGCGGCTCTGGGTTCTTCATGGCGACCGCTTCGACGGCGTAATCGCGTTCGCCAAGTGGCTCGCCCATGTCGGTGACTGGGCCTATGGGCTGGCGCTTCGGGCGAACAACCATCTGTTCCGGGTGCGCAAGGCGTTCGGACTGCCCTATTGGTCGCTCTCGGCCTTTCTCAAGCACAGGGTCAAGAACGCGGTCGAATATATCTCGCGTTTCGAGGAGATCGTGGCGCAGGAGGCCGCCGCGCGCGGTGTGGACGGCGTGGTCTGCGGCCATATCCATCACGCCGAAATCCGCCGCATAGGCGGGGTGCTTTATCTCAACGACGGAGACTGGGTTGAAAGCTGCAGCGCCCTTGTCGAAGATGCCCATGGAAATATGGAGATTCTTCGTTGGGCGGACCCCTCACAGAGACTGCCCGCCCGGGCCGGCAAGCGCGCGGCCATTGCCGCCGCCGCGGCCCAGGCCGAGGCTGTTCCCGCCTAGGCGCAAGGCCCTTCAGGCGGGACCGATCCCCGGTGTGGCGGCCCGTTTGAAGATCCTGATCGTCACGGACGCCTGGAGCCCGCAGGTCAATGGGGTGGTCCGTACCCTGGAAATTCTGGGCAAGGACCTGGCCGCCCTGGGCCATACCGTGCGCTACATCACCCCGCTTGGGCGGCGCACATTCCCACTTCCGACCTATCCGGAAATTCGCCTGGCGTTCTTTCAGCGCGGAGCCCTGACTCGCGAGATCCGCGAATTCGCCCCCGATGCCGTGCATATCGCCACGGAAGGCTCGCTGGGCCTTACGGCGCGGCGCATCTGCCTGAAGCATGGCATCGCCTTTTCCACCGCCTTTCACACCCGCTTCGCCGAATATGTCCATGCCCGGTTTCGCATGGTGCCGGAAAGGATCGTATGGCGCTGGCTGCGCTGGTTTCATCATCCCGCCACCGCCGTGATGGTGGCGACCCGGACGCTGGAGCGCGAGTTGGCGGCGCGCGGCTTCCAGCATTTGACAATCTGGTCTCGCGGAGTCGATATCGAGAAGTTCCGCCCCTTGCCGGATGTCCGCCACCCCCATGAAGGGCCAGTCTGGATTTTCGTGGGACGCGTCGCGGTCGAGAAGAATATCGAGGCCTTCCTTTCGCTTGACCTTCCCGGCACAAAGCTCGTGGTGGGCGATGGCCCGGCCCGGGCCGAGCTGGCGCGCAAATATCCCAGCGTGCAATTCCTGGGCCCCCTGACGGGCGAGCCATTGACCCGCGCCTATGCCGGCAGCGATGTATTTGTCTTCCCCAGCCGGACCGATACGTTTGGACTGGTGATGCTGGAGGCTTTGGCCTGCGGCCTGACGGTGGCAGCCTATCCCGTGGAAGGCCCGCGCGACGTGGTCGGACCCGATGTGCCGGGGGGGGCCGATGTGGCGGTGCTGGATGAGGACCTGAAGACCGCCTGCCTGGGCGCGCTGGCACTGGCCAAAAAACCCAGGGCATTGACCCCCAGGGCCTTTGCCGAAGGCCATTCCTGGCGGGCCTGCACTCTGCAATTCCTGCAAAATATCGTGGTCGAGCCAGACCCAGGCTGACGCTGCGGCCGCCCGCCCTGTGGGTGTAAACCAATACGGAGTAAGGGCTTATCGAAATGCCGGCGCTAGGCTAGAACGGGCGGGCAAGCTCAGGTTCCCTTCGCCGAATGACCGCCTCCGACCGCAGGCCTGAGCCTTTGACGGCCCGCGAATATACCTTTCTGGGTTTGAGCCTGCTGTTCTGGGCGGGCTTCGTCGTCCTGCTGGGCAAGGACACAAGCTGGGATTTCCGGAATTATCACTGGTACGCGCCCTATGCGCTGCTGAACCACCGCATGGCGATCGATGTCGCGGTGGCGCACCAGGCCAGCTACTACAATCCCTATCTCGACATCCCCTTCTATCTGCTGGCCAAACATACCAGCGCCTGGATCGCATTGGCGGTGCTGGGCGCCGTGCAGGGCGCGGTGGTCATTCCGCTCTATCTGATCGGCCGCTCGAGCTTGCGGTTCAACATGACCATGTCCGACACCAAATTCCTGGCCGGCGCCCTGGCGCTGCTGGGAACGGTGGGCGCGCTCACCCTGACCGAGTTCGGCACCACCTATTACGACAATGTGATGAGCGTGTTCATCCTGTCGGGTCTGGCCATCCTGGTGGTGAAGCGCGACGTACTGCGCGAAGGCACCCTGGGCAAGGCCGGCAGCATTTCCGCCATTGCCGGCCTGATCACGGGCATGGCCATGGGCCTGAAGCTGCCGGAGATGCCATTCTGCGTCGGCTTCGCGGGCGCGCTGGTCGCGCTGGGCGGAAGCTGGAAGCATCAGGCGGTGCGGCTGGCGGCCGGCGGCCTGGCCGGTGTGGCCGGCTTTCTGATCTTCAGCGGTCCCTGGATGCTTTACATGTATCAGCTCACGGGCAACCCGCTATTTCCCTATTGGAACGATTATTGGCGGTCGCCGCTCGCACTGCCGGCGGCCTATCGCGACCTGCGTTTTGTCCCCGCCTTCCGGCCCTGGTGGCAGCAGCTCTTCTTCCCCATCCTCTTCACCATCGACTGGCATGTCGCGGACGATCTGGGCTTCCAGGACATCCGGGTGATGCTTGCCTATCTGCTGACCATTGCGGCAGCGGTCGTGTGGCTGGTTCGACGCCAGAGCCGCGACCTGCTGCTGGATGCCCGGGCAACGGCGGTACTGCTGGCCTTCTTCGCGGTGGCCTATCTGGTCTGGATGCGGATGTTCGCCATCTACCGCTATATCATCCTGTTCGAGATGCTGGCGCCGCTGCTGATCATCGGCGCGGTGAGCCTTTTGCCGCTGTCGCGGCGGACGCGATATCTGACCCTGGCCGCCCTCTGCGCCGCCTGCCTGTTGACCGCGCGCAGCGACTTCCTGGAACGGGCGCCCGTCGAGGATCCCTATGTCCAGGCCGCCTTGCCGCCCATTCCCCACCCGGACCGGACCATGGTGGTGATGACGGGCGACGAGCCCATGGGTTTCATTGCCACCACACTCCCTCCCAAGATCCCGGTACTGCGGATCGACGGCTGGTTCCTGCAGCCCCGCGACGGCACCCTGCTGACCCGGCAGATGAAAGCCCGGGTCAAGGACCATCTGGACCGGGGCGGCGATCTTTACCTGATGGCCGATACCGGCGGTATGACCCGGGCCCATGATGCGCTGGGCGACTATCGCCTGGCGATCCGCTGGTCGGAATGCCAGCAATTCGATACAAACCTGATCGGCACCTATCAGTGGTGCCCGCTGGCAAAGAAGATGTGAGACGATGAAAATCGCCGTGCTGGTGCCCTGCTATAACGAGGAAGCCGCCATCGGCAAGGTGGTCGCCGACTTCCGCGCCGCCCTGCCCGGCGCCACCATCTATGTCTATGACAACAATTCCCGGGACCAGACCGCGGCGCGCGCGCGGGAGGCCGGCGCCCTGGTGCGCACCGAGATTCGCCAGGGCAAGGGCAATGTGGTGCGCCGCATGTTCGCCGACATCGAGGCCGATATCTATGTGCTGGTGGATGGCGACGATACCTATGACGCCGGCGCCGGCCCGCACATGATCGAACGGATGGTCGCGGAAGGGGCCGACCTGATGACGGCCCGCCGCATTCACTCCGACGCGGCCGCCTATCGGCCCGGCCATGTGCTGGGCAACAGGTTGTTGACCGGCCTGACCGCGCTGCTCTTTCGGGTGCATCTGTCGGACATGCTGAGCGGCTATCGGGTTTTTTCGCGCCGCTTCGTCAAGAGCTTCCCCTTTACCGCCGAAGGCTTCGCCATCGAAACCGAGCTGACCATCCATGCGGTGCGGCTTATGATGCCCATGTCGGAAATGGATACGCGCTACAAGGAGCGCCCTGCCGGCTCTGTTTCCAAGCTCAATACCTGGCGCGACGGGTTCCGCATCCTGGGCACCATCGTCTATCTGATGCGGGAAGAACGGCCATTGATGTTCTTCTCGGTCCTCTCGCTTCTGTTCGCGGCGGTGGCGGTGATCATCGGCGCGCCGGTGATCACCGAATATTGGCACACGGGCCTGGTCCCGCGGCTGCCGACAGCGGTCCTCGCCACCGGTTTGATGGTGATCGCCTTCCTGTCCCTGACCTGCGGGCTGATCCTGGATACGGTCACGCGCGGCCGCTGGGAGGCAAAGCGCATGGCCTATCTCGCCATTCCAGGTCCGCAAGAGCTTTCGTGAAGAAGCTGCTGGCCATCCTGGCCCGAATATCCATCCTGCGCTTTGCCGTGATCGGAGCTTTGGGCATGCCGGTGGACTGGGGTGTCCTGCAACTGATGGTCCATGGGGGCACGGGCCCCTATCTGGGCCGCATGATTTCCTGGTTCTGCGCCGCGACCTTCACCTGGACGGGCAACCGCTATTTCACCTTTCCCGGAAGCCGGGCCCGGGGCCTGCTGGGAACAGTCAGGGAATGGGGCCGTTTTCTGGCCGCCAATGCCGTCGGCGGTCTGGTCAATGTGGGGCTTTATTCCGTGCTTGTGCGCTTTGCCCCGCCGCCCCTCAGTGACCTGACCGTGGCGCTGGTTTGTGGCGTGCTGCTGGGCCTGGTGTTCAATTTCACCCTGTCCAAAAAGCTCGTGTTTAAGAGCGCCGGCAAAAACCGGAGCGATGAATACAAAGGGCCGATATGAAAATTATCGCCATCACGGGCGGAGGCGCCGGCATCGGCCGGGCCATCGCCTGGCATTTCGCCCGGCATGGCTATGCCGTGTCCATCACCGACCGGGACCGCGAGGCCGGACGCGAAGCGCTGGAAGTGATACAGGAAGCGGGTGTACCGGCGCTTTTCGTGCGGGGAGATATTTCAAAGCCTCTCGATGTCTCACGCTGGCTGAACCAGACCCGGACCAAGCTGGGCGTGCCCGATGTGCTGGTCAACAATGCTGGGATCGAGATACGCAAGGATGTGTTGAAGCTGACGGTTGCCGAGTTCGACCGGGTCATCGCCACCAATCTGCGGGGAACGTTCCTTTGCTCCCAAATGGCGGCCAGGATGATGGCGGCACGGCGTGCGCCGACGGATATTGAGCGCGGCGCGATCATTAATATCGCGTCCACCCGCGCCTTCATGTCCGAGCCGGGCACCGAGGGATATACCGCCAGCAAGGGCGGAATCATCGCCCTGACCCACGGCATGGCGATCAGCCTGGCGGCGCATCGCATCCGAGTGAACGCCATCAGTCCCGGCTGGATCGAGGTCGCCGACTGGCAAAAGGCCCGCATGGCCAGGAAGCCAAATCATTCCGAAGCCGACCGTGGCCAGCATCCGGCAGGCCACGTCGGCCTTCCGGAGGATGTCGCTAAGGCCTGCCGGTTCATCGCCGAGGATGCGAGCTTCATGACAGGCCAGAACCTGTTCCTGGACGGCGGGATGACCGTGAAAATGATTTACGTCTGACCGGAGCGGCCGCCGACGCCGGCGGAGCGAAAGCCCCCTGGCGTGACCATGAAAAAGGCGCGGAACTTGCGTTCCGCGCCCAATAGGAAAGTACGTCGCGCCGCATTTTGGTCGCCGGGCAGGAGCCGCGAGCGACGTGGACTAAACGTCCATGAGCGATGCGGCGACGAACCCGGAGGCCAAAAGGCCAGCGACGGCCATTAGTGGCTGGCGGCCAGATACCAGAGATTGGCCACCATGGCGTCCTTCTCCGACTTGGGGTCCTTCAGGGCCTTGACCTTCAGGAAGGTCGCCATGGCGTCCTTCTTCTGGCCAGCAGCCAGTTGGGCCTGGCCCAGACGGAGCTGGCCATTGTTGGCGTCCTTCAGGGGCTTCTTGAGGCCTTCCTGGATCACGCCAACCGCATCCTTGGCCTTGCCGGCGCCGATCATGCGCTCGCCGAGCTTGACCAGGTCATCGCCCTGGGCGGCGGCCCGGGCAGCAGCCAAGTCCTTGGCCTCACTGGCGGCCTGGGCGGCGGCATCGGCCTTGGCGCGGGCCATCAGACGCTGCGAACGGTCATCGGTGAGCAGCTTGGCACCCTTTTCCATGATGCCTTGCGCTTCGGCGGCAAAGCCGAACTGCAGGGCGAACTGGGAGGCGGAGATGTAATCATCCTTGGTCGCGGCCGCGCCCGTCAGGATGCGCAGGCGATTCAGGTCCAGGGTATTGTGGTCGGAAAGCCCGCGGGCGCGCTCACCCAGCTTCAACAGGCCGACCCAATATTCCGGCTTGCCGGTGCGGGCGACCAACTGCTCCAGCGCGGCGCGCTGGCTGACATCGTCACCCACCTCATAGGCGCAGCGCGCCTGCAGGGCCAGGGCGGTTTCGCCGGTGCCGAGCGACTTGGTGTATTTCACGCAACCGGCGTAATCGCGGGCCTTGTAATAGGCCTGGCCGACAATGAGCTGGGACTGGGCATCGAAGACGTTGTTCTTCTTCAGATACTCGGCGTCCGCGATCACATCCTTGAATTTGCCGGCATTGTAGTCCTGGGCGAACTTCGCCTTGGCGCCGCCGGGCGTGTTGGGATCGGCGGACGAGACCGCGATCGCGTTCTTGATCTGGTTGATCAGGGCGTGGTCGTCCGGCGTGGAGGCCGCGGCCTCGGCTTCGTTCAGCTTGGACTTGGCGCCGGAATAGTTCTTGGCGTTGATCAGGGACACGGCTTCTTTCAGAAGCGGACCGACCTTGGGGCTGGCCGTCAGGGCCTGGGCCGGGGCGGCCAGCATCAGGGCTGCGCCACCGGCGGCGGCGGTTCCCAGAAGAATCGCCGTCACAGCGGCGCGCAGTTTACGGGCAGTCATGAAAGACCTCTTTCGCGTTCTCACAAAAAGGGAAAAGCGTGCGGGGGTGCCGCACGCTTTCACCCACGGCTGTGCCCTCACAGCCTAATTATACTGATCGATGCCGGTAAAACCAATATGTGTCGCACCAAGACGCTGGGCATCCGCCAGCACCCGGGCGACGGCGTCATACTTGGCCAGCCGGTTGGCATTCACATGGATTTCGGGTTGCGGGTCCTTGCGGGCCGCGTCCGCGAAATAGGCGTCCATGGTGGAGCGATCCACCGCCATGCCATTCCAGGTCACGGTTCCGTCGAAGTCCACGCCCAGTTCCACCGTCTCCGGAACGACCGTCGGCGGGGTGGCATTGGGAGCGGGCATATCGAGCTTCACCGCGTGGGTCTGGATCGGCAGGGTGACGATCAGAAGGACGAGCAGAACGAGCATCACGTCGATCAACGGCGTGGTGTTCATTTCCACCATCACTTCGCCGTCAGCAGTTCCGGTACTCATTGCCATGGCGAATTACCTCAATAGCTGCTGGCGTCGAGAGAGTGGGGCTCGGTGATGAAGCCCACTTTCTGGATGCCGGCCTTCTGGCAGGAAAGAATGACCCGGCCGATTGCCTCGAAACGCACATTCTTGTCACCGCGAATATGCACTTCCGGCAATTCGTGGCCGCCCGCCTGGGCGCGACGCAGGGCGTCGACAAAATTGCGGGTCATCGTGGCAGGATCGACCGGCACATTGTTGTAGTACATCTGCTCGTCAGGGGTCACCGCGATCACAATATTTTCAGGCTTCGTCTGCGTGACGATATTGCGATAGGTCGGCAACTCGACGTTCACCGTTTTCAGCACCACGGGGATGGTGACCAGGAAGATGATCAGCATCACCAACATCACGTCCACCAAGGGGGTGGTGTTGATGGAGACGTTCAGCTCCTGGTCGTCGTCCGGGACGGCGTGTTGTGCGTCAACTGACATGGGACTAACTCCGTGAAGGGACTACCCCCAGCTCGACCTACTTGGACTTGCTGATGAGATAGGCCTGGAGGTCGCCAGCAAACGCACGCAGCTTCTCGGTGATCACCTTGTTGCGGCGGATGAGGTAGTTGTACAGCAGCACCGCGGGAACGGCCACGAACAGGCCGATGGCGGTCATCTGCAGCGCTTCACCGACCGGACCGGCGACCTTGTCGATCGACATCTGGCCGGCGACACCGATACCGATAAGGGCGTTCAGAATGCCGATAACGGTGCCGAGCAGACCGACGAACGGAGAGACCGAGCCGACCGAACCCAGGAAGGCGATGCCGCCCTGCATACGGGCATTGGCGTCTTCCAGCTGACGGGTCAGGGTCATGCCGATCCAGTCATTAAGGCCGACCAGGGTCGTGCCGCCGGTTGAGGCCTTGAGGCCGGCTTCGGCGATGCCGCGGAACACGGAGTTCTTCGGCAGCTTGTCCACGCCCTCGTTCAGGGTGGCGGAGGTCCAGAACTTCTTCTCAACCTGCGCGGCCTGGCCCAGCAGACGCTGCTGTTCGATCCACTTGGTGAAGAAGATGTACCAGGTGCCGGCGGACATGATCACCAGCACGATCAGGATGGTGCGCGAGATCCAGTCGCCGTTTTCCACCATGTGCTTGAGGCCGTAGGGGGTGGATTCATCGGCGGGCTTGGCAGAAGCAGCGGCAGCCTTGCCTTCGGCGCTGGGACCGGAGGCGGGAGCAGCGGCGTCAGCGGCCGGGGCGGCAGGGGCAGCGGCAGCATCGGCGGCCGGAGCAGCAGGCGCGGCGGCCTGAGCGAAGGCCGGAGCGACGCTCAGGCTGGTCATGGCGACGATGGCGGCTGCGATCGTCAGTTTCTTGAAGTTCATTTTTCTACTCCGTAGGTAACCGATGAATGGCGTTGATTGAGGCTTGAATTATTTCGCGTCCCTGAGGTCCCATTTGACGGAGACCCGGGTCGAAACGGCGGTGGGCGTACCCTGCTGGGTGGGCGGCTGCCAGCGCCAGACGCGCTTGACATAGTCGCACGCAGCCTGGTCCAGGCGATCCGAGCTCGAGGAGGTCACGATCTTGCAATCGTCGACGTTACCCTCGGTGGTGATGTGCACCTCCATCAGGGTGGTGCCCGATTCATTCAGGCGGACCGAGATGGGCGGATAGGGCGGCAGCGTATGCGTGCGCATGATGGGGCGCAGCGGATCGCTGGCGGCAACAGGCGCGGCCTTGGGCGGCGGCGGCGGCGGCGGCGCCTTGGGCGCCACGGTCACCGGCGGCGGCGGCGCGGTCGCGACGGAGAATTCCGGCACGATGGCGACCGGCGGCGGCGGCTTCACCAGATCCGGCGGCGGCGGCGGCGGCGCCTTCGGCGGCGTCTTCTGCATGTCGACGGTGGCCTTGATTTCCTGAAGCTGCTTCTGGAGCGCGCCGGACGACAGGGCCGCTACAAGAGCCGCAATACCGGCAACATGAATCGCAATGACAATAGCCAGGCTGGTCGCTTTGCTGGCGGCGCTTTTCTGTTCAACCTTCAGATGATTCGGACGTTCCATGCGCTCTCGCTCAAGATAGAAAAACCCGGCACGGTGTGCGCCTGGTCGCAACAGACAAGTTTGAAACCTAAGTCTACCCAACGCGGCGCCGTATACTGACGCCTTAGCCGGGCGCTTTTAAAGCAATCGGTTACCCTCTTTGCAAGGGGTATCGAGTCCCCCGAAAGCCCTGTGGCAGCGCCACATTTGGGCAGTTGGACCTCAGCCCATCCTTTTAGGCTGACCGGAAAAAAGTCTCGGAATCGCGAATTCGCAGATGCAGCATTGCCAGTTTTCCATCTAAGCCTCAGTTCGGCTGTAGGAAATTCAGGCAGGCGCAACTGCCTATAAGCAGTGCATCCTTGCCTCTGAAATGCGCCGAGGGGCGCCTGCGCCATGCACAGGTTCCGTTGCGACATCTTCGCTTTTTTGATCTCTCAAAATGCGCAAGATGCGCACCCTCGCCTTCACGCAGTCACATATCCTTCAAGGATCCCATTCATGCGATACCTCCATACCATGGTGCGCGTCTCCGATCTCGACGCCTCGCTGGACTTCTATTGCAACAAGCTGGGCCTCAGGGAGGTCCGGCGCATGGAAAACGAGAAAGGCCGCTTCACCCTGGTCTTTCTGGCCACCCCCGAAGACGCCGCCCGCATGACCGGGGACGGGATGGAAAGCCCCGTGCTGGAGCTCACTTACAATTGGGACGAAAAGGACTATGGCGGCGGGCGCAATTTCGGGCACCTCGCCTACCAGGTCGGCGATATCTATGCGGTGTGCGAGAAGCTGATGGCCGCCGGCGTCACCATCAACCGGCCGCCGCGCGACGGGCATATGGCCTTCATCCGCTCGCCTGACGGCATTTCGATCGAGCTGCTGCAGGATGGCCGCCTGGAGCCCCGGGAACCCTGGGCCTCCATGCCCAACAGCGGAAGCTGGTAAAGCGGCGGGCCCGGCCTGCCCAAAAAGAAAAAACCCCGGTGTCACCACCGGGGTTTTTCGTTTTCGCAAGGCAAATCAGATTCTGCCCAATACGGTCAGGATGCCGACCTGGGTGGTCGAACCATTGTTGCCCCGTACCCAGTCATAATTCACGCCCACCTGCCAGGTGTCGGTCGAGGCGCCCAGGCTCAGGCCCAGGATGGCGTTGCCGGTATCGGGATCGGGGCCGATGAAGGTCATGGTGTTGCCGGCCGTACCGCGCCCGCCGGTGCTGGCAAAGGCCGCCTTCAGCTTGATCGCCTGCTGCAGAACATCGTAGCGATAGCCCAGCCGGGCTTCCGGCGTCAGGTCGAAGCCCCAGAGGCTGAACTTGGACTTGAAGTCCGCGCCCAGGGCGGTCCGCAGCGAATTGGCGAAGAAGGGCGCCACGTCCAGGTTCATGCCCGAACCGCCATTGGCTTCCTGATAGCCCTCCTCGCGCATGGTCATGCCGTCCAGGCTGACATGCGGATCGATCTCGAATGCCCCGTAATTGAGCATCACGCCGCCATTGGCGCCCAGCGCCAGCATGGCGCCCGGGCGGCGGCTGGTGGCGGTGCGCAGGACATTGCCGACGCTCATGGTGCGGGTCTGCTGGAAGTCGCCATAGGCGGCGCTGATCTGGCTGTCGAAGAAGACATGCTTGCCGCGCCAGTCGCTATAGCCGGTCAGCATATACCATTGGGTGTCGGTGCGGGTGGCGCGCGGCAGATCCTGCACGACGTCGCCGCTGTAGAAGGTGAAGGCGCCGCCATACCAGCCGTTGCGCGGGCTGCCGGCATCCACGCCCAGGGTGAAACCGAAGCCGTGATCCTTGTAGGCGGTGATGGTGCCGTCGGCGCTGGTGCGGCCCTTGTTGTTGATCTGGCCGGTGAACTCCTGGCCCCACAGGGTGGTATCGCCGGCCACATTGCCGAAGCTGCGCAACAGGCGCTGGCGCGAGGCCACGGGTCCGGTGGCCTGGTCGGTCAGCATGATGGCGATCTCGCGCGTGCCGCCCGAAACATCCGGCGCGAACTGCGAGAAAACCCGCTGGGACTGCTGCTGCGAGGCCAGCACATTGATGCCGCTCGAAGGCGAACCGGGGGTGTTATAGACCGTCAGGCTGGTGGCGATGGCCGAGCCCAGCTCATTGTCGGTGGCCAGCGCCGAGGCGGCAAAGGGGAACTGGTTGGCGGCCTGGCCGGACAGGTTCAGGCCGGGCGAGCCGTCCGCGTTCTTGGCGCCGGTCGAGCGCGGCAGAAGCCGCAGCAACAGGGTCTGCTGCCCGCCCGCATCGTTGGTGACCGCCAGCGGGGTGAGGCCGCTTTCGGTGGGCGTTTCGAACAGGAAGGGTGTGTTCAGGCCCAACTGGGCATTCTGCGCCGCCAGGGTGGTGTCGATCAGGGTCGGCGCGCGCACCAGGGTTACGGTCTGGACCGTGGGATTTTTGGTCGTTGCGGCGGTAAAGCCGGACGAAATATAGGTGCCGAACTGCAGGCCCAGATTGGCGCCGGACAGATCGGCGCTGGTGGCCTGCACCACCGGGGTCAGGCTGTTGAGATTGGACTGGGAAATGGCCAGGCCCAGTGTGCCGTTGCTGGCGACATTGAAGGTGGAGGCCTGCAGCGCGGTGGTGGTGTTGGCAACGAAAAGCTGGCCGTTGGGATCGACCTGCACCGCCAGGCTGTTGGTGTTGGAATTGATGACGGCATTGACATAGCCGAAGCCGCCGACATGCAGCACATGGCCCGCGCCCGAGCCGAAATCGATCAGGCTGGCGGTAGTGATGGGGGCCAGGCCCGGCGTCTCGGACACGACGGACTGGCCCACTATGCTGTAATTGGCGGACGTGTTGAGCACACCGGTTCCGCTGTTGGCGGTGGTGCCGCCGCCGCCGATATTGCCGACATTCAGCGTGTTGCCGTTGCCCGATCCCAGGAGGATGTTGCCCAGCAGCCGGCCGCTGTTATTGACCGTGACACCGCCATTGATCGAGGCCGCCAGGTCGATGGCGTTGGTGATGGACGAAACAACCGCGCCGGTTTCCGGCGTCAGGACGGTGTTGAAAGCCTGCACCGTGCCGGCATTGTTGATGGTCTTCAGGCTGCCGCCCTGGTCCAGGATGGCCTCGGTCACAAGGCTGAAGGGACGGCTGCCGCTGGCGATGGATTTGGTCGGCGACACCGTATAGGTGCTCACCTGGGCGATGATGCTGGCGTTCCGGCTGATATTGATGACGGGAACATTCGAATTGTTCGCCAGGATCACGCCAAAGGCGCTGCCCTGTCCGACGCCGGCGATCTGGGCCTGTATGGTGGCAGGCGTTTTGCTGGAGCCGCTGACGGCTTCCGACTTCACATCCAGCCGCGGCACGGTCGCGAAGGGCCCGATATAGAGGGCCGTGGCGGTGGTGACGCCCGTCGATGTGATGGTCTGGGAATTGGTCGTGGCAACCGCCGATATGGTGCCGGTGTTGAGCAGGCCGCCCACATTGTTGACCGACTGGCTGGTCGTGGTCGTCGTCCCGTTGACGGTGCTGGTGATGCTCTGGGTCACCGTTTCCGGCGTGGTGACGCAAGCATTGCCTGAGCGGACCGACAGACAGGTGAAATAGGTCGAGGAGGCGCCCTGGATCATGATCGCCGCCGTGCTGCGTTCCGCATCCAGCGGCTGGGCCGAAATGGTGCCGCGATTGATCAGCGAATAGCCGGGATCGATGGGATCGATGTCGGCGGTGACCGGCCCCAGAACCACCGGCCCGCGCGGCGCCGTCAGCCCGGAGGTGATCGAACGGGTGGGATCGATCATGATCGTGGGCTGGGTGACGCCCGAAACGATCAGGCCCGATGACGTGATCGAGGAGGCGCCGGCATTGTTGGAGGTTCCCGGACCGTAGTTCAGCATGCCGCCATCGATGCTGCCGCCGATCACCACGGCGCTGCCCGCTTCGGGATTGTTGCCGCGGGTACTGGGGAAAGTCGTGCCGTAGAGCGTTATGGCGCCGGTGTTGACCAGCGAGCCGCCCGAGGAAGTCGGACAGGTAAAGCCGGACGGCGCCCCCGTATCGCTGGCGCAGGAATGAATTCCGCCCAGCGTCTGGAACCCGACCATGCCCGCGCCCACCCCCGAAAGGTTTGAGGACAGATACACATTGCCGTTCACCGTGCCGTCCAGGTCCAGGATGATCGAATTGGACTGGGTCGAGTTGGTGCTGGCATTCTGCAGGATCCCGCCGCCGCCGAACTGGATGTTGCTGGTGACCTTGGTGCCCTGGTTCAGCAGGAAGGCGGCGGAACCGTCACCCTGCAGGATCAGGGACGATTGGGAGGCCGTGGCGGTGGCGCCATTAACGGCCACAGCGGTCAGATTGGTCAGCGTGATGGGGCCGTAAAATGTCTTTCCGCCCGTTATGACGATGCCGCGCTTGTTGGTGCCGCTGCCGCCCAGATCGATGCCGCCAGTCGAGGACAGGCCGCCGTTCGATGGCGGAAACAGATTGCCGGACGATGTGTCGATCGTGACGCCAATGGCGCCGCTGGCATTGGTATTGGCGATGGAACCGTTGTTGATCAGGTAATTGTTGGAATTGATCGTCACCACGGAGGTATCCGCGGTGCTGATGTTGATCGCGCCGTTACCTTCGACGGTGATGTTGCCGCTGGTGGAGGTGGAGAGCGCCGTGCTGGTGCTGGTGGTGATATCGGTGTCGGCGCGTGCCGACTTATCCATGGCCATACCAGCCGTCAGCAGGGCAGCCGCAGCGGCGGAAAGCATCAAACGGTGCTTGATCAACGCAAAGCCTCTTTAAAATCTCGCCGGGCGGGGTACCGCCGTTCTCGGCATTGTCTGTCGAAGGCCCGCTCCCGGACCTTGTCCATGCCCCCGCGCGCCCCAGGGGGGAATGGCACCGTTTACCCTCTCGCCCGGCGGCCCACCCCCTCCTGCCCATAGGCCCTGGAC
>CAYFKU010000050.1:7530-17436 GCA_964343955.1 uncultured Rhizobium sp. | reverse complement strand
CCCCCTTGGCCCCCTGCCCATGCTAGCTTGTGGCGAAGCGGCGCCGAAAGCCGCGCCAGGGTCATTGAATGCACGGGAAACCCCAGAAAGCGCCGGACCGGCCAGCCGGAAAACCGGCCGAGGCGAAGGCCTCCAGCGCTGCCCGCAATGGGCCGTTTCTGGCCGTGCTGGATCTTGGCACCAACAATTGCCGGCTTTTGATCGCCACGGCGCAGCCGGCCAGGAACGGCCAGCCGGCCGGCGGGTTTCGGGTTGCGGATTCCTTCTCCCGCATCGTGCGCCTGGGCGAGGGGGTCGGTCGGACCGGCCAGCTTTCCGATGCCGCCATCGACAGGACCGTTGCCGCCTTGAAGGTATGCGCGGATCGCATCGCCAAATACCGGGCGGTCCATGTACGGGCGGTCGCAACCCAGGCCGCGCGCCTTGCCGGCAACGCGGATGTGCTGGTGCGGCGCGCCAGGGACGAAGCCGGGATCGATTTGCGGGTGATCAGCGCCGACGAGGAAGCAGAGCTGGCGGCGGAAGGCTGCGCCCCCCTGATCGGCCGCAAATATAAAGGCGCTCTTGTCTTCGATATCGGCGGCGGCTCCACCGAGATCATCTGGCTTCAGAAGGGCCTTGGCGGCCCGCAACAAAAACTGGCCGCGTCCATCCCGGTCGGTGTGGTGAGCCTTGCCGAGAATTACGGCGCCGCCGCCACCAGCCGTACCGGCTTTGACCGCATGCGTCTGGACCTCATCAGCCAGTTCAGGCCCTTTGCCGAACAAATGGGCCCGGCCTTCGATGTTCGCCGCCATCACCTGTTGGGCACATCGGGCACGGTTACGACCCTGGCCGCTATCGCCATGAAGCTGCCACGCTACAACCGCACGCGGGTTGACGGCAGCTGGCATGAAAGCGCCCATGTGCTGCGGGTGGTCGAGAAGCTGGTGGGACTGGATACGCCCGCGCTTGCCAAAATCGGCAGCATCGGGCACGAGCGCGCCGATCTGATGCTTCCCGGTTGCGCGATCTTTGCCGCCATCTGTTCCCTCTGGCCCTCGCCGGTGCTGCGGGTGGCCGACCGGGGCTTGCGCGAAGGCATGCTGCGCCGGCTGGCGAGGGAGTTGGCGGGCGAGATGCCGGCTGAAACCTCCGGGGAAACCACATGAAGGAAGGCGACGCCTCCGGCCGCGGCCGCGTGCCGGTCAAGGTCAAGAAGGATCGCGGACGGACTCCATCCTCGCGTGCCTGGCTGAAGCGCCAGCTCAACGATCCCTATGTCGCGGCAGCGCGGGCCAAGGGCTATCGCAGCCGCGCCGCCTTCAAGTTGCTGGAGCTGGACGAGAAATTCCGGTTGCTGAAAAAAGGCGCCAAGGTTCTGGACCTCGGCGCCGCGCCCGGCGGCTGGAGTCAGGTGGCCGCCGCCCGTGGGGCCACGGTGGTGGCGGCCGATGTGCTGGATATCGAGCCGCTTCCGGGCGTGACGTTTTTTCAGGCCGATCTCACCGATCCCGCGGTACCGGCCATGCTCAAACAGGCGTTGAACGGCGCTGCTGACCTGGTGCTGACCGACATGGCCGCACCCACCACCGGCCATCGCGCCACCGACCATATTCGCACCATTGCGCTGGTGGAGATCGCGCTGGAGGTGGCGGAAGACTGTCTGCGTCCCGGTGGCGCCTTTGTCGGCAAGGTGTTCCAGGGTGGCTCTTCCAACGAGCTGTTGGCGCGCCTCAAGCAGCGCTTTCGTGAAGTAAAGCATGTCAAACCGCCTGCCAGCCGGGCGGAATCGGTCGAGCTCTATGTCGTCGGCCTGGGCTATCGCGGCCCGGCCTGACGCCAAAAGGCGCGGTCACCAACATGCCGGGGCCTGCGATGGCACGCGCCCACCCCGATGCCGGCGAGTTCCTGGCAAGGGCCTCATGACATTCTTGCGAGGTTACTGTGGAGGCGACTTCGGGACTCACGCCTTTTGCCCGGTCACGCGGCGGTGAAGCTGGTGACCGGCAAGCGGGTCCCAAGCCTTTCTCAAAATCCAGTGTTTACAGGCATTTAACAGGGGGGCCTGCGCGGCTCTTGCGCAAAATAAACGCCGCTGATACAGGCTCGGCGCTCCACAAGGAGCGAAACCTCATGGCCGGTCCAGACATTCGCGAAGCCCTTACCTTCGACGATGTTTTGCTGGTGCCGGGGGCTTCCGAAGTTCTTCCCGCCCAGGTCGATACCCGCACCCGCCTGACCAAGACGGTCGAGCTGGGCATTCCGCTGGTCAGCGCCGCGATGGACACGGTCACTGAAGCCGGTCTTGCCATCGCCATGGCCCAGGCGGGCGGCATGGGCGTGATTCACAAGAATCTGGACAAGGAAGAGCAGGCCGAGCAGGTGCGCCGCGTGAAGCGCTTCGAAAGCGGCATGGTGGTCAATCCGGTGACGATCGGCCCCGATGCGACCCTGGCCGAGGCGCGCGCCGTGATGGAGCGCCACCGCATCTCCGGCGTGCCGGTGGTGGACAGTCCGGACAGCAAGGGCGCCGGCAAGCTGGTGGGCATCCTGACCAACCGCGATGTGCGCTTTGCCGCTGATCCCC
Organism: uncultured Rhizobium sp.; assembly: GCA_964343955.1. Taxonomy (GTDB): domain Bacteria; phylum Pseudomonadota; class Alphaproteobacteria; order Micropepsales; family Micropepsaceae; genus Rhizomicrobium. The sequence continues at coordinate 14,867 of CAYFKU010000050.1, read as the reverse complement.
GCCAGAAGATTTGCGAACTGATGACCAAAGACAAGCTGGTCACGGTGCGCGAAGGCGTGAAGCCCGATGAGGCCAAGCGTCTGCTGCATGAGCATCGCATCGAAAAAATCATCGTGGTGGACGATGCCTATCGCTGCGTCGGCCTGATTACCGTGAAGGATATCGAAAAGGCGCAGAAATATCCCAATAGCTGCAAGGACGAGCGCGGCCGCCTGCGGGTCGCGGCGGCAACGGGTGTCGGCGAGGACGGCTATGCCCGCGCCATGGCCCTGATCGAGGCGGAATGCGATGTCATCGTGGTCGATACCGCGCATGGTCATTCCAGGGGCGTGATCGACGCCATCCGCCGCATCAAGAAGCAGAGCAACTACGTCCAGGTGGCGGGCGGCAATATCGCCACCGCCGAGGCGGCCAGGGCCCTGATTGATGCCGGCGCCGATGCGGTGAAGGTGGGCATAGGTCCGGGCTCGATCTGCACCACCCGCATCGTGGCCGGCGTGGGCGTGCCCCAGCTTACCGCCATCATGGATGCAGTAAGCGTGGCGCGCGATGCCGGGGTGCCGGTGATCGGCGATGGCGGCATCAAATATTCCGGCGACCTGGCCAAGGCCCTGGCGGCCGGCGCGGATGTGGCGATGGTTGGATCGCTTCTGGCCGGTACGGAAGAAAGCCCCGGCGAGGTGTTCCTCTACCAGGGCCGCTCCTACAAGGGTTATCGCGGTATGGGCAGCGTCGGCGCCATGGCGCGCGGCTCCGCCGACCGCTATTTCCAGGCCGAAGTGCGCGATGCCCTGAAGCTTGTGCCCGAAGGCGTGGAAGGCCAGGTGCCTTACAAGGGCCCGGTGTCCAATGTGGTGCATCAGATCATCGGCGGCTTGCGTGCGGCGATGGGCTATACCGGCTGCAAGACCATCCAGGATTTTCACCGGAACGCGAAATTCGTGCGCATCACGGGCGCGGGCCTGCGCGAAAGCCATGTGCATGACGTCACGGTGACTCGCGAGGCTCCCAACTACCATCCCGGCGGGCAGTAGAGGCACCGTGCGCCGCGCTGTTTTTCTGGCGCTGGCATTCACGATCCTGCCGGCGCGCGCCCAGCCCGAGCCGCCGAAGGAAGAATGGGCTGAAATCGAATCCGTCACCGTCAGCGCCAAACCTGGGCCGGCTGTCTGGCGCCTGACGCGCGGCGCTTCCGAAGTCTGGATCATGGGCATGGTGGGGCCCATGCCGCGGGAGATGGACTGGAACACAGACGCGGCGGCGCAGATGCTGGACGGCGCCCGCGCCCTGCTGCTGCCGCCGCGCGCCGATTTCAATCTGGTGGATATCGGCTGGTTCCTGATTCGCCATGGCGGAGAACTCAGCCTGCCGCGCGGACAGAATCTTGACGATGGTCTGCCCGCCGATTTGCGCGCCCGCTTCCAGGCGGCGCGAGCCGCGATCGGGGCGGACGCGGACGACTATCGCACCGACATTCCCATCCGAGGGGCGGTGCGTCTCTATCAGGATTTCCAGAAATCGGCCCAGATGGGCTATCGCGAACCGCGCGCCACAGTGGAACGCCTGGCCGCGCGCAGGCGCCTGTCAACCAGACCGGTCTCGCGCTTCGATGTGATGGATGCGGTGCGCGATCTCTTGAAACTGACGCCGGAACAGCAGCGCCTGTGTCTGTCCCAGGCGGTGGAGGATGTCAGTTGGGGCCGTGTCCATGCTGTGCGGGCGGCGCGTGCCTGGGCGGTGGGTGACATCCGCACCGTCAAGGAACATTACAGCGAATCCCGGCTGTTCGGCTGTGTCATCGCCCAGGTCGAGCGGATCGGCAGCATCGACATCCGCAATGTCGCCGAAACGGTTGCGGCCATCGATGCGGCGCTGAACCAGCCGGGCAAGACGGTGGCGCTGGTGCAGATGGGGCCGTTGCTGCGCAAGGATGGCATTCTGGCGCGGCTGAAGGCGCAAGGTGTTGCAATAGAGGCGCCCGCGGAGTGACGCAGGCTTGTGCTGCGACCGTTACGCCCCAATATCTTGTCGCTAAGTCTGAAGCTTGGCCGCCTGTAGCAGCAGGACCGTCTTCATGTCGGCAATTTCGCCGGAGGCGATCATCGCCATCGCCTCGTCCAGGCTGGGTTCCAGACACCTCGATGTCTTCGCCTTCGTCCAATTGGCCGCCGCCGCCCTGGCGCGGCGCGGCGGAATCATAGTCGGCCAGAAAGCAGAAAAGCCGCTCCTTCACCGCGCCCGGGCTGACAAAACAGTGGGTGACCAGCTTCAGATTGGTAAGGGCGCCCCCGCCTTCTTCCATCGCTTCCCGCGCAATCCCCGCTTCCGGCGTATCGCCATCCAGCTTTCCCGCTATGGCTTCGACAAGAAGCTTCCGGTAGCCGGATTCAAAAGGCGGCCAGCGGAACTGGCGGATCAGCATCACCCGGTCCCGGGCGCGGTCAATCGGCAGAACTGCGGCGGCCTCGCCCAGTTCATAGCTTTCCCGTCCCTGTTCCTGCCAGACGCCATCACGCCGCCGATAGTCGAAGATCGCCTTGCGCAGAATATAGTGATTGTCGGAAAGGATCTTCAGCTCGCGCAACCGGACCCGGTCGCTGATCTCGTCGTATTTTTGCCATGCGCGTAACGCTAGTCGTGGACGTGAATCACCGCAAGCCTGTCGGCATAGAAACGCCGCCAGCCGGGCGTGGCATCCATCAGTTTCACCACCGGCTGATCGGCGCGGAAAATGGTCCAGCGCGCGTGATAATAGGCAAGTGTGGAAGCCAGCGCATCCTTGTCGGGCGCGATCAGGGCCGCGTAATTTTCCAGGAACATGTCGCCATAAAGATCGGCGCGGCTGTCGATGAAGGGCTTGATGCCGTTCCAGACAAGATAGCCGCCAAAGGCATAGTCGTTCACCACCGGCGTTTCGCGCACAAAGCGGGGGACATGGTTCAGCGCCGCGACGGGCGAAATCGGATCGTCGCTGCGCGCCACCGGCAGCGCCAGTCTTGCCATGGCGAGAAGGACCAGTCCCGCGGCGGCCAGGGCAGGGTATAGCGGCTTGCCGCCATGGTCGGCGGCAGGCCAGCGTCTTGCCAGCGGCTTGGCCAGCAGAATGGGCGCGGTCACCCCCAGCAGCATCTGGTGCCGGCTATGGTTCAGGGCCAGCCACAGAATGGCCATCAGGATCGCCAGCCTTGGCCAGGCGATGCGAACCGAGCCCGTTGCCAGCGTGCCGATCAGCGCCAGCACGGCGATCGCAAAGGGCGACAGATGGCTGAAGTCGCTGGCTTGCCATTCGCCGATATGGCCGATGCCGCCCATGGCCATCAGGCGCAGGGGGAAGAGAAGGGTCTGGATGCCGAACGGGGTCACGATCGCAGCGGCAGCGGCGGCCGCCAGGAACAGGCTCCAGTCTCGCGCCGACCGATGCCTATCTTCGCTTTCCATGACCGCTTCCAGCGCCAGCGCGCCCGCCAGCGCCAGTCCGAACGCGAAACTGCCATGCAGGTTGGCCCAGAGCGGCATCGCCACGATCAAAAGCCAGTGCGGTGCACGATTGTGTTCGCGGGCGGCAACAAGCCCGGCTGTCCAGAGCGCTAGAAGGGGCAGGGCCAGCATATGGGGTCGCGCCAGCAGGGAACCGGTGACGCAGGCCAGGCCGAGCAGCACGGTGACCAGCGCCGGAACCGGCGCCATCCGCGCGCGCACGAAATATCCCACCACGCCCGCCGTCACGGCGGCGCAAAGCGCAAACAGAAGATGGATCGCCTGCCAGCCGCGCGCGCCCCAAGCCAGCGCCATCGCGAGCTCGGACAGCCATTCCTGGGTGTGCCAGGGTGTTCCGGCCGCGGTATAGGAAAACACATCCGATCGCAGGATCTGATGATGCGCCAGCATCCATTCCCCGGCGCGGATATGCCAATAGGTGTCGCTGTCGTTCAGAAGGCCGGGCGCGAAAGCCGCCAGCGCAAACGCCGCCACCCCCGCGAACAGGGCAAAGGCCAGGGACGGAGAGGTTGCGGACAGGCGAGGGCGCATCAGCCCAAGCCTAGCGGCCAGTGTTTTACGATCCGGTAACTAGAACAGGCCGGCTGGATCGGAAATCGTGGGTTTTCCGCGGCGGGCGGTTCGGGCGCGCTCCTCCCGCGTCATGGTCCAGCGCAGGTCTTCGACGGTTTTCAGACACGCCTTGGCAGCCTCCGGCTCTCCGTTCAGCCAGATCTCCCAGTCCGCTTCGGCCAACACGGCCGGCATCCGGTCGGTCGGCAGCCCGGCCAGCAGCCTGTTGGCCGCCACGGTCACCATCACACAGGCGAAAAAAGGCTCATGGGATTGCGCGACCCGGAACTGCCGCCACAGGAACGCGATGCCGACCGGGCCGGCCGGCGTCACGACATGCTGTTCGCCGCTGTCCGGCGCTTCGTTGAAGCTCTGAACTATCACGATGCCGCGCTGGCCGGCGCGAAAAGCCCCGGCAAAGCTGGGCACGCTGTCGATGCTCTCGCCCCTGGCATGGACCGGCTGCGGCCGTTTCCAGTCCTGGGGATGCGGAAATCCCCATCGCATCGGCACGACGCAACGCCCTGCCTCGCCGCGCACGATCACCGGCACATTGCCCATCACGCGATAGGTGAGAATGCGGTCGTCTTCGGCTGGCGGCTCGCCCCAGGCCGTATCGACGCTCCGGATCCAGGACGCTTTGGCGGTGATTTTTCCACACATGGGCAAATTCTACCAGATTCGGCGCGGTTCCGGTTCGCGCTTGCCTACCCGCTGTGTTGCCGCGTTGAAAGAGGGCGAGACGTCGTACCGGGAGAGCCGGCTTGCCAGGCATGGATCAGGCGGATCACCGGCCAGCCGGATGGCGCCACCAGATTGATGACATTCAGGCTCAGATTGTCGCGGATCATCACCGCGGTGAAAAGTTCCAGCGCGACGGCCAGGGCGGCGATATGGGCCCCGCGCACCCGCGAGGACAGCCAGAAGCCTGTGGACATGGTGGCGGTGTCGCAAAGGGAATTCAGGATACTGTCGCCGACATAGCCCGCCGCCAGGGCCTGTTGCCGGTAATGCTGGATGACGGCGGGCGTGTTTTCCGTGATCTCCCAGGCGATCTCCACGCCCATTGCGATCAGAAAGCGCGCACCCAGCGGCAGCCCGGGCGCCAGCCAGCGCAGCAGCCAGAAGAAAATCATGCCGTGGATCAGGTGCGAAAAGCTGTACCAGTCCGAAAGCTGCTGCGAGGTTTCGGGGCTTAGTGGATCGCCGACCCACAACAGGATGCGGCCGCTGACGGATATCCAGGGCTGGCCGAATCCGTGCAGCACCGTGATCTGCAGGACGATCAGCGCCGCTGCCGCCATCAGCACATATCCGGTCGGCAGCCTGGCCATTTGCGGCAATCCGGTCATGCCTTTGCCCGATCAGGCGCCGGTTTCGTCATATTCGGCGGAAATGTCCTTGCCGGTATGGTCGGGCATCAGCGCTGACGCCGTCAGGCCGATCACGGCGCAGACCGCGATATAGACCGCCACCGCATAGCCGGAATGATAGCCGGCCAGCAGCGCGGTGGCGATGATCGGCGCCGGCCCGCCCGCGATCAGCGAGGCGAGCTGATAGCCCAGCGAGGCGCCGCTATAGCGCAGCCGGGGCGTGAAGGCCTCGGCGATCAGCGCCGCTTCCACGGCATACTGAATATTGGTGCAGACCAGCGACAGCATGATGGCGCCGAAGGCAAGCGCCGGCACCATCGTCCCCAGGGCGGCGAAATAGGCGAAGCCGAATATCCCCGTCAGGCCCGCGCCGATCATGAAGGTGGCGCGCCGGCCGATGCGGTCCGACAGAAGGCCCGACAGGGGCACCACCAGGAAGCCCAGCGCCGCGCCCGCCATGACGCCGCCCAGCGCCAGGCTGCGCGGCATGCCCAGCGTTCCGGTGGCATAGGCGAACACGAAGGTGGAGAAGATATAGAAAGGCGCCTGTTCGGACATCCGCAGCAGCGCCGACAGGATCACCTGGCGCGGGTGGCGCCGCAGCACTTCAAGGATCGGGGCCTTTTCGATACGGCCCTTGTCGCGAAGCTGCTGGAAGACCGGCGTCTCCTCCACGCCCAGGCGTATCCACAGGCCCACGCCCACCAGCAGGATGGAAAAGGCAAAGGGAATGCGCCAGCCCCAGGCCATGAACTGGTCGCCCGACACATCGCTGAAAACCAGCATCAACAGGTTGCCCAGGAACAGGCCCAGCGGCACGCCAAGCTGCGGCCATGAGGCGATGAAGCCGCGCCGGCTGTGGCCCTTGGACCATTCCATCGCCACCAGCACCGAGCCGCCCCATTGTCCGCCCACCCCGATGCCCTGGATCGCGCGCAACACCGTCAAAATGACCGCGCCCCAGATGCCGATCTGGTCATAGGTTGGCACAAAGGCCACCAGGAAGGTGGCGATGCCCATGCAGAGCAGGGTGGCGATCAGCGTGGTCTTTCGGCCGATGCGGTCGCCATAGTGGCCGAAGATCGCCGCGCCGACGGGCCGGGCGATGAAGCCGACAAAATAAGTGCCGAAAGCCAGGAATGTCGCCGACAGCGGGTCCTGATGGGGAAAAAACAGCTTGCCGAACACCAGGCCGGCGGCGGTGCCATAGAGGAAGAAATCGTACCATTCGATGGTGGCGCCGATGGTGGAGGCGATGACCGCCTTGCGCAACTGGCGCGCATGTTCGGCGTCATCGGCTGCTGTGTGGCCTGTCATATACCTTCCCCGCTGGCGCTTCTTCTGGCGCGCTCGATCCCTTCGGCCGATTTGAGCGGCCTTCGGCGGGCTCGTCAAATGCGGGTGAACTTGCCCCAATCAGCCCTTCGGTTTTATCCATCCTGGCAGCGGCAGCCGCCAACCCCTTTTTTGGGGTGGAGCGCGATTGAATGCCGCGCCAAAGCGGCGCGGGCGTCGCTCAAGCTAACCGCCCGGATGCAGCCCCGGCGCTTCCTGGCCGGTGCGCGCGACATATTCGGTATAGCCGCCGTCATAGCGATGAACGCCTTCGGGCGTCAGCTCCAGCACGCGGTTGGACAGCGCTGCCAGGAAGTGGCGGTCGTGGCTGACGAACAGCATGGTGCCTTCGAATTCCGCCAGCGCCGCCACCAGCATTTCCTTGGTCGCCATGTCCAGATGGTTGGTGGGTTCGTCCAGAACCAGGAAATTCGGCGGATCGAACAGCATCTTGGCCATCACCAGCCGCGCCTTTTCGCCGCCTGACAGGACGCGGCAGCTTTTCTCGATATCGTCGCCGGAAAAGCCGAAGCAGCCGGCCAAAGTGCGCAAGGACCCCTGTCCCGCCTGCGGGAAGGA
>CAYFKU010000050.1:5852-7520 GCA_964343955.1 uncultured Rhizobium sp. | reverse complement strand
TCTTCACATTGCTGCCGATGACCACCTGGCCGCTGTCCGGCTCGGTGGCGCCGGCCGCCAGTTTCAGCAGGGTGGATTTGCCCGCGCCATTGGCGCCCAGGATGCACCAGCGTTCCTTGCGGCGGACGGCGAAATCCAGCCCGTCATAGATGGTGTGGCTGCCATAGGCCTTGTGCACATTGCGGAAGCTGGCGACATCGTCGCCAGACCGCGGGGGGCTGCGGAATTCGAACTGCACGGACTGGCGCCGGCGGGGCGGCTCGATCTTTTCGATCTTGTCCATCTTCTTGACTCGGCTCTGCACCTGGGCGGCATGGGAGGCGCGAGCTTTGAAGCGTTCGATGAATTTGATCTCCTTGGCCAGCATCGCCTGCTGGCGCTCGAATTGAGCCTGGCGCTGTTTTTCGCTCAGCGCCCGCTGCTGTTCGTAGAAATCATAATCGCCGGAATAGGTGATGAGGGTGCCGCCGTCGATCTCGATCACCTTGCCGATGATGCGGTTCATGAAGGCGCGGTCATGCGATGTCATCAGCAGGGCGCCGTCGTAATTCTTCAGAAAGGCTTCCAGCCAGATCAGGCTCTCCAGGTCCAGATGGTTGCTGGGCTCGTCCAGCAGCATGGCATCCGGCCGCATCACCAGAATGCGTGCCAGGGCCACGCGCATCTTCCAGCCGCCCGACAGCAGCCCGACATCCGCGTCCATCCGTTCCTGGCTGAAGCTGAGGCCCGCCAGCACCTCGCGCGCTCGTGCCTCCAGCGCATAGCCGTCCAGTTCCTCGAACCGGTGCTGCACCTCGCCATAGCGCTCCACCAGCGCGTCCATATTGGGAAGTTGATCCGGATCGACCATCGCCGCTTCCAGCTCCGCCATTTCGGCGGCCAGCGCGCTGGCAGGCCCCACACCGTCCATCACCGCCGCGACGGCGCTCTGGCCCGACATTTCGCCGACATCCTGGCTGAAATAACCGATGGTCATCCCCGCCTCGATCGACATCTGCCCGTCATCGGGCTGGTCGGTGCCCGCGATCATGCGGAACAGGGTCGATTTGCCCGCGCCATTGGGTCCGACAAGGCCGGCCTTTTCGCCTTTCATGATGCCCATCGAGGCTTCGATGAACAAAAGCTGATGGCCGTTCTGCTTGCTGATATTGTCAAGGCGGATCATGTCTGGTCCTGGTGAAGCCGTGTGCGGCCCGATGAGATTGCGTGGCGGGGGCGCCGGTCAGGTCTTGCCGGGAAAGGCGACGCCCTTGGTGGTGAAGCGCCGCCCGCCGCCTGGCCGGCGCAGGCCGCCGGGGTTTCCGGGCGATTTACCGCTCCCTGGGGGCTGATGCGCCGGCACCAAATGATGCGCGCCCGGGCCGATCAGGTCGGCCCGGCCCATCCGCTTCAGCGCCTCGCGCAGCAGCGGCCAGTTGTCGGGATCGTGATAGCGCAGGAAAGCCTTGTGCAGCCGCCGATGGGTCAGGCCCTTGATCGCCTCCACCTTTTCGCTGGCGCCATGCCGCACGCCGCGCAGCGGATTGACGCCGGTATGATACATGGCGGTGGCCGTCGCCATGGGCGAGGGCAGGAAGGTCTGCACCTGGTCGGCGCGATAGCGGTTCTTCTTGAGCCAGAGCGCAAGGTTCATCATGTCCTCGTCGCTGGTGCCCGGATGGGCCGCGA
>CAYFKU010000050.1:0-5842 GCA_964343955.1 uncultured Rhizobium sp. | reverse complement strand
AGATAATATTTCTTCCCGGCTTCCTTGGCGGCGGCATCGAACATCGCCTTGAAGCGGTCATAGGCGCCGATCCCCGGCTTCATCATCTTGTCGAGGGGCCCGCGCTCGGTGTGTTCGGGCGCGATTTTCAGATAGCCACCGACATGACGCGTCACCAGCTCCTTGACATAGGCGGGGCTTTTCACCGCCAGGTCATAGCGCACGCCCGACGCCACCATCACCTTCTTGATGCCCTTCGTCTCGCGCACCTTGCGATACAGACGGATCAGATCGTCATGCGAGGTGTTGAGATTGGGGCAGATGTCGGGAAACACGCAGGATGGCCGCCGGCAGGCCGCCTCGATCTTCGGGTCCTTGCAGGCCATGCGGTACATGTTGGCGGTGGGGCCGCCAATGTCCGAGATCACACCGGTGAAACCTTCGGTCTTGTCGCGGATACGCTCGATCTCGCGCAGGATCGAGCCTTCCGAACGGTTCTGGATGATGCGGCCCTCATGCTCGGTGATGGAGCAAAAGGTGCAACCGCCAAAACAGCCGCGCATGATGGTGACCGAGAATTTGATCATGTCCCAGGCGGGGATTTTCGCGTCGCCATAAGCCGGATGCGGCGCCCGGGCGTAAGGAAGATCATAGACCGCATCCATCTCCTCGGTGGATAGCGGGATCGGCGGCGGATTCAGCCACAGGTCGCGGTCGCCATGCCGCTGGACCAGCGGCCGGGCATTGCCGGGATTGCTTTCCCGGTGCAGCACGCGCGAGGCGCGGGCATAGGCTTCTTTGTCGTCGACAACCTGCTCATAGGAGGGCAGGCGGATGACGACATCGCCTGGCCTGCGGGCGGCGCCTTCATCCGCCGCATCCAGATCGTCGGCGCGCAGTTCGCTGTAATGCTCCGGCACCTTGCGAAACAAAGCGACGCCGCGAATGGAATGAAGGTCGCGCGGCGCTTCGCCGGCGGCCAGACGCATCGCGACTTCCACGATGGCGCGTTCCGCGTTGCCATAGAGCAACAAGTCCGCCTTGGCGTCCGCCAGCACCGAACGGCGAACTTTCTCGGACCAATAGTCGAAATGGGCGATGCGCCGCAGCGAGGCTTCGATGCCGCCCAGCACGATCGGAACATCCTTGAAAGCCTCGCGGCAGCGCTGGGCATAGACGATGGCGCAGCGGTCGGGGCGCTTGCCGCCTTCGCCGCCGGCCGTATAGGCATCGTCATGGCGCAGTTTGCGGTCCGCCGTATAGCGGTTGACCATGGAATCCATGTTGCCCGCCGTGACCCCGAAGAACAGCCTTGGCTTGCCCAGCGCCGCAAAGGGCTCGGCGGATTGCCAGTCGGGCTGGGCGATGATGCCGACGCGGAACCCTTGCGCTTCCAGCAGGCGGCCGATGATGGCCATCCCGAAGCTGGGATGATCGACATAGGCATCGCCCGTCACCAGCACCACATCGCAGGCATCCCAGCCCAGCGCCGTCATCTCGGCCCGGCTCATGGGCAGGAAGGGCGCGGCCTGTGCGGCTTGCGCCCGGTTTCGCGGCATGAGGGAGGTGGCGGTGTCCATTGCGAAAGACGCTTAAGACCCCGGCAGGATAAATTCAACAGAACAGCGGGATGCCCGCCAAGCGATTGGAACTTTGAGCCAATTGGTGCGTGATTGCGCCTCGCTCAAGCTCGGCGCGTTCGCCAGTTGATTTGATCCACTGGATCAAATCATCGGCAAGCGGCTCCGCCGCTCGCCGACCCTGGCTCACTCCCACTCTATGGTGCCAGGTGGCTTGGACGTGATGTCATAGACCACCCGGTTGATGCCGCGCACTTCGTTGACTATGCGGGTGGCTGTGCGGGCCAGGAAGCTGTGCTCGAAGGGATAATAGTCCGCGGTCATGCCGTCGCTGCTGGTGACGGCGCGCAGGGCGCAGACATGGTCATAGGTGCGCGCATCGCCCATCACGCCCACGGTCTTGACCGGCAGCAGCACGGCAAAGGCCTGCCAGATTTCGTCGTAAAGGCCCGCCTTGCGGATCTCGTCCAGATAGATGGTGTCCGCCTTGCGCAGGATCTCCAGCTTGTCTTCGGTGATCTCGCCCGGCACGCGGATGGCCAGGCCCGGCCCCGGAAAGGGATGGCGACCGACAAAGGCCGGCGGCAGGCCCAGTTCGCGGCCCAGCGCCCGTACCTCGTCCTTGAACAACTCCCGCAGGGGTTCGACCAGCTTGAGCTTCATATAGTCGGGCAAGCCGCCGACATTGTGATGGCTCTTGATGGTGACCGACGGCCCGCCGGTGGCCGACACGCTTTCGATCACATCGGGATAAAGCGTGCCTTGCGCCAGGAATTCGGCGCCGCCCACCTTGTGGCTCTCCTTGTCGAAGACATCGATGAAGGCTGCGCCGATGATCTTGCGCTTCTGTTCGGGATCGCTCACCCCTGCCAGCCGCGTCAGGAACATCTCGCGCGCATCGGCATGGATCAGGGGAATGTTGTAATGACCCCGGAACAAGTTGACGACTTCCTCGGATTCGCCGGCCCGCATCAGCCCGGTATCGACAAAGATGCAGGTGAGCTGATCGCCGATCGCCTCATGGATCAGCACGGCTGCCACACTGGAATCCACGCCGCCCGACAGGCCGCAGATCACCTTGCCCTTGCCGACCTGTTTTCTGATTTTCTCCACGGCATTGTCGCGGAAGGCGCGCATGTTCCATTCGGGCTCGATGCCGGCGATGGTGCGCACGAAGTTCGACAGCAGGGTCGCGCCCCGCGGGGTATGCACCACCTCCGGATGGAACTGCACGCCATAGAAGCGGCGTTTCTCGTCGGCGATGACGGCGAAGGGCGATGACTCCGATGTCGCCACCACCTGGAAGCCGGCGGGAATGGCGGTGATCTTGTCGCCATGGCTCATCCAGACCGGTTCGCTGCCGCTTTCGGCCAGGCCTTCCAGCAGCGGCGAGCGATTCTTCACATGAATGTCGGCGCGGCCGAATTCCTGGTTATGGCCACCTTCGACCTTGCCGCCCAACTGGACGCTCATGGTCATCTCGCCATAGCAGATGCCCAGCACGGGCACGCCCATCTCGAACACCGCCTGGGGCGCGCGGGGGGCATTGTCCTCGTAAACCGAGCGCGGGCCGCCCGACAGGATGATGGCGCGGGGCTTTTTGCCCAGCGCTTCTTCGGCCTTGTTGAACGGCACGATCTCGCAATAGACGCCGGCCTCGCGGACGCGGCGCGCGATCAGCTGGGTGACCTGGCTGCCGAAATCCAGAACTAGAACGCTCATTTGCTGTTACGGGCCGTTGTTTCCGGATGGTCCCGATCCAGGTCCGACAGGGCCTTGCGCGCCCCGCCATCCAGGGGATCGATGCCAAGCGCGGCATCATAGAAATTGCGGGCGAAGTCAGGCTGGCCGGCCGCCGCATAGATGTTGCCCAGCGCGACATAGGAGCTGGGCAGGGCCGGGTTCTGCACAATGGCCGCCTGGGCCAGGCGCACCGCCAGGTCGGTATTGCCTTTGGCGCTGGCGTCCCTGGACTTGCTCAGCAGCGCCTCCACCGTCAGCGGTGGCTCCGGTGCCGGTTTGGCAGCCTTGGCCGCTGCCGGCTTGGCGGCGGCGTCTTTGGCCGCCGATTTGGCCGGCGCAGCGTCGGCAACAGAGGCCGAGATGAGCAGGGCCAGCAGGGCTGGAATCGCGCGGAAGGTCATGGGCCTAACATAGGGCATTTGGGCCCTCTTACCCATGCGTCATTCACGGCCCTGGGCGGGCGATAAGTCCCGCGCCGTAAAAGCCGTCGGTCCCGGTTCGCGCCGGACTGGCGCGAAAATCTTGAGCCAGGCTCGGGGCCAGGCCCGGAGGCACGGTTCCGGGCCAGCCGGCGGCCAGGTTCATCAGGGCAAAGTCGGGCCGGCGGTTCAGGAAGGCGGCAACCCGGTCCTGGTTCTCGCGCGGAAGAATGGAGCAGGTGGCATAGAAAAGCCGCCCATCCGGCGCCACCAGTCCGGCAGCCTGATCCAGCAGCCGGTCCTGCAAGGCCGTCAGTTCCTCCAGCCGCGGCGGCGTCAGGCGCCAGCGCAGTTCGGGTTGGCGCCGCCATGTGCCGGTGCCGCTGCAGGGCGCGTCCAGCAGTACCAGGTCGAACAGGCCGCGGGGCTGTTCATGCGACAGGCACAGGGTCTTGATGATGCGGGCGCCGGCTCTGGCGGCGCGCTTCTCCAGTTCCACCAGCGCTTCACCGCGGATATCGGCGGCGATGATTTCACCGCTATTTTCCATCGCCGCCGCCAGGGCCAGGGATTTGCCGCCCGCCCCGGCCGTCAGATCCAGCACGCGCATCCCCGGTTTGGCATCGCACAGCGCCGCCGCGATCTGGGCGGCCTCGTCCTGGATTTCAAAAGCACCGGATTGGAAAAGCGGCGTGTCCGACAGCTTGCCGGCATCGCCCGCAATCCGGATGCCCTGGGGCGCATAGGGCGTCGGCGTTGCGGCCAGGCCCTGGGCGCGCAAGGCATCGAGCACCGTATCACGCCCGGCCTTCAGGCTGTTGACCCGCAGATCGGTCGGCGCGCGGCCGATAAAGGCCCGCATCTCCTCCAGCAGCCGGTCGCCAAAGGCCCGTTGCAATTCCGGCTCCAGCCATTGGGGATATTCGCCGGCTATCCAGTCCGGTGCGGGCGGCGGTGTGGCCGCGATGGCGGCACGCTCCATATCGGTGAGCGGCGCGGGGCCATAACCGCCAGCGAACAGACTGTCGATATCCTCGCCCGATTCCAGAAGTGCGGCGATCATCAGCGCGCGCGGGCTGTTTTCGCCCATGCGATGCGCCAACCCGGCGCGATGGCGCTGGGCATGAAAGACGCGCTCGGCGATGGCGCGCCGGTCGCCCGATCCGGCAAAGCGGCGGGTGCGGAACCAGCTCTTGAGAAACCGGTCGGTGGGCTGGGCGGTCTGTTCCAGCGCCTCCAGGATTTCGATCGCCATCTGCAGGCGGGCGGCGGGGGTCATGGTCCCGTTTTATTTGCTCAGGGCGCTGACGGCCAGATAGGCCAGATGGCTACGATAGCGTGCCGCGTCCCAGGCGCGGACACGAACCAGTTCGTGCCAGAGGGCGGGGGAGGTCAGGCTGAAGAGGAGGTCGGCGGCAGTGCCCGGCGCGAGATGGGGCGCCAGCGCACCTTCATCCCGGAAGCGGGCGACCAGGGCCTGGCAGGCTTCAAACCGGTCGGGGAGTTCGGTCGCGCCCGCGGCCTGAAGCACCGGCCACAGGGCGGGATAGGTCTGGGCCAGCCCCGCCAGCAAGGCGGAAAGCGAGGCACGGGCGCTCGGCGCCTCTCCAATCGCAGCCACCGACGGCAACGCGAAACGCTGCCTCAGGGCTGCCAGAAGGCCGGCGCGGTCGGGAAAGTGAAGATAGACGGCTTGGCGAGAAATATTAGCATTTTCAGCTACTTCCGACATGCTGAAGCCACGCCGGGCTTGGGCGCAGGCAAGGGCTGCATCCAGAATTCGGTCACGTGTCCGGGCTTCACTTGACATTGTGTAAATCACAGAAATTAGAAATTTACAGTGTGTCAATTTCGGCTTTTAGGCAAGCCTGTTCCGGCATGGCTGGCCTGGAGAGCGGCGTGGAAAGTGATGCCTAAAGAGTGGCGCTGTCCAAAGTTTGGGCGGCTGCGCCCATGGCGTATTTTCACTTGGTAAGGTGCCGCGCGTGCCTTTGGCGGGGTGGGGCGGGGCGGGCCTGCGCGGCCAATTCGCAACGGGGGGGTAGTCGGCATGCCTGCCGGAGAAACGTCTGGCTTTGCCCAATCGGTCCTGCCCGCCATTCGAGATCGCGCTGAGTGGCG
>CAYFKU010000049.1:0-17724 GCA_964343955.1 uncultured Rhizobium sp. | reverse complement strand
CGATGGCCGCGGCCATCGAGACAAGGATGGTGGTGCGAAGACCGGCGGCCTAGTTGCGCTCCTCGCGGTTGAAGCCGATGGCCAGGGCGGCGGCGAAAGCCAGGATCAGGCGCAGCGCAAGGTCGAAGGGAGCCGGATGCAGCAGCATCTTGGGCCTCTAGCGCGGCCTGCGCGCCGGCCTGGTGGCGGGCGGCGATATGCCAAGCTTCTGGCTCAGTCCTTCCAGCACCGTCTCGGCGAACAGGTCGGGCGGCGGCTCGTTCAGGCCGGAAAAGCCGCAGGCGTGATCGATCAGTTGCCGCGCGCGCCTCAGCGCCTCGCGCTGCCGGTCCGGTTCCGCCCAGGGCACCGGCACGCGGATGGCAAGCGTGGGTTCCAGGCCCCCGCTGACATAGGTTATCGCAACGGTCGCCCAGGCCACCTCGCCCGTCGGCGTATCGACCGGGCTCGCATCCACCTCGACCGTCAGGTCCAGTATGGTGGCGGGCGGCAGTGTGGATGCCATCAATGCCCCAAAACCATCGGGATATGTCCGAACAATTCTCGCAGCAAATAACGTGCGGGAATCCGGGCGGTTCCGCCGCCGAACTTGGTGAGGATACCCGGCAGATCACCGTGCCATGCGCCATTTTTGTCTGACAAATACGCACGGCCGGTCCCGGCGCGCAATCCCGGCATCAGCCGCTGCAGGCGCGGAATTTGCCGGTGCGGCGATGCCCGTGCCGCCCGGCCCGGCGCTTGCCAAAGCCCGCCTTCGGGATAAACTCATACAAAACAAATCATAAGGATTGGGGGAAGACATGCCGATGCACCGTTTCGCACGGTTGCTTGTCGCGCTGTGCGCGCTGGCAATCCCGGCCATGGCCGCATCGGGCCCGGCCGTGGGCCAGGCCAAGACCAACAGTCCCGATCCCGTTCCCGGCGCGCCCCGGACAAGCCTGGAGCGCATCAAGGTTCACGGCGCGGCGCTGGAAGGCAATCTGGAAGGCGACAGCGCCGACCGCGATGTGCTGGTCTTTCTGCCCCCCGGCTATGAACGGGACAAGGCCCGCCGCTATCCCGTCGTCTATGCCCTGCATGGCTATTCCATCGGCGCCGAAATCTGGAGCCAGGAAATCCACGTGCCCCAGACCATCGAGGGCGCCTTTGCCAAAGGCGCGCGCGAGATGATCGTGGTGCTGCCGGATTCCCGCACCATTCACAATGGCTCGATGTATTCCAGTTCGGTCACCACCGGCGATTTCGAGAATTTCATCGCCCATGACCTGGTGGCCTATATCGACGCCCATTACCGCACCATTCCGGCGCGGGAAAGCCGCGGCCTGGTGGGTCATTCCATGGGCGGCTATGGCGCCACGCGCATCGGCATGAAGCATGCCGATGTCTTCGGCAGCCTCTATATCATGAGCCCCTGCTGCCTTGCGCCGCGCGGCCCCGCCGCCCTGAAGCCCGAGGACGAAGCCGCCCTGGCGGCGGTGAAAAGCCCGGCCGACAGCGCCACCCTGCCCTTCATCCTGCGCGCCCAGATGGCCAGCGCCGCGGCCTGGTCGCCCAACCCCAAGGCGCCGCCGCTCTATCTCGACCTGCCGATCGGCGACAAGCAGAGCCAGGTGCTGGGCCAATGGGCGGCGAACGCGCCGCTCGCCTTCCTGCCGCAATATGTTTCAGGCCTGAAACGCTACAAGGCCATCGCGCTGGATGTGGGCGACCAGGACGGGCTGCGCACCGACACCGGCAAGCTGCACGAGATGATGGAAAGCTTCGGCATCGCCAACAGCTTCGAGATCTATCCCGGCACCCATGTCAGCAACGTGGCCTTCCGCATCCAGGATTTCGTGCTGCCCTTCTTCAGCAGGACATTGTCATTCGACGCCCGGCGCTGATCGCCGGAACACATCGCATCCAACGGGGGACATTCTCATGCGCAAATCACTGCTGGGCGGCGCCATGCTGCTGGCCCTGGCCCTGCCGGCCCATACCCAGCCCCAGATGGCCACGGCGACCGCGACCATCGACACGGCAAAGACCGGCGCGGTGATCGACCGCCATATCTATGGCCAGTTCGCCGAGCATCTGGGCACCGGCATCTATGGCGGCATCTGGGTCGGCGAAGGCAGCAAGATCCCCAACATCAAGGGCTATCGCACCGATGTGGTGCAGGCCCTGAAGAAGATCCATGTTCCGGTGGTGCGCTGGCCGGGCGGCTGCTTCGCCGATCTTTACAACTGGCGCGACGGCATCGGCCCGCGCGCCAAGCGCCCCACCCGCATCAATGTCCATTGGGGCGGCGTCACCGACAACAATGCCTTCGGCACCCATGAATTCATGAATTTCGCCGAACTGATCGGCGCCGATCCCTATGTCTCGATCAACCTGGGCTCGCTCACGCCCTATGACGCGGCCCAGTGGGTCGAATATATGACCTCGGACGAGAATGCCTCGCTCGCCAATGAGCGGCGCAGGAACGGCCGCGCCAAGGCCTGGCAGCTCAAATATGTGGGCATCGGCAACGAGACCTGGGGCTGCGGCGGCAACATGGACGACGAGACCGCCGCCCAGGCCAATGCCCGCTATTCCACCTTCGTCAACGCCCCGCGCGAGATGGGCATGATCAAGGTCGCCAGCGGCGCCACGGGCAATGACGGCGATTACAAGTCCTATACCGAGGCGATGATGAAGAAGGGCGGCCGGCTTCAGGCCCTCAGCTTCCATTACTATGCCATGCATATGGAACGGCCGCGCGGTCCGGCCACCGGCTTTACGGAAAGCAAATGGGCGGACGAGCTGGACCTGACGCGCAAGATGGAAGGCTTCCTGACCGACATCAGCGCCATCATGGACAAATACGATCCGCAGAAGAAAGTGGCGATATATGCCGATGAATGGGGCTCCTGGTACGATCAGGAGCCGGGCAGCCATCCCGGCTTCCTCTATCAGCAGAACAGCCTGCGCGACGCGCAAGTGGCGGCGCTGACCCTCAACATCTTCCACCGCCATACCGACCGGGTGAAGCTGGCCGCCATCGCCCAGATGGTGAATGTGCTGCAGGCCATGATCCTGACCGACGGGCCGCGCATGCTGCTGACCCCGACTTATCATGTCTTCGACATGTACCAGCCCTTCATGGAGGCGACGCCGCTGGAAGCCCAGGTCGCGGGCCCGCAATACAGTTTCGACGGCAAGACCATACCCATGGTTGATCTCTCGGCGGCGTGGGGCAAGGACGGCAAGATCTGGCTGGCGCTGGTCAACAGCGATCCGCACAAGGTGGCGCATCTGGCGACCAACCTGCCCGGCATCGGCAAGGGCACCATCCTGACCGGCCCGGCGATGGACACGCACAACACTTTCGATGCGCCCAACACCGTGCATCCGGTCGCTTATGCGGGCACATCGGAAAACGGCAAGGCCAGCTTCGACCTGCCGCCGCGCTCGGTGGCGGTGGTGGCGCTGCAATGAGGCCTGCTACGCTGGGCTGATCCCTTTTGGGTGCATGGCGGACGGGAAACAATGTCCGCTATTGGGCCCAAAGCGGACATTCCACACCCGGCAGATCGTCGGGCCTAGCGGCCCATGATTGCCAGCGCAACTGGCGTCCATTGTGGCAGCAGAAGGAGGCTTATTCCTAAGGCCTGGCAGGCCAGCATTCACATGCCGCCGGCAATATACGCGGGATGCAGACGTCCACGCGTTGCAAAATCGTAGCCGCCCAATGCAAGAAGTAGAAGATCGGGTCCGGAGAAAAGTCCAGCGAACCGACCGAGGAAGCCACTTCCTAGGACGCCACGAATACTTCCGCTGAGCCATCGCGAGTAGCCCGCATCAATGATGTAGAAGGTGGCTAGCAAGATCAGCCTCTTGTGCGCCTGGGGGGTGCCGCGCAGGGCAAACCCGGCGCCCGCCAGCCCAGAAAAGGCCAGCATATCAGTGAATTCGACGGCCAAGAATGCAGGGCGGCTGCGCGGCGTGCCGAATTGGACCTGCGCCATAACGATCGAGGCCGCGACACCCAGAACAACCATGACCGGCACCAGCACCATGCCCGCCAAGCCTAGCCGGCGATGCAAATCGGTCCGGCGGGCCCGGATCAAGAGAAGCTGTGTGGATAGAAGCATAAGCCAACCGACGAAAGCGACGGCATGGAGATGCAGGATAATCGGATGCGCCTGATTTTCTGATGCATGCTGGAAGACCGTCGGGCCGAAACCCATCACCGCGCCCAGCCAGACAAGTTCCACGAGGATTAGAACCGCGTTGCGGTCCCATTTGTGCGTCGGCGCAAAACGCGCGCTGGCGCGAGGGTCTCCAATCCCTGCTTCCGCACTTGTCATGCTGATTTCCCCTCAGCCTTGCAGGTACCTTAGAATGGCTCCTAGCAGGCTCGCAAGCTGCGGCCAGACACGGCAACGGTGCCGGAATATCCGCTTTTGGCGCAGAACGGACATTGGGTGGACGGTGAAACAGTCCTATGACCCTGCTTTTTGGAGGTCGGTTACGGCGAGGCAGGCCGCCCGGCGGCTTCCGCAGCAGAAATCCATCCGCCTGACGCCTCATCACAAACACGGTCGCCGCTGCTATCGGTCTTATAATTTTCCTCCTGCCCTCATTGGCCATTTCGGCACTCCAGGCTTATCATTTTCCAGACCGATATGACGGGGAAGAGTTTGCCGCACACGATTCGAATGGGAGTTCTTGGATGCGCAAAGATCGCACGCCAGTTCGTGCGAGACGTTGCGCCAAGCGCCCACATCAAGATTGTTGCGGCGGCCAGCCGCGATCCATCCAGGGCAGCAGAATTTTGCGATGCATTTGGCATACCGAAGCGGCATGACAGTTACGAAGCTCTAATCGGCGATCCGGAACTGGACGCAGTCTATATTCCGCTTCCAAATTCCATGCATTGCGAGTGGAGCGTGCGTGCGGCGGAGCACGGCAAGCACATCCTGTGCGAAAAGCCCCTGGCGATCACGACTGCCGAGGCGGCCAGAATGTTCGATGCCGCCCGGCAGCATGGCGTGTTGCTTGTTGAGGGCTACCCCTATTGGTTTCAACCGCAAACGGAGGACCTGGTCGCATTGCTGGCCGGTCCAGACGGATCGGCGATCGGAGACCTGCGCAGCATTCACGTTGCCTTTGGCTTCATGATCGCGGATCCGGCAAACATACGCATGAACCCGGCCCTTGGCGGAGGGGCATTGCTGGATGCAGGCAGCTACAACCTGAGCCTGATCCGGCTTGTAATGGGATGCGCCCCTGTCGCGGCAAGGGCAGATTCCATTTTGTCGGATAGTGGCGTCGATATCTGCACCATGGCGACATTGCGGTATGCCGGCGGTCAGCGCGCCCAATTGAGCTGCGCGATGAACACCGCCTATCACAGGCGCGCAGTCATTGTCGGGTCCGATGGCGTCATCGAAACGGAGTTCCTCAATCACACAAGCGAGACGCCGGACCATCCGTGGCATTACCATCCGAGTGAAATGCGACTACGCCGGGGCTTTTCCGCGATGATTCCTTTCGAACATATCCATTCGCGTACGGGTAGCGGCTTTCAGTTTGCCGCGGAGGCCTTTGCGAAAATGATCGTTGAAAATGACAGCGCCGGAATGGAGCGCATGGCGGCAATGAGCCTGGACGTGGCCCGGATGATTGACGCGATTGTCCTGAGCGCGAAATCAGGAAAGGAAGTGGAACTGCCGGCCTGGTGAGCCCCACGAGCTTGCTGCTGACGCCGATATCCATGGCTTGGGCAGCCGGGGTGGCGCGCTTGTCGTGACCTGGTGCCGCACGCCGCTGGATAGTGGCCATGACCGGTACCGGCTATCGGACCGCCCGCTTGAGCCAGGCGCGCCTGAGATAAATCACAGCCGGATCGGTTGAACTGGCCAGCGGCAGGGTCATGGCAAAACGCAACCCCACCTCTCTGCGAAGGCGCCAGACGGCAATCGCGACATAGGCCACGCGGCCGCGCACATCGATCAGGAAGAAATGATCCGGGATCAGGTAGCCGTCCGCAACCATGATGCGCGCGCCGCTTTCGGAAAGATCGGTGATGTTGCACTCAAACTCGGCCGCGCCGCCGACAAGGACACCCAGGCCCGTCAGGAGCGTGCGCCTGCGCCGTTTTGGCCGACGGTCGGGCGCGGATGGCCCGGACGGCTGCCCCGCGCAGAATTGATCGCAGGACGGCAGCTTCCTATGCACCGGTGCGCGCATGGAGAAGCCAGAGCTGTGTCAAATGATCCAGTCCCGGATCGCTGATGTCGCCCAGGGCAAAGGATCTGTCGAATGAAACGCCGACTTCCGGCCCCCTGGTCCAGACAACCCGCGATCGATACGCGATCCTGTTGCGCAGATGGATCAGGTGAAATTCGGCGGGAAATATCCTGCCACGGCCGAAGAGGCGGGCACCGCCATCCGCGATGTCGCGGATCATGCAGGAAAAGCTTGACCCTCGGTCCAACGGGGAAACAACGCCGCCCAGCAGAACGCGCCTTCTCCGCCCGGGGCGGCGCTCATCAAGCATCGGATTGAAATCAGGCACCAGGAACATGCGACCCTCCAATTTTTTGGTTAGTGTCACTGAATGTCGAGCATCTTCGAAATTCGATGCTCGTCGGTCCGTCCACGCAAAGCATGGCCCGGAAATGTTGCGTGTTTCTGAGTAAATGCCAGAGTGGCGGTTGCGTGTCCGTGCGTACAAACATTTGTTGTTTCTCGGCGCGATAGCTGCGCGCATGCCCGACATTTTCACTGCCGACGAGACTGGCGAAGCCCTACATGAATTCCGACTTTCACGCGGGGCAGATGAATCATGGCGCGCGCGATTAAGCGCAAAGCGGACATCGCGCATGCCGATTGGCGCTGTGCAAATGTGCCAGTTGAGATCAGCGCCGGACCAGGGCCGCCAGATCAGCAACGCCGTGGCCTGGCTTTTCCCGCGCGCGTCCTGGCCCCCGTCTCGGCCCGGCGCGTCGCATCGGCAAAGGCCAGGTCGATCAGCTCGACCATCGCGGTGCGCGCGGCCGCCGGATTGCGCGCAGCGATCGCCTCATAGACCTTCATGTGATCGGGAATGGCGTCGCGTTTCAGGCGCTGGGTCCGTTCCTTGAAATCGGTGCTCCAGGCGATGGCGGCCGTGACGCTGCTGGACAGCGACATCAGGAACACATTGTCCGACGCCGCCAGCAAAGCGCCGTGGAAACTGTTGTCGGCCGCCCGCCCCGCTTCGGTGTGCAGCGTCTCGCGCGCCATGACCTCAAGCGCGCTGCCCATGCGGTTGAGCTGTTCCAGGCTGCGGCGCTGGGCCGCCAGGGCGGCGGCCTCCGGCTCCACCAGCTTGCGCAGCTCGAACAGGCTGGAAAGAAGATTGCGCGGCGGCTCCTTCACGAACATCCAGGCCAGCACATCGGGGTCCAGCAGATGCCACTGGTCCGGCCCGGTGACGCGGGTGCCGATCTTGGGCCGCGACGTGACCAGCCCCTTGGCGGTCAGGATGCGGATCGCCTCGCGATAGGCCGAGCGGGAAACGCGCCGCGCCCCGCTGGCTTCGATCTCGCCATCCAGGATGGTGCCCGGCTTCAGCCGGCCCTCGACGATCTTGACGCCGATATCGGCGGCGATCTTGGTCGGGATGCGGACCGCGGTGCCCTGGGCTTTCATGCCGCTTTTCTAGGGGAGATGCCGGTCGCCGCGCAAATGCCCGCGGCGCGACTTGACCGGGCCTTTATTTCCATAATACATGAATTATGGATTTGTCTGCCGCCGCCCACAACCTCTCTGCCCTGGCCCATGAAGGGCGGCTGGCGGTCTTCCGCCTGCTGGTGAAGGCGGGCCCCGACGGCATGCCCGCCGGCGACATCGCCCGCAGGCTGGACACCGCCGCCAACACCATGTCGTCGCAGCTCCTGGTGCTTGCGAACGCCGGGCTGATCCGCGCCCGGCGCGACGGCCGCTCGATCATCTACACCGCCGACTATGACGGCATGACCGGCCTGCTCAAATTCCTGACCGAAGACTGCTGCAACGGACGGGCGGAAATCTGCGCCCCGCTGGCCGCATCGGTCAGCGCCTGCTGCCCCCCCGCGAAAAACAGGACAAGGCGCCGCGCATGAATGTTCTTTTCCTCTGCACCGGCAACAGCGCCCGCTCCATCCTGGCCGAAGCGATACTGGAGCAACTGGGCGGCGCGCGCTTCCGCGCCTTTTCCGCCGGTTCGCATCCGCGCGGCGAGGTCAATCCGCATGCCCTGAGATTGCTGAAGCGTCAGGGCTTCGACACCAGCCGCTTCCGCTCCAAATCCTGGGACGAATTCGCGCGCGCCGATGCGCCGCCGCTCGATATGGTCATCACGGTCTGCGACAATGCCGCGGGCGAAGTCTGTCCCGTCTGGCCGGGGCGGCCGTCCCGGCTGCACTGGGGCCTGCCCGATCCCGCCGCCGTCGAAGGCACAGAGGCAGAGATCGACCAGGCCTTCCTGGACACCTGGCGCGAGCTGGAAGCGCGCATCGGCCGCTTCATCGCCGATCAGCCATGACCCGGCGTCTCATTTGCGAAGCAATGGGCACCGCGCTGCTGCTGGCGGCGGTGGTGGGCTCCGGCATCATGGGCGAGCGGCTGGCGGGCGGGAATGTCGCCGTGGCCCTTTTGGCCAATGCCATCGCCACGGGCGCGGCGCTGACGGTGCTGATCACCATTTTCGGACCGCTGTCGGGGGCGCACTTCAATCCCGCCGTCACGCTCTATTTCGCGCTGCGCGGCGACACGCCCTGGCGCACCGCCCTTGCCTATCTGCCGGTGCAGGTGATCGCCGCCATCCTGGGCGTGTGGCTGGCCCATGCCATGTTCGGCCTGCCCGTCATCCAGGTCTCGGCCCATCTGCGCGACGGACCGGCGCAATGGCTGGCGGAATTTGTCGCCACCTGCGGCCTGCTTTTGACCATCGCGGGCGGCATCCGCTTTGCGCCCCATTCCGTGCCGGTGCTGGTGGCGCTCTATATCACCAGCGCCTACTGGTTCACCGCATCCACCTCATTCGCCAACCCGGCGGTGACCATCGCGCGCAGCCTGAGCGACACATTCGCGGGCATCGCGCCATCCTCGGCGCCGGGCTTCATCGCGGCGCAGGCGGTCGCGGCGCTGATCTGCGCCTGGGCCCTGCCCCGGCTTTTCCGGCAAGCCTGACCTAGGGCTGGCGCGAGGCCATATAGGCGGCGACATTCAGGATGTCGGCGTCGGACAGCTTGGGCACGATGTCCTTCATGTCGCCCAGCGCCGAGCCCTTGCGGTGGCCGGCCTTCATGTCGGCCAGTTGCCGGATCAGGTAATAGGCGCTGCGGCCCGCCAGGCGCGGGGCCTTGTCATGGCCGCGATAGTCGTCGCCATGGCACGAGCCGCAGCTTCGGAACGCGCCCTTGTTGCCCATCGCCACGATGCGGCCCTTGGCCAGCGAGCCCATCGGCACATAATCGACAAAGCCGACATGGTCGTTGCGCAGCTCGACCTCTTCGCTTTCGGCGACTTCCCAGATCATGTCGGGCTTGACCTCGACGGTGTCGGCGCCCTTGTCGAAGAAGCGGGCGCCGCCGGCGCCCACATGGCTGGCGGGGGCGCGGGAAGTCTCCACCACCCGGATCCATTTCTGCTTGCCGCGCGGAATGCGCGAATAATAGACGGCCGCCTCGCGCAGGTCCTTTTCGCCGATGGCGTGCGACATCTCGATCATGGCGGGGGCGCGGATATTCTGGCGGTCGCCGTCGCGGAAGGCATGCATCTGCCGCACGATATAGTCGGCAGACAGGCCGGCGATGGAGGCGGATTCCGGATGCCCGCCGCCGCTGGGCAGATGGCACTGCATGCAGGCCGGCACATGCGGCTTCTGGCCATGCGCCACGATGTCGGGCAGCGGCGCATGGTCCTTTGGAAACCAGTCGGGCGGACCGAAGGGGTCGTTGATCTGGCGCATGGTGAAAGTCACGCCGGGGGCAGCCCCCTCGGCATGATGCACCTCGTCCGGGTCGGGACGCGCCAGGCCCGCCGGCGCCATCGGATAGGCCCATTCGAAAGGCGCGACCGGCGCCGGCATTTTGGGCGCGATCTCGCGCGCGGTGGGAATGCCATCGGACGGCGCCGCATTCTGCGCCTGCGCCCCAAACATCATCGCCGGCGCCAGCATCAGCGCCGCAAGCAGCATTTTATTCATTGGGTTCCCCGGCCCTGGATTCGTGCGGGCCGGAGCATAGGCGCAAGCCGCCGCCGACGCCAACCGGCCGGGCGAGCGACAAAAGGGCGACGAAACAGCCCTGGGCGCTAGCGGATCTTCAGGACATCGCGCAGATAGCGATATTCCATCGTCGGGCTGACCTCGACCTTCAAGCGCTCGGTCCGGACGATCACGCCGATACGGTCGCGCGACAGGTGAAACCGGTCGGCCAGTTCCTGCACCGGCGTGCCGCTGAGGAATGCCTCAAGAATGCGCAGATTGCGGTCGCCGCTTCTCTGTCCAGCCGCCATGGTCCTGCCCCGTCCCGACGGCAAGCCTGTGCCTTGCGCGCGCCGAAGGCAACTTTATCCAGTTCCGCACCGCATCAAATCTTTCAAAGATGGACAGTGCGGCGCACATTTGTTGGCGGAATAAGACGATAGCGTACCGTGCCTACGCCATGTATCGCGCAGGGGCGCCCCCGCCGGTGCGGCGGCCGGAATACAGGCGACAGGCATTTGCCCGCGGCTGTATCATCGGGGCTTGTGCCGGGCCATTTCAGATACGGATATTCCCATGCGGTGTTTTTTCATGAAAAGGGGGCGCATCTGCGCCGTCGAACTGCTGCATGAGACCGACGACGAAAAGCGCATCGCCGAGGGACGCGAACTTTTCCAGACAAAGGACGGCGCATGGTGCAGCGCCTGATGCAGGTCGTCGGTCGCCGCGCGCAGCCGCGCCCGCATGGAACGGGGCGGCACGCTGTCGCCGTCTGGCGCCTGGCTCATGACGCGGGATTTTTCGGGAAATGCATGCAGGCTTTCCATTCAGCCGCGGTCGTTCAGCAATAACTGTTTGGATTTCCGCTGGCAATCGTACACAGTAAGTCCAGTCAGACACGACAGTCGGCGCGGTCGGCCCCAGGCCGTCCTCGGCGCCGATAATGTCGGCATCCTGGGAGGGAATTTCATGAAGCGCATCATCGTTGCGAGCCTGCTGCTGTCCGGCGCGGTCTTTTCGGGCAGTGCTCAGGCTCAGGCCCAGACTCAGGGCGGTCTTGCCTCCCGCATCAGCCATTACGATGTCGCCAGGACCAACAATCTCAAGGCGGTGCATGACGGCGCCGGAACGATGAATTTCGGCGCGCTGATGAACGACAAATCCATTACCTCCACCAACATGATCTTCCTGCATCGTGGCGTGCTGCATCCCAAATCGGGCATCGGCCAGCATTTCCACAATCACTGCGAAGAGATGTTCGTGATCTTCGACGGCGAGGCGGAATTCACCGTCAATGGCCGCACCTCGACCATCGCCTCGCCGCCCGGCGGCGCGGTCGGCGCGCCCGACCGCATGGGCTCGGCCCATGCCATCTACAATGCGACCGACCATGACGTGGAATGGATGAACATCAATGTCGGCACGTCCAAGGTCTATGACGCCTTCAACCTGGGCGACGACCGCGTCGGTGCGCCGAAGGACAAGATCCCGCAATTCGTCACCATGAAGCTGGACCGCGGCCAGCTCCTGCCGACCAGCACGCCCGGCCTGATGCGCCGCCGCGCTTTGGGCCCGTCCGTCTTCTTCACGCCCTGGGCCTATGTCGATCACATGCTGATCCAGCCCGGCACCGCCATCCCGTCGGTGCAGCTCGCCGGCCTCAGCGAGGCCTTCTATGTCATGAGCGGCGACGGCACTGTCACGGTGAATGGCGAGACGGTGGCCATCAAGAAGGGCGACGCCATACCGGTGGAGGTCAACCAGGCCCACAGCTTCAAGGGCGGCTCGGCGCCGCTGGAGCTGATGGTGATCGGCGTGGCCAGGGACATGGCGACCAAGAACGCCTTTGCCGCCGATCCCGCCAATGAAAATCCGGAGCGCCTGTTCCGCCAGATCCGCAAGCAATAGGCGGCTCGTGCGGCGGAGAGCGAGTTAAGCCTAGAAGGGCTTCTCGCCGCGCCAGTTGCCCGCCTCGGCATAGCGGCAGACCAGGATATCCTCGGCGCCGCCGCGCGCGGTCGCGCAGCCGACTTCCCTGGTGGCGCGCCAGACAAGCTGGGTATAGTGGCCGACATCTTCCACCCGCCCGGTGACGCTGTTGTCGGGAAATGTGCCGGGGCGGAAGAACTTCTTCTCGCGGATCCAGGCCTGAACCATGGCTTCGGGCGTGTAATAGCCTTTGGTGCCCGCCCACAGATTCTCCCCTTCCGGCGCGGCATGGTTTTCCGGGGCATGTTCGAAGCGGCCGGTGGCGGCCAGGTGGTCGGCCCATTTCCGGGCGCTCTGCGCCAGCGCCGGATTCCAGCGCAGCGGCGCCAGCCCCAGCGCCTCGCGCTCGCGATTGTGCGCCCCCAGCACGCGCCATTCGAATATCCGGCTATCGTCTGAACCCGTCACGAGGCCATCCACGCCATCGGGCACGCCATCGGCTGGCGCGCGATTGAGGGCGAGCTGTTCCGGTGCGGCCCGCGCGGCGGGGGTCCGCGAAGGCGCATTCTCCTCGCTCTCGCTTCCCGATGTCGCGCCTGCGCACAGCACCGTCGCGACAAGGCATGCCAGGGCCAGATTTTTCCACCGTTTCGGCGGCATGGGAGTTCCTGCGTGTCGGCAGGAATTGTCCCGTTCGGCGGTTTAGGTCGCGTGGAGGAAGCTGGTTAACGACCGGTCAAACGCATCGTTCGAAAGCCGCGCAATTCAGCGCGCAACCGTCTTTTCCGGCACTGTCGGCGCCGGAACTATGACGACCTGATCGCCCTTGCCCGCGGCGGCGAACACCAGGCGCGCGAAATCGACCGGAATGCCGATGCAGCCATGGGTGGCACGGCCCCGCAGCACCTGGCTGCCATGGATCGCCACGCCGTCCCGTGTCAGGCGCAGCATATAGGGCATCGGCGCCCGATAGCTGCGCGAGAAATAGTCTTCCCGCTTTTCCAGCACCGCGAAGCGGCCGGACGGAGTCGGCTTGCCGTCGGTGCCATAGAGGATGACGGCGGTGCCGATCTCATGGCCGTCGCCGAACACCGACAGGATCTGCCGGGGCAGGTCGATGAAGATCCAAAGCCTTCCCGCCGGAATGTCCTTTTCATCCCAGGCGAAATCGCCGAAGCGCATCGAGCGGCCGATGTCGAGCATGCTGCGGACCGTCTCATGCCCACCGTCCGGCAGCGCAAGCTCCGGCAAGGCGCCGTCGCGGTACCAGATGCGCGCGGGCGGCGTTGCCGCGCGCGCAACCGGCGCGAAG
Source organism: uncultured Rhizobium sp. (assembly GCA_964343955.1). Lineage (GTDB taxonomy): Bacteria > Pseudomonadota > Alphaproteobacteria > Micropepsales > Micropepsaceae > Rhizomicrobium. The sequence goes on along the minus strand of CAYFKU010000049.1, from coordinate 4,282 downwards.
CCAGGGCACAGGGCGATCATGCAGATCGCCCACAGACAGTGCCTAAAGGCGGTCGGCTTCACTGTCTCGCCGTCCCGGCTTTTCGGCCGCGCGCCGCAAAGCCCAGAACAAACATGCCCATGATCATCATGCCCCAGGTCGGAGGCTCCGGAACGGGGATGGTGCCGCCGCCCCCCGATGAACCATCGCCTCCCGGCAATCCGCCACCGCCGCCGCCGGGCAGTCCGCCACCGCCGCCGCCCGGCAATCCACCACCGCCGCCACTGGGCGGGCCGCCAATACCGCCGGGCCCTGTCTCCGAAGCCAGAAGCGGCGTCGGCGTATCCGGTCCCGAAGGCGGTGCGGCCGGCGTTACCGGCGCCGGATCGTCGGATGCCGTGGAAGGAGATGTTGGTGTTTCGGACGGGTCGGTGGCGCCGCCTGTCGTTTTGCCGCCGGGCGGGACGAAGAAACCTCCGCCGCCGGGCAGAGAGGCGAATGCAACCGGCAGGCTGCCGCGCAGAGGGGGTACCGATGCCAGACGCTGCGCGGGCGTCGACGATATCGGAGGCTGGATGGAAATCGGCGGCACGATGGCGCCGGGCGGGGTGTTCAAGGCCTCTGGAACCAGGGTTGTCGGCGCCGTCTCGGCCGCCGGACGCTCCCGCACCGTGGAAAGCACACGCTCATGGGGCCCGGCTCCCTTGTCCTTGCCTTGGTCCTTGTCCTGGCCCTCGCCCTTGCCTTTCACCGACAGCAGGATGCCGGAGCGGCTGCCCGGCGAACGCTGCGCCAGAAGCGCCATCGGATCCATCAGCGCGGCCACGATATTCTGCAGGCTCACGCGGCTGAGAGCGCTGACATGGAACGGGCCCGGCGGCACGAAGGCGACCAGCGCGGGCACCAGCAGAAAGATGCGGGTCAGCTTCACGGCAGATGCAGTGGAGGATGGGGCACATGCGCCCCCCGGGCTGCGCCCGGATTTGCAAAAAGGGCTCCGCCCGGATTTGCCCAAAGGGCTCCGCCCGGATTTGATCTAGATGTCACCAAACCCCACGTGCCCCCGCTGCCGGACATTCTGCGCGGCAGCGCCACGATCTTTGCGGGCTGGGCCCCTGCGGGTCAATTGCGATTTTTGTCCGTTTCTGACGAAAGCGTTATGCCGTCCTGGGCCCCGGCGCGGCGGCGTGATTCGACACAAGTTTCCGTTCAGGGATTGGCGATGCCCCCGGAGTTCCGGCATGCGGCTGTCAGGCCTTGAACCCATGCGCGGCGGCCCATGCCAGGAACAGGCCCGGCCATGCGGCATTGGGCTGGCCCGGTGTCCCCTGCACACCGAAGGCATGGCCGCCGGATTCAAAGAGATGCAGTTCCGAAGGAACCTTCGCCGCCTGCATGGCGGCGAACAGCGCCATGCCGTTTGGCATCGCCGGCACCACCGCGTCATCGGCCGCCAGGCATATCCATGACGGCGAAGCGTCCGCCATCACATGCCGTTCCAGCGACTGTTCGGACACCGCCCGCGGCGACGGATTTTCGCCCAGCAGCTTGTCGCGCGAGCCCTGATGCGCGCCCGCCCCCATGGTGACGACGGGATACATGTGCGCGGCGATATCGGGCCTGGCGGAAAGCCCATCGGCCGAACTGACGGTATCGTAAAGCGGCATGGCGTGTCGGATCGCCAGCCCGGCAGAGACATGCCCGCCGGCGGAAAATCCGATCACGGCCAGTTTTTGGATGCCATAATTGCCGGCGCGGATCAGGCGCATGGCGCGCTGGGCATCCTGGAGCGCGACAGTTTCGCGATTTCTCCAGCCTTCCGCCGGCAGGCGATAGCGCAGGACGAAACAGGTGATGCCCAGGGATGCGAAATACTGCGCCACTTCAACGCCGCCGCGATCGGCGCCTTCCACGGCATAGCCGCCGCCCGGGATCACCATCAGGCCCAGGCCGCTGGGATTGGCCGGGCGATAGACGAAATAGCCGGGCGTCTGGATCTGGCTTATGGCGCGGAAGCGGAAACCGTCGGGCAGCACATCCTCGACCACTTTCAACTGAAGCCGGACCCCTTCGCCGCCCGGCGGCACCGCGGGCCACAAGGCGACGAATTCCCGCGAGTCGCCGGGACGGTAGCCGGGTTCGGTCTGCGCGCCCGCCGGACGGGAAACCAGTGCCCCCGCCAGCCCAAACCCAAGCCCAAGGCCAATTGCCGTTCGCCGATCCAAGCATGCCTCCGCGGTCCGTCAGGCCCTTCGGGGGGAGCGGCAGCGCCCGCCGGAGCCTCCAAGACCATAATGCATGCTAACCCCGGACATGGAGCGCGTCACTGTTACCGTGACTGTCACCGTGACTGGCACCGTGACTGTTACGGTGACTGGCACCGGTCGCCCCTATGCAATATCGCGACTGTTGGTATGTTGCCCTGGCCATGCAGCCGGCCGTCAATCCGCAATTCGCCATCGCGTTGAAACAGGCCGCCGCCGCCGCGGCGAGCGGACAGTTTGCCGTCGCCGAACAGCATTATCGCCACGCCCAGGCGCTGGCGCCGCACGAACCGGCCCCTGCCCTCTCGCTGGGATTCCTGCTGCGCCATCTGCAGCGCCCGGCCGAAGCCAGGGCGCAGTTCGGCGCGGTCCTGCAACGCCATCCCGCCTTGGCGGAGGCGCATTACGGCCTTGGCCTGGCCAGCCAGGACATGATGGACATGGCGACCGCCGAAACAGCGTTTCGCAATGCCCTGACCCTCAAGCCCGCCCTGCTCCCCGCCACCCTGGGCCTGGCGGCGATCTGCAATCTTGGCGGCCACCCCGACGAGGCGCTGGACCTGCTGGCGCGGGCGTCCGCCCCCGATGCCCGGCTCGGCGCCGCGATCGAGCAGCAGCGCGGACAGGCGCGGCTGGCCAAAGACGAACACCGGCAGGCCCTGGCGCATTTCGACGCCGCGCTGGCGCTGGCGCCGGGCGATCCGGACGCCGCCCATTCGCGCGCCGTCGCCCTCAAGAGCCTTGGCCGGGACGAAGAGGCGCTGGAGGTCCTGCGCCGGATGGTCCGGGAAAATCCGGCCGACCTTCGCGCGCACGACACGCTGAACCAGATCCTCTACCGGCTGAAGCGGGATGACGAATTTCTCCGCTCCTATGACGAAGCGAGTGGGGCCTTTCCGGCGACGCCGCATTTCCTGCTGGCAAAGGCCGCCTTCCTGGTGCGCGGCGAACGCCATGACGAGGCGCTGGAGCTTTATGAGCGGGCGCTGAAGCTGACACCCGGCGAACCCATGGTGCTGCAAGGCCGCGCCATGGCGCAGCTCAAACTGGAACGGATCGACGACGCCATCGCCAGCTATGAGGAAGGGCTGGCGCGCGCGCCCGACGACCTCAACATGCTCACCGGCGTGGCGGCGGCTTACCTGACGGCACGGGCGCCCGCCAGGGCCGAGGCGGCCGCGCTGCGGGCGCTGAACCTGGCGCCCGCCAACCAGGGCGCGCTGGGCATTCTGGGCACCGCCTGGCGCCTGATGAAGGACGAGCGGGAATTCGATCTCAACCGCTACGAGGATTTCATCCAGCCCATCGACCTTGAGCCGCCGCCGGGTTTCGCGGACATGGCGGAGTTCTGCGCCGAACTGGACAGCTGGCTGGACAGCCAGCATGACGATCAGCGCGAACATATCGACCAGTCCCTGCGCGGCGGCACGCAGACCATGGGCGACCTGCTCAAGCCCGGGCGCCACCCGCTGCTCGACGGCCTGAGATTGCGGATCGAGGAAGGGGTCCGCTCTTACATCTTGCGCCTGCCGCGGGACGAGAAGCATCCGTTCCTGAGATGGCGGGCAAAAGATTTCCGGTTCAGCGGTTCATGGTCGTCACGGCTGAAGGATCGTGGCTATCACGCCAACCACCTGCATCCCGCGGGCTGGATCAGCTCGGCCTTCTATATCGCCCTGCCCGACACGGTGCGCGATCACGAGACGCGGCAGGGCTGGATCAAGTTCGGCGAGCCCAGCTTCGCGGTGGATCTCAGCGATCCGGTGCGCCGCGCGGTGCAGCCCCGCGTCGGACGGCTGGTGCTGTTCCCGTCCTATATGTGGCACGGCACGATACCGTTCCAGGCCGCCCAGAACCGCACCACCATCGCCTTCGATGCCATACCGGTCGATCAGGCGTGACGTCGGAGACGCATTGTCTCCTTTGCGCTGTCACAATGATGAATTTTTCCTGAAGCGAACTGTAACGGAAGCTTCACAGGCATGGTCCAGGATTCGTCCGTAGAAGGATGTTCCGCCATGTACCAGGCCCTGGTCAGA
>CAYFKU010000048.1:0-19353 GCA_964343955.1 uncultured Rhizobium sp. | reverse complement strand
GTCATGGGATGATAGCCCTCGTCGATCATCGCCTTGGCGAAATCCAGGGTGGTGACGCCGGTGCCTTCCAGGAAACTGTCGTCGAACAGCGCCTCATGCATGCAGGGCCCGTCGCCGAAGGGCGCGCTCATCACGTCTTTCAATGAGGCCAGGATGTAGTTGGCCGACAGCACAGCGTCTTCCGATGCCTGGCGCACGCCATCGCGGCCGTGGGACAGCATGTAGGTCAGCGCGCGCACGAACATGCCCATCTGGCCATGGAAGGCGCACATGCGGCCGAAGGGCCTGGCGCCATCGGGGGCGTCATGCACATCCTCGATCAGGCGCAGGCCCTTGCCGTCGGCGACCAGCAGCGGCACGGGCGCATAAGCCGCCAGCCGATCCGACAGCACCACGGGCCCGGCGCCGGGGCCGCCGCCTCCATGGGGGGTCGAGAAGGTCTTGTGCAGGTTGATATGCATGGCATCCACGCCCAGATCGCCGGGGCGCACCTTACCCGCAATGGCGTTGAAGTTGGCGCCGTCGCAATAGAAATAGCCGCCGATGGCATGCACGGCGTCGGCAATCTCCTTCACCTCGCCTTCGAACAGGCCGCAGGTGTTGGGATTGGTCAGCATGATCGCCGCCACGTCGGGACCCAGCTTGGCCTTCAGGGCTTCGGCATCGACATGGCCGTTTGGCTTGGCCGGCACTTCATCGACGGTGAAACCGGCAAAGGCCGCGGTGGCGGGATTGGTGCCATGGGCCGATTCCGGCACCAGGATGCGGGGGCGAACCTCGCCCCGCGCGGCGATGGCGGCACGGATCGCAAGCAGGCCGCACAGTTCGCCATGGGCGCCCGCCTTGGGTGACATGGCCACGGCTGGCATGCCGGTTAGGCCGGTCAGCCAGGTCATGAGCTGGGAGATCAGTTCCAGCGCGCCCTGGGTGGTCGCTTGCGGCGCAAGCGGATGAAGGTCGCCGAAGCCGGGCAGCCGCGCCATTTTCTCGTTGAGGCGCGGATTGTGCTTCATGGTGCAGGAACCAAGCGGATAGAGCCCGCTGTCGATGGCGTAATTCATGCGCGACAGGCGCACATAGTGGCGCACCACTTCCGGCTCGCTGAGGCCCGGAAGCCCGATCGCAGCCCGGCGGCGCATGCCGCCCAGCCTATCGTCATCGACCTTCACATCGGGCAGATCGACGCCCGTGGCGCCATGCCCCAGTTCGAAGATCAGGGATTCTTCATGATCCAGGCCCCGGTCGCCGGAAATGGTGGCGATGCCCGCCTGCCCTGCTTCACCGGCGCCAGAGGGGCGGCCCTGATTGTTCATGCTCATCACAGCACCTCTTTCAGCGCAGACGTGAGCGCCGCGAAGTCATCGTCGGTATTGGTTTCCGTGGCGGCGAGGATCAGAAGATTCTCGACGCTTTTGTCCCTGGGCAGCAGACGCGAAGCCGGCACGCCGGCGATCACGCCCCTGGCGGCCAGCGCATCGACCACGGGTACCGCCGGTTTTGGCAGCCTGACCGTGAATTCGTTGAAGAAGGCCGGTGTCACAACCTCCACGCCGGGCAGCGCGCCCAGCTTGCCGGCCAAAGCGACCGCCTTGGCATGATTGATGCGGGCCAGCCGCGTTAGTCCTTCCTCGCCCAGCAGGGAGAGGTGAATGGTGAAGGCCAGGGTGCAGAGGCCTGAATTGGTGCAGATGTTGCTGGTCGCCTTTTCGCGGCGGATATGCTGCTCGCGGGTCGAAAGCGTCAGCACGAAGCCCCGGCGCCCTTCGGCATCCACCGTCTTGCCGCACAACCGGCCCGGCATCTGGCGCAGGAATTTCTCGCGCGTGGCGAACAGGCCGACATAGGGCCCGCCGAAATTCAGGCCATTTCCGATGCTCTGGCCTTCCGCCGCGACAATATCGGCGCCCTGCGCGCCCGGCGGCTCCAACAGGCCCAGCGACACCACTTCGGTCACCACCGCGATCAGCAGCGCGCCCTTGGCATGGGCGGCTTCGGCAATGGGGCGCAGGTTGCGGATCAGGCCGAAGGTATCGGGCGACTGCACCACCACACAGGCCGTCTCCTCATCGATCAGTCCGGCCAGGTCTTCCGCGGCGCCCGGGGTCACCTTCCCGCGCACCATGGGCCCGAACAGGCCGGCAACGGTCTCCACCGTCTCGGCATAATGGGGATGCAGGCCGCCCGAAAGGATCGCCTTTCCCCGCTTGGTGACGCGCTGGGCCATCAGCACCGCCTCGGCTGTCGCAGTCGAGCCGTCATAAAGCGAGGCATTGGCCACTTCCATCCCGGTCAGCAGCGCGACCTGGCTCTGGAATTCGAACAGATATTGCAGCGTGCCCTGGGCGATCTCGGGCTGATAGGGCGTATAGCTGGTGAGAAATTCCGACCGCTGGATCAGATGATCGACTGAGGCGGGCACATGATGCTTGTAGGCGCCCGCGCCGCAGAAGAAGGGCGCGGCGCCCGCCGCGATATTCTTCGTCGCCAGCCTGGAAAGTGCCCGCTCGACCTCCATCTCGCCCTGCATGTCGGGCAGACCGAAGACCGAAAGCGGCGCCAGCGCCGCCTTGGGTACATCGCGGAACAGGGCATCGATATTGGAGGCGCCGATCTTCGCCAGCATGGCGCGGCGGTCGTCCGGGGTGAGCGGCAGGTAACGCATGTTACAGACCTTCGACGAATTTGGCGTAGGCGTCGGCATCCATCAGCCTGACGAACTCGCCCTTGTCGTTCAGCTTCAGCTTGAAGAACCAGCCCTCGCCTTCCGGGTCTTCATTCACCCGGGAAGGCTCTTTTTCCAGCGCGCTGTTGGCGCCGGTGACGGTACCGCCCGCCGGGGCGTAGATGTCGCTTGCGGCCTTGACGCTCTCCACAACGGCGGCTTCGCCGCCGGCGGCTACCGATTTGCCGCTGGCCGGCAATTCCACGAACACCACATCGCCCAGGCTCTCGGCGGCATATTTGGTGATGCCGACCGTGGCCTCGTCGCCATCGAGGCGGATCCATTCATGCTGGTCGGTATAGCGGACTTCTGACATGGCGAGCTCCTAGCGGCGATAACGGTTGGGAACGAAAGGCATGGGCGCGATTTTCGCGGGCAGCGGCTTGCCCCGCACGATCAGATCGACCTCGGTGCCGATGGCGGCAAAGGCGTTTTCGACATAGCCCATGGCGACCGGCGCATTCAGGCTGGGGCCAAAGCCGCCGCTGGTCACCTTGCCGACGATGCGCCCGTCCCTGGCGGCAATCTCGGCGCCCTCGCGCGCCGGGGCGCGGCCTTCGGGCAGGATGCCGACGCGCCTGACGGCCGGCGCGCCGCCCAGCGTGAAGGCGGCGCCGGGAAAATCGCCCGCCTCCTTGCGGCGCTTGCCCACCGACCACATCAGCGCGGCTTCGGCGGGATTGCGGGTTTCGTCGATGTCATGGCCATAAAGGCAAAGGCCGGCTTCCAGGCGCAGCGAGTCCCGCGCGCCCAGGCCGATCGGCAGCACATCGGGATCGGCCAGCAAGGCCCGCGCAACCCGCTCGGCATCGGCGCCTTCCAGCGAAATCTCGAAGCCGTCCTCGCCCGTATAGCCGGTGCGGCTGATAATGGCGGGCGCCCCGGCGACCGACGCACGGCGCACCTGCATGAAGGTCATGCCGGAAATGCCCGGCGATAGTTTTTCCAGCACCGCGGCGGCGGCGGGGCCTTGCAGCGCCAGCAGCGCCCGGTCCGGCCGTGTTGTCAAGGTGGCGGCGCCCTTCAGCTTCTCGGCGATATAGGCGAAATCGCCGTCCTTGGTCCCGGCATTGACGACCAGATAAAGGTCATGCTCCCCCGCCAGGCGCGAGAACATGAAATCGTCCTTGATGGTGCCGGCATCGTTCAGCAGCAGGCCATAGCGCTGCATGCCCTCTTTCAGGCCCGTGACATCCGCGGGCGTCAGCCGCTCCAGCGCCGCGATGTCGCCGCCCAGGAATGCCTGGCCCATATGGGAGACATCGAACAGGCCGGCCTTCTGGCGGGTATGCAGATGCTCTTTCAGGATGCCGGCGGGATATTGAACCGGCATGTCATAGCCGGCGAACGGCACCATCTTGCCGCCCAGCTCAAGATGCAGGGCGTGGAGCGAGGTACGATGCAGTATGTCAGATGCGGGCGTCATGTCGGTCCTTATGTGAGAGTCCGTACGCCTTGCGGCGCGCGGCCCCTCTGTCATCGGACCTGAGAGATTTCCCCGGCCGCCAATACGGCCGGATTACCCCTTCGGTGGAAACTGCCTCTCGCAAGAGGCCGCTTCGCTTTCCAGAAGTTCATCACCCGATCGCGGTCCTTTTTGCCTGAGAGTTTCCGGGGCGGTTGCTCCTTCGGCCTTCGACTCCGGATCCGGCCCGGCAAAGGGGAACCCGAAATGGAACGTCTCCCGCGAGGGATCGTGTGCTGGCCATCCCCGCGGCGCCTCCGGCGGACGGGAATGTTGCCTCGCATCATAAGGGGGGCATGCCACGAGTCAACGAAAGCCCGGGAAACGGCGCGAGTTACCCGCAGTTACTCACATTCTTTCTGGAACTTCGATGCCCAAAATGTCCAGGACCCCGGTCAGGACCCGCAGCACCAGGGCGCAAAGACCCAGGCGCGCCGCTTTCAGGCCGGCATCGGTTTCGGACAGGATATGGTGCTCGCCATAGAAACGGCTGAAATTCTGCGCCAGTTCAAAGGCATATTCGCAGAGCATGTTGGGGGCGCGCTTGTCTTCGGCCACCTTCAGCACATCCCCCAGCGCAAGAAGCTGGAGAATCAGCTTGCGCTCCTCCGGCGAATGGATCTGCGGGGCCCCCAGGGCCGAGCCTTCGGCCTTGCGCAGGATGGATTTGATGCGCACCGCCGCATATTGCAGATAGGGACCGGTCTTTCCTTCGAATTTGGAAAAGCGCTCCAGGTCGAAGATATAGTCCGTGCTGCGATGGTTCGACAGGTCGGCGAACTTGATTGTGGCGATACCCACTTTGCGCGCGATTTCGGCCCGCTCCTCCGCCGCATAGTCGGCGCCGATCCCCTGCTCCGCCAGCCGCTTCTCCGCTTCCGCCTGGCCCATGGCGATCAGATCGTAAAGTTTCATCGCCCCGCCGGCCCGCGTCTTGAACGGCTTGCCGTCAGGCCCGTTCATGGTGCCGTAGCCGACATGCTCCAGTTCGGCCTTGCCGGACAGGCCGGCCTTTTTGGCGGCGCGGAAGACCTGCTCGAAATGCGTATGCTGGCGGTGATCCACCACATAGAGGATCAGGTCGGGATTGTAGTCGCGCACCCGCTCGATCACCGTCGCCAGATCGGTGGTGCCATAGAGAACGCCGCCTTCCGACTTGACCAGGATCAGCGGCGGCATCGGTTTCTTGTCGTCATCGCGGGCGACGGGCACGACCAGTGCCCCTTCGCTGATTTCGGTCAGCCCCCGCGCCTTCAAGTCTTCCAGCATGGACGGGATCAGCCCATCCACGGTGGACTCGCCGTTCCACAGATCAAACTTCACGCCCAGTGCCCCGAATTCGCGGGTCAGGCCCACTTCCGTGACCTTGACGAAATGCCGCCACAGCGCGCGGTATCCGGGGCGGCCCGCCTGCAGATCGACCGTGGCGCGCCGCGCCGCTTCCAGCCGGGCGGGATCCGCCTTGCAGGCGGCGGAGGCGCGCGGATAGATCGTTTCCAGATCCTCCATGCTCACCGGCGATTCATCGGGATAGGGGCCGGTGACATTCACATCGAAATAGATGGGTGCAATGCCCATGATCTCGATTTCTGTGATGAGCTGGCCCATCTGCAGGCCCCAGTCGCCCAGATGGACATCGCTGATCACCCACCAGCCATTGGCGCGCGTCAGCCGCTGCAGGCAATCTCCGATGATGGTCGAGCGCAGGTGATGCACCGCCATGGGCTTGGCGATATTGGGCCCGCCGAAATCGACCATCGTGGTCTTGCCGTTATCCGGGGACTGGCAGGGCGCGGCCGAAGACGCCTGCGCCGCGGCGCGCTGGTTCAACGCCTCATCCGACAGATCCAGGTTCAAAAAGCCGGGCCCAGCGATCTCCACCTTGGCGAACAGGCCGTTGCCCTTCAGGCGGGCGGCGATCTTCTCGGCAATAGCGCGGGGATTGGCCCTGGAAGCCTTGGCTGCTGCCAGCGCGCCGTTGCATTGGAACTGCGCCAGGTCGGGCCGGTCCGAGACCTGCACCTGGCCATAACTTTCACCGAAACCCTCCGCGGAAAACGCCTCGCCGGCGATCCGCGACAGTTCGGCCGTCAGCCGCGCGGTCATGGCAGGTAGCGGCCCCGGTTCTTGGCATAGGCGATCTGGGCCTGCGTCATCTGAAAGCCCGCCAGCTGCTGGTAGTTCCAGGGCAGCTTGCCGTTGGCGATCTGGATGCGCACATCGCCGGGCGCCTGGGTGATCACGGTGGTGGCGGCGCCGGGGGCGAAGCTGAATTTGAGGGTGTAAAGCCGCTTGGAATAGATGCGGGCATTTTCATGCACCGCCACGAAATAGGGCACGCTGTAGGTCACCCGCTCATTGGTGGGCGTGCGGGTGGCGCGGAAGGTCAATTCCAGCGAGGCATCGACCGTCGCATCCCGTGTATTCAGGGTGCAGTCGCCTTCCGAATTGACCAGCGAAACGGTGAACAGCTCGTTGGCAGGGTCGGGCGTCGTGCCGGGCCGGAACACGGTGACGGTCTGGGTATCGGCCAGGATGGCGGGCACCGGGCAGACGGTGATCCGCTGGCTGCAACCCATGACGAGCAGCAGGGCGCCGAGCGGGACCAGACGGAGCAGGGACATCAAATCCGGTTCTTCCTTCATAGCGCGACCGGCCCCGTGACAGCCTCATAAGGGGGGCGCGCTTGACTTTACCCATGGCCTGCCCGACTTCTCGCTGGCGCGCCGACGGGGCGGCGGACCATAGCGGGCATGACCGGTGATGCAAAGCATAGAACGGCAAAAAAGCCAAGCCTTGCCGGGTTTTAAGGCCGGACACTGACCCCATGGCCGTCTATACCGAAGTCAGTTTCGAGGACCTGGAAAGGCTGCTGGAGCAGTATGACATCGGCCAGCCTTTGTCCTTCAAGGGCATCGCCGAGGGCATCGAGAACTCCAACTTCTACCTGCAGACCGACCGGGGCGCCTTCATCCTGACCCTCTATGAGAAGCGGGTTCAGCCAGCGGACCTGCCCTTCTTCATCGGCCTGATGGAGCATCTGGCCGCGGGCGGGGTGCAATGCCCCCTGCCCGTCAAGACCCGGGGCGGACAGGCCCTGGTCAGCCTGAACGGCCGCCATGCCGCCATCGTTACCTTCCTGACCGGCATCGCCCTGCGCCGGCCCGATGCGGCGCATTGCGCCTCGGCCGCGCGGGCCATGGCCGGGCTGCACCGGGCGCAGGCAGGCTTCACCCTGACCCGCCGCAATGCCCTGGGCCCTGCGGGCTGGCAGCCGCTGGCCGCATCCATCCGGAACGCCGACAGCATCGAGGATGGGCTGGGGTCCCTGATCGCGGGCGCGCTGGCGGAGCTGGTGCCGGGCTGGCCGAAAGACCTGCCCTCGGGCGTGATCCATGCCGACTATTTCCCCGACAATGTCCTCTTCGTCGGCAACGAGGTGGGCGGGGTGATCGATTTCTATTTCGCCTGCAACGATGCCTTCGTCTATGACCTGGCCATCATGCTGAACAGCTGGTGCTTCGAGCTGGACGGCAGCTACAACATCACCAAGGGCCAGGCCGTCATCAACGCCTATCGCCAGCAAAGACCGCTGAGCGAAGCCGAGATCGAGGCCCTGCCCGTCCTGATGCGCGGCGCGGCGCTGCGCTTCCTTTTGACCCGCACCTTCGACTGGCTCAATCCCGATCCCAATGCCCTGGTGCGCCCGAAGGACCCGCGGGAATATTCCAAGAAGCTGCGCTTCCACAACAAGGTTCGCCACGCGCGGGAATACGGCCTGTGATCGCGGAGCGGCGGCCGGCGCACGCAGCCAAGCACAAGGCCGCGCGATCATGATAGACATATTCACGGATGGGGCCTGCAGCGGCAATCCCGGACCGGGGGGCTGGGCGGCGATCCTGCGAACCGGCCATCACGAAAAGGAACTGTCCGGCGGCGAAAGGGCCACCACCAACAACCGCATGGAATTGACGGCGGTGATCGAGGGATTGAAAGCGCTGAAAAAGGGCTGCCCCGTCACCATCCATACCGACTCCCGCTATGTGATGGACGGGGCCTCGAAATGGATTTTGGGCTGGAAGAAAAAGGGCTGGCAGACCGCCGACAAAAAGCCGGTCAAGAATGAAGACCTGTGGCGCGCTTTGGATGAAGAAATGGCCCGCCACCAGATCCGCTGGGTCTGGGTGGCAGGCCATTCCGGCCATCCGGAAAATGAACGGGCGGACGCGCTGGCGCGCGGGGCCATTCCAGGCCCCTAGCGCACAAGAACCGCGCCTTAGGACGGAATGCCGTTGTTGATCATGTACTCGGCGCTGGAGACTTCATAGGCGCCGGGTTCTTCAACATGCAGGGCCCTGACCACCCCATCCCGGACCACCATCGAGTAACGCTGGCTGCGCGTGCCCATGCCGAACTTGCTGGCGTCGAATTCCAGGCCCAGGGCGCGCGTGAAATCGCCATTGCCGTCGGCCAGCATATGCACCTTGCCGTCGGCCTTCTGGTCTTTGCCCCAGGCGCCCATCACGAAAGCGTCATTGACCGAAACGCAGGCGATGGCGTCCACGCCCTTGGCCTTCAGCGCGTCATGGTTGGCGACATAACCGGGAACATGCTTGGCGGAGCAGGTCGGGGTGAAGGCGCCGGGCAGCGCGAACAGCGCCACCGTCCGGCTGGCGAAGAAATTGTCGGTGCTGACGGGAGCGGGCTTGCCGTCCTGCATCTCCATCAGGGTGGCGGAGGGAAGCTTGTCGCCGACTTTGATCGTCATGTCCTGGTCTCCTGTAATGGTATCGCCGCGAACGTCCTTCGCGGCCAGATGGTTGAAGGGACGCGTGCGGTCAGCCCGGCTCCGGCGCCGGCTGGATATTATAATGCCTTGCGATGTAATCCAGTGCCGCCCGCGCTTCGAGCGCCGGTGAAAAATAATAGCCCTGGCCGAAGGTGCAGCCGATCCTGGCCAGAAGCTCGGCATCGGCGTCCGTTTCCACGCCTTCGGCCACCACCGCCCGCTTGAGGTCCAGCGCCATCGCCACGATGCTCGACAGCACCACTTCGCCGTCGCTGTCCAGGTCGGTGCCGCCATGCCGCGCCAGAAAACTGCGGTCGATCTTGACCGTGTCCGCCGGCAGGTTGCGGAATTCGCTCAGCGTGCTCGCGCCGATCCCGAAATCGTCAATCGAAAGCGCCGCGCCATGGCCGCGGATGCGCTGCATGATCTGCGGCAGGGCCGGATCGGAGGCAATGGCGCTTTCTGTGATCTCCAGATGCAGCGAGCCCTCGGCCAGGCCGCTGGTGGCCATGATGGTCTTCAAGAGCGGCTCGAAGCCGGCATCCCGCAACTGGCGGCGTGAAAAATTCACGCAGACGAACAAGGGCGGGTTCAGGGGAAATTGACGCTGCCACCGCGCCAGATCCGAGGCGGCGCGCTCCAGCGCGAACCGCCCCAATTCGACAATCAGCCCCGTCTCTTCCGAATGGGCGATGAAATCGCCGGGCGCCACCAGGCCGCGTTCGGGATGGTGCCAGCGCAGCAACGCCTCGAAACCCGCCAGGCTTCGGTCGGCAAGGCGAATGATGGGCTGGTAATGGACATCGAGCTGCCCCTCGGCCAGGGCGTGGCGCAACTCGCTCTCCAGGGCCACGCTGTCCGCGGGGACCAGGGTCTCCATTTCGCTCAGATAGACGCGGGCGCAGGAGCCGCCCTGCTTCTTTGCGGCGAACAGGGCGACATCGGCATTCTTGATCAGCGCCAACTGGTCCGCGCTCTGCGCGCCATCGGCCAGACCGACGCTGCAGGGCGCGAAAACCTCGCGGCCTTCCAACCGATAGGGCCGCGCGCAAATCTCGACCAGCGCATTGCCGATCGTCTGCGCGCCGCGCCGCGGGCCGGCGTACAGGAAGGCGAAACTGTCGCCGCCAACACGGAATATCTGGGCCGGTTCGCCCAGCCCGACCAGCCTGTCGGCCAGCATCTTCAGCACCACATCGGCACCGGCATCGCCCAGGCTCACGTGAACGGACTTGAAGCGGTCCACGTCCAGAAGCGCCAGCAGCGCCTTGCCGAAATCAGGTCCCAGCGCATCCAGCGCTTCCATCAGCGCCACCCGGTTGCCCAGTCCGGTCAGGGCGTCGCGCGGCAAGCCGGATTGCGGCTTGCGCCTGGCTTCGGCATCGGCGGCGGAAAATTCGGCTTCCTTGCGCTGGGTTATGTCCGCGATAAGGCCCAGGCAATCCGACGCCACATCCTGCTCGGTGACGATGGTGGCGCGCAGTTCAAGCCAGCGATAGGCCCCATCGCCGCCGCGCGCGCGGAATTCCAGCCGGAACGCCAGGCCGGGCCGGTGACGATAATCTTCCACCGCCCGGCTATAGACCTCCCGGTCATCGGGATGCACCATCCCGATCCAGTCGGGATGCGACAGGCTGGTCTCGTGCGCGGAAAGCCCGACCATCTGCGCCGCCTCTGCCGACATGGTCAGGATGCTGGCGCGAAAATCCAGGTCGAAAACGCCCTGATGCGCCGCGCCGATAGCCGCGCGCGCCAGGCTGTTGAAAGGCGCGTTGGGATCCAGCACCGCGGCGTCGTCCGGGGTCTGCGCTTCCAAGAGCCTTGCGGCATAGGACCCGTGCAGGAAGGGAAGCACCGCGATCTCTTCCGATGCGATGACCGCCAGCGCCAGCAGGATGGCCCCCGCGGCGGCGAATCCGCCGGTCGCCGCCGGTCCGGTGAGGGTCTCGCCCAGGCCGCCAAGCGCGATGACCGCGCCGGCGATCGCCACCAGAGCAAAGGCGCCGGCGCTGGGCGCGATCACCTGTGCGGCGCGACGGCCATGACGGCCGCAATAGATTAGATACCAGGCGACAGCCAGCGCCCCCAGCACGATGCCGATATCGGTCAGCAGGGTGGCGCCCGGCACGCCCAGATAGGCAAGCGCGCCGATGCCGATCACGCCATAAATGGACCGGGTGAAATTCTTCTGGTGACGGGGCAGCACCTCGCGAATGGGGACGATGGCATCGGCCAGCCGCGCCCCGGCGGCCAGCGCCAGTGCCGTCAGGAAAGCGGACAGGCCGTAGGGCCCGCCGATGCGCGTCGCGATATTGCCATCGAACATGCCGGTGCCCGACAGCCAGGAAAGCAGCAGCATCAGCAAGGCTAATGCCACCCAGCGCGGCGCGGCATGGCCGATCAGCATGGCGAGGCCGCCGGTGATCAGGGCGGCGGCCGCGATCAGGGCGCCGACGGCCGTGATGAAGATGGCAAGCTGGCGATTGTGGGCGGAGAGCGCCGGTTCGGTCCATGCCGAGATCGGCGGCGGCACATCGGCGGAACCGACGCGGATGGCCAGCGCCACCGTGGAAACAGGCGGCACGATCACGCGCCAGGCCCTGCGGCCATAGGCGGGCGCCGTCTCCACCATGGTGCCGGAATCCGAACTGGCCAGGGCCAGAATGGCGGGGCGGGTGCGGCGCGGAATGATCGAAAGGGCCGCGCGCGGCGGCTGGCCGGCCAGCAGCACGCGGGTGGCGGGCCGCACCGAGTCATTGGACACCTGCACGATGTACCAGGAGGAACCGTCGGCTTCGGTTCCGCCGCCCGGGGCGCGATAGGGCGACAGCGCGGGCTTCAGTTCCAGCACATTCTCCAGGGAACCGAAATTGATCAGCGCCGGCTTGTCGGCGGCATGCGCGGCGCCGGTCATGACCAGGCACAGCAACAGCAGGGCGCGCAGCAAAGCCGACCCGTGCCGGCGGGGAAAACCGCTCACGGCGCGTCTTCCTTGAGCAGGGCGAAAAGCAGATGGTCGGCCCACTGACCGTTGATCAGGAGATATTTGCGTGCAAGGCCTTCCTGGCGAAAGCCGGTGCGGGCCAGAAGGTTCTTGGACGCTTCATTATCGACCAGGCAGGCAGCCTCGATCCGGTGCAGGCCAAGGGTCTTGAAGACGAACGGCACCAGCGCCTTCACGGCATTGGTCATGTAACCCTGGCGCGAAAATCTGGCGCCGATCCAATAGCCCAGCGTGCAGCATTGGGTAACGCCCCGCCGGACGTTCGACAGGGTGCAGCCGCCCAGAAGCGCGTCATCGCTTTCGCGCAGCACAAAGAAGACATAGGCGGAATCCTGCCGCGTCTCTTTCTGGTAGCGCTTGATGCGGCGGCGAAAGGCGCCGCGGGTCAGTTCGTCATCGGCCCAGACCGGTTCCCAGGGGGTCAGGAATTCCCGGCTTTCGCCGCGCAGGCGCGACCAGTCGAGATAATCGGCGATGCGCGGATAGCGCAGATAGATGCCCTGGCCCCGGATCACCGGCTGCTGGCCGCCCGGAAAGGTCAGGCCGCGCATGAAGGCGATCGGTCGGGTTTTGGCGAGCGCAGCCGTGACCATTATTCGGCCGCATCCTTGCGCGACGAAAGGCCGACGGCCCCGGCATCGCCGAAACGCGCCGCGAACGCGGCATGGCTTTCCAGTTTGCGAATGGGGCCGACCGCGGCGATGGTCGGATGTCCGGCTTCCATCACCTTGCCGGCGAAGCTTTTCACCGTCGCCACGTCGATGGCGTCGAGCTGGGCGACGATCTCGGCGGAGGACTGAACCTTCCCAAGGGCAAAGAGCTGGCCCGCGATCTGTTCCGACCGTGTGGAAGGCCGCTCCATGCCCATCAGCAGCGAAACTTTCAGTTGCGCGCGGGCGCGCGCCACCTCGGCCTCGGTGAGATTGTCCGCCATCGCCGCCATCTCCCCGGCGACCACGGCCGAGATATCGGCGGCCTCGTCGCCGCCTGTGCCGACATAGATGCCGAGAAAGCCGGAATCCTGGAAGCCGTTGGAGAAGGCGTAGATGGAATAGCAGAGACCGCGCTTCTCCCGGGCTTCCTGGAACAGGCGCGAAGAGGTGCCGCCGCCCAGGGCGGTGGCATAGATCTGGCCCACGAAATAATCGGCCGCGGCATTGTTCAGTCCGGGAAAGGCATAGGCGATATGCGCCTGTTCCAGATCCTCGACGCCGCGGAAATCGCCGCCGACATAATGCGCGGGTGCCGGCGCCGCCACCTGCCCCGGGTTGAGGCCGCCGCAGGTCTCCTGCGCCAGCCGCAGGATTTCGTCATGCCGCACCGCGCCTGAAGCGATCAGCGTCATGCCTTCCAGCCGGTACTGCGAGGCCATATAGTCCCGCAGCATCGCGCGATCGAAGGCGGTAACAGTTTTCTCGTCGCCCAGGATAGACCAGCCGATGGGCTGATCCCTGAAGATCGCCGCCTGTAGATGATCGAAGACGATGTCGTCTGGCGTATCGCGCGCCTGACCGAGTTCCTGCAGCACCACCTGGCGCTCGCGCTCCAGTTCGGCCTCTTCGAAGTTCGGATTGGTGAGAATGTCGCCGATCATGTCCAGCGCCAGCGGCACATCCTGTTTCAGGATCCGGGCATGGAAAGCGGTCTGTTCCCGGCTGGTATAGGCATTGAGCACGCCGCCGACCGCCTCGATCTCTTCGGCGATGGCGCGGGCGCTGCGCCGGGTCGTTCCCTTGAAGGCCATATGCTCGAGCAGATGGGAGATGCCCATCTGCTCCGGCCTTTCGTTGCGGCTGCCGGTATTGACCCACAGTCCGACCGCGGCGCTTTCAAGCTGGCTCATGGGGTCGGTGACCACCGTCAAGCCGTTGGAAAGTTTCGAAATTTCCAAGCTCATGTCGCCCAATTCTGCATCACGCAAGTCTAGAGACAATGAACTGCTTTATCAAAGCCGCATCATTTCCCAGGGTTTCCACCCGTTCCGGAAGGTTTTTCAGGTTCGCAAGCCGCGCCGGTTCCGGCGGGGGAACGCCGATCGCCGCGCGCACCGCATCGGGAAACTTGGCCGGATGGGCGGTGGACAGGATCACCACCGGCGCGTCCGATCCCTTGCCGTTGGCGCCCATCTTCATCGCCGCGGCCAGGCCCACCGCGGTATGCGGATCGATGATGCGCCCCGTCAGCCTGTAGAAGTCCGCGATGGCGGCCTTGGTCTCTTCGTCATTGCTGGCATAGGCGCTGTAGCGGGCGCGCAGATTGTCCAGCACCGCCGGAATGTTTTCGTTGGCGCCGGGCAGCCGGCCGTGCGGCGGAATCGCCAGGGACCGCGTCCGGTGGAATTGATCCATGGCGGCCCGCGTCCAGCCGGCATCGCGGCCAGATGCTTCGAACAGGGCGCGCTCGAAATTGGAGGCCACCTGGATGTCCATGGAAGGACTCAATGTGGCGTGGCTGGCGCCCGCCGCATAGACGCCTTCGTTCAGGGCGCGCGCCATGATGTCATTGGCATTGGTGGCGATCACCAGGCGATCGACGGCAAGGCCCATGCGCATTGCCGCCTCGCCGGCGAAAATGTCGCCGAAATTGCCGGTGGGCACCACAAAGGTTGCGGGCCTGCCCAAATGCGCGGTGGCGGTGAAATAATAGACGCATTGCGCCGCGATGCGGGCGAAGTTGATGGAATTGACAGCCGTCAGACCGACCTTGTCGGCAAAGCCGGTATCCGCGAACAGGGCCTTCACGATGCCCTGTGCGTCATCGAAGCTGCCCTCAAGCGCGATATTGTGGACATTGGCATGCGCGCTGGTCGTCATCTGCAGCCGCTGCACGTCGCTGACGCGGCCTTTCGGATGTATCACGAAAACATCGATATTGGCCAGCCCGCCCAGGGCGGCGATGGCGGCCGAACCGGTATCGCCGCTGGTCGCCGCTACGATGGTGGCGCGGCCGCCGCGGCGTGTCAGCGCGCGGGAAAAAAGCTGACCCAGGATCTGCAGCGCCACATCCTTGAAGGCCAGGGTCGGCCCGTGAAACAGCTCCAGCAGGTAGCGTCCGCCGCCGATCTCGAC
Organism: uncultured Rhizobium sp.; assembly: GCA_964343955.1. GTDB lineage: Bacteria > Pseudomonadota > Alphaproteobacteria > Micropepsales > Micropepsaceae > Rhizomicrobium. Next base: position 4,305 of record CAYFKU010000048.1, on the reverse strand, counting down.
CAGCGGCGCGATCTCGCCCACATCGAAATCGGCATAGGCGGCGGCGATGGCCTCTTTCAGTTCGTCATCGCTGAACGAGCCCTGCGTGAAGCGCGAAAGAATGGCGAAGGCCACATCCTGGTATTTCGCGCCCCGGAAACCGGCAATCTCGGCGGCGGGAAGGATGGGCCAGGTTTCGGGCAGATAGAGACCGCCATCGGGCGCCAGGCCCGCCAGCAGAACATCGGCAAAGGAAGCGCGGGGGCTCAGGCCCCGGGTGGAGAGGAAATGCATGGGCGGGGTTTATAGGGCGCTATTGCCACCCCTGCCACCCTTGCAGAACCCTTTGACGGGCTATTTCAGGCCGATCCGGCCCCTTGAAATATGATAGGCCAGCCAGACACCTAGCAAGACCGCCGCCAGGCCGTACCAGGTCACGGCATAGGACAGATGCTGGTTGCGGAACGTGACGACCGTCTGGCCGCCCCTGGGCAGGCCGCCGGGATTCGGGCTGGCGTCCGCCTCGATCACCACGGGCGCCGCCAGGGCCAGATGATCGGCCGCTGCGATGGCGGCGACATCGCGGGCATACCAGATGCGCTTCACGGGATCGGGCCTGGGCGTGAACCAGCCGGGCGGATCGGGAATGCGCCAGACGCCGGTGACCTGCGTATCGCCCTTCACATTGCCCGCGGCCCGGGTCCTGGGGTTCAGCCTGTCCTGCGGGACCGCGCCACGATCCACCATCAGCGCCTTGCCCTTGTCGGTCCGGAAGGGGGTCAGCACGTGATAGACAGCCGTTCCTTCGCCGGCCGTGGCAAAGACATACGCCTCTTTGTCGTGATCGAAGCGGCCATGGAGGATGACCTTGCGGTATTGCGCATCATCGGGGCCGAGCCCGGCGATCTGGTCCAGGCTCAGCGGCGCCTCCGCCATATGGCGGTTCACCGTCGCGATCAGGTTCAGCTTCCAGTGCCGGCGCTCGAGCTGCCAGGTGCCGAGCCAGCAGAGCACCGCCAGCAGCAAGGCGCAGGCAACGGTCAGCCCCGGATAGGGCCGGAAGGTCACGGCTTTTCTTCCTCGGTCAGGCGTCCCTCGCCCGCCCGGTGCTTGTATTGCAGCACCAGCAGGGCCGACTTGGAGAGCCGCAGGAAAATGGCGGTCAGCACGCAGATCAGCGGCAGCCACAGAAGGGCATGCACCCACAGCGGCGGCTGAAAGGAAAACTCCACCCACAGCGCCAGGCCGCAGACGATGGCGCCCACGATGAGGATGCCGAACACCATCGGCCCGTCGCCCGCATCGAACATGGCATAGTCCAGCCCGCAGGACGGGCATTCCTTGCGCAGCGCGATATAGCCATGGAACAGGGGCCCCTGCCCGCAGCGCGGACAGAGGCCCTTGAGAATGGCAGTCGCCGTGTTTGGCGCGTTCATGGATGGCCTTCAAGGCGTAGCATTTTGTACGTCCGGGCAGGAGCACCGAGCGACGCGTACAAGACGTACGCGAGCGAAGTTGCGACGAACCCGGCGGGCAAAAGGCCTAGCCTTGGGTCAGCGGACCTTCGCCCCAGACATAGATGCAGGCAAAGAGAAAGAGCCAGACCACGTCAACGAAGTGCCAGTACCAGGCCGCCGCCTCGAAGCCGAAATGGCGGGTGGGGGTGAAGTGGCCCGCGATGGCGCGGAACAGGCAGACGATCAGGAAAATCGTGCCGACGATGACATGGAAGCCGTGGAAGCCGGTGGCCATGAAGAAGGTCGAGCCATAGATGGCCTGGAAGTTGCCGGCGCCAGCCGCCAGATCCATGTGCCCCGCATCGGTGAAAGGAGCGAGCGCCAGATTGTTGAAGCCGAAGGTGAAGGGCGCATGGGCATATTCATAGGCCTGCACGGCGGTGAAGCAGAGGCCCAGGACCACGGTCAGCGCCAGGCCCTGCACGGCGCCCTTCTTGTCGCCGGTCTGGATGGCATGATGCGCCCAGGTCACGGTCGTGCCCGAGGTGAGCAGGATCAGGGTGTTCAGCAGCGGGAAGTGCCAGGGATCGAGCGTGACGATGCCGGAGGGCGGCCAGGCCGTGACACCGACGTCATTGTGGAAGATCGCGGCATTGAAGAAGGCCCAGAACCAGGCCACGAAGAACATCACTTCCGAGGCGATGAACAGCAGCATGCCGTAGCGCAGGTGCAGCTTCACCACCGGCGTGTGGTTGCCCAGCACAACGGATTCGCGGATCACGTCCCGCCACCAGCCCGCCATGGTGTAGAGCACCAGCGCCAAGCCGATCAGGGCGATCCAGGGCTGCCCGTTCAGCGGCAGGCCCCAGAAACCGGTATAGTCCTTGTTCATCCAGAACACGGCACCGATCATCATGGTGAAAGCGCCGATCGAACCGACCACCGGCCAGGGGCTGGGATCGACCAGATGGTAATCGTGCTTCACATCGCTGCTCATAGTCGGACCTCTAGTGGCCAAATTTCACAATTGACATAAGAAAGAAGAGAAGCGCGAGACCGCCAAGCGCGAGGCCAAGAGCGGTGTTGCGTTTGCGGCGGGCGCGGTCGGCATCGTCATCCCTCACGACCCCATCACCGCTTGCAGCCCCAGGGGGGGTATGCCAGCCAGCTTTTCCACAATCAGGGCGCCGAACAGGACGAACAGATACAGAAGCGAGACGGTGAAGAGCTTGTGCGCGCCTGGCTCCTTGACCTCATCCGTTTCGCGATAGGTCGCAACGGCTTCCTTCAGGAACCAAAGCCCCGTGACGGCGGAAGCCGCCAGATAGACCGGGCCACCGATATGCAGCGCGGCGGGCAAGACGCCCAGCGGCACCAGCACGAGCGTGTAGAGCAGGATCTGGAAGCGCGTATGGTCCTTGCCCTTCACCACGGGCAGCATCGGCACGCCGGCGCGGGCATAGTCGCCGGAACGCCAGAGCGACAGGGCCCAGAAGTGGGGCGGCGTCCACATGAAGATGATCGCCACCAGCAAGAGCGGCGCCAGCGGCAGATCGCCGGTCACCGAAGCCCAGCCGATGGCGGGCGGCAGAGCGCCGGAAAGGCCGCCGATCACGATATTCTGCGGCGTCCGGCGCTTCAGCCAGAGCGTATAGACCAGAACATAGAAGAGGATGGTGAAAGCCAGCAGGCCCGCCGCCAGGAAGTTCACGAACAGGCCCATGGTGCAGACCGACGCGATCGACAGCAGCCAGCCGAAGGTCAGCGCATCCTGCCGGTCCACATATCCCATGGGAATGGGCCGGGTCGCGGTGCGGGCCATCAGGCGATCGATGTCGCTGTCATAAGCCATGTTGAGGCAACCGCTGGCGCCGCCCGCCACCGCGATGCAGAGCAAGGCGGTGAAGGCGGTGAGCGGATGCAGATGCCCCGGCGCGGCCACGATCCCGGCCAGCCCCGTGAAGATCACCAGCGACATCACGCGCGGCTTCAGCAGCGCGAGGAAATCGCCGACGGTCGTAACGCGGGGATAGGCCAGGGAAAGCGACATAGATTACTTGATCCGCGGCAGCTCGTTGAACTGGTGGAAGGGCGGCGGCGAAGACAGGGTCCATTCCAGGGTGGAGGCGCCCACGCCCCAGGGATTGTCCTCGGCCTTGCGCTTCTGGGCGAAGGCTTCCGCGACCATGGCCAGGAACACCAGCACCCCGAAGCCGGCAATGAAGGCGCCGATCGAGGACAGATAGTTCCAGCCGGCATAGCCGTCCGGATAGTCCGCATAGCGGCGCGGCATGCCGGCCAGGCCCAGGAAGTGCATCGGGAAGAAGGCCAGGTTCACGCCGATGAAGGTGATCCAGAAATGCAGCTTGCCCAGCGTCTCGCTGTACATATAGCCGGTGAATTTCGGGAACCAGAAATAGAAGCCCGAAAAGATCGCGAAGACCGCGCCCAGCGACAGCACATAGTGGAAGTGGGCCACCACGTAATAGGTGTCCTGCAGGACCACATCGACGCCGGCATTGGCCAGCACCACGCCGGTCACGCCGCCCACGGTGAAGAGAAAGACGAAACCGATCGCCCACAGCATTGGGGTTTTGAACTCGATGGAGCCGCCCCACATGGTGGCGATCCAGGAGAAGACCTTGATGCCGGTGGGCACCGCGATGACCATGGTGGCGAAGACGAAATAGGCCTTGGTGTCAACGGATAGGCCCACCGTGTACATGTGGTGCGCCCAGACCAGGAAGCCGATGAAGCCGATCGCGACCATGGCATAGGCCATGCCGAGATAGCCGAAGATCGGCCGCTTGGAGAAGGTGCCGATGATGTGGCTGATCATGCCGAAGCCGGGCAGGATCAGGATGTACAC
>CAYFKU010000047.1:17975-19795 GCA_964343955.1 uncultured Rhizobium sp. | reverse complement strand
CTGCTGCTGGATGCACCCGACATCCTGCTTCTGGACGAGCCGACCAACCATCTGGACGCGGAATCGGTGGAATGGCTGGAACATACGCTGCGCGACTATCCCGGCTGCGTCATCCTGGTGACCCACGACCGCTATTTTCTGGACAATGTCACGAGCTGGATCCTGGAACTGGACCGCGGCAAGGGCATCCCGCATGAGGGCAACTATTCCTCCTTCCTGGAAATCCAGGAAAAGCGGCTCAAGCAGGAATCCAACGAGGAAGCGGCGCAGCAGCGCACCATCGCGCGCGAACGTGAATGGATCAAACAGTCGCCCAAGGCGCGCCAGGCCAAGTCCAAGGCGCGCATCAATGCCTATGAAGAGCTGGTCGCCAAGAGCCAGGACCAGCGCGCCGCCACCGCCACCATCATGATCCCGGTCGCCGAGCGGCTGGGCGATGTGGTGATCGAGGCGACCGATCTGGCCAAGGGCTATGGCGATCGCCTGCTCTATGAAAATGTGAACTTCAAGCTGCCGCCGGGCGGCATTGTCGGCGTGATCGGCCCCAACGGCGCGGGCAAGACCACCCTGTTCCGCATGCTGACGGGCCAGGAAAAGCCGGATGCCGGCACGCTCAAGATCGGCCCGACGGTGCAGATCGGCTATGTCGATCAGTCGCGCGACGCGCTCGATCCCAACAAGACGGTGTGGGAGGAAATTTCGGGCGGCACCGATATCATCGAGTTCGGCAAGACCAAGATCAATTCCCGCGCCTATACCGGCGCTTTCGCCTTCAAGGGCGGCGACCAGCAGAAGAAGGTCGGCCAGCTATCGGGCGGCGAGCGCAACCGGGTGCATCTGGCCAAGATGCTGAAGTCGGGCGCCAACCTTCTGCTGCTGGACGAACCCACCAACGATCTGGATGTGGACACGCTGCGTGCCCTGGAATCGGCGCTGGAGGATTTTGCCGGCTGCGCCATGATCATCAGCCATGACCGCTGGTTCCTGGACCGCATCGCCACCCATATGCTGGCCTTCGAGGGCGACAGCCATGTGGAATGGTTCGAGGGCAATTATCAGGATTACGAGGCCGACAAGAAGCGCCGCCTGGGCGTGGATGCCGACCAGCCGCACAAGATCAAATACAAGCGGTTTGCCCGCAGCTAGGCTGCGGTTCGTTCGGGGCCTGGCTGCGCGGTCCGCCGCGAAAGTGGCGGACAGGCCCTGCTATGTCGGCTTGCCCAGATTGGCGGCCAGGTCGCTGAGATGGGCGATCAGGGTGCGGACGCTGCCATTGTTCTGGCCCAGGAAGGCGACGAACTGGTCACGCTGTTCCAGCGACAGCCAGATGCCCTGATAGGCGACATCCACCAGAACCGGCTTGCCGGTATCGGTGCGGACGCGGAAATCCACCTCGGCCGGCGACTGGCTTGAGCCGGGATCGACCAATTGTGTCTGGACGATGAAATCGGTCGGATTGCGCTGGGTCGAACCGGTCACCTTGAGCTGCTGATTCGTATATTTGGCGAAATAGCTCTGATAGGCCGCGGTAGCATAATTCTTGAAGGCGTTGACAAAGGCTTCCACATCCTCGGGCGGGGCGCTGCGGCGATACTGGCCCAGCGTGAACAGGGCGATGCGGCGCACATCGACCAGCGTCAGCAGCAGCCCTTCGAACTGGTCGCGGCGCTGTACGGTGGAAAGACGCTTGTCGCGCAGGATTTCCAGGCCTTTCTGGATGTTCTGGTCAACGAAAGTTTCGGCGACATTCGCGGCGGCGGCGCCATCCGCCAGCAGCAGCGGGGCGGCGGAAATCGCCATCGCGAGCAGGGCACGGCGCG
>CAYFKU010000047.1:13947-17965 GCA_964343955.1 uncultured Rhizobium sp. | reverse complement strand
GGCGTCGAAAAAGGCATCGGTATCTTTCCTGTTGGGCCGGATGTTCGCGTTCGGCTATGGCAAGTTCAAGGCAGGCGGCGGCGTGGGAACTATATCAAAAGTCGGGCAGGTCCTCAGCCGTTTTGCGTCCGTTGCGAATCTGCTCCGACCGCATCTGCCTATATAGGCTGCGGAGGGAGGAATAATAGTCAACCGAGTTGCGCTGGATTTCCTGAAGCGCCTCAAAGCTCTGGCCTTTCAGGTCCAGCAGCGTGAAATAGATTCGCCCCGCATCCCACCAGATATGCTGCTTGATATGGATGTGGTTGGTGGGGTCGATCAGGACGTCGGTCGCCATGCCGGTCGCATCGCGGGGGTTGCTGGGGCCGACGAAGGGCAGCACCAGATAGGGCCCTTCACCGACGCCCCAGACCGCCAGCGTCTGGCCGAAATCCTCGCCATGCGCCGGAATGCCGATTTTGGCCGCCGGGTCCAGGAACCCGCCCAGGCCGAGGGTCGTGTTGAGGGCCAGCCGCCAGACGCTTTGCCCGGCGCGGCTGATTTCTCCCTGCAGCATGTCGTTCACAAAGACAGTGGGAAGGGCGAGGTTCCCCAGAAAGTTATGCACCCCGCGCCGGCCGGGTTCCGGCACCGTCAGGACATAGAGCTCCAGGGCGGGGATGACCAAATACTGGTCTATGACGGCGTTGCGCTTCAGAGCGGCCCGGTTGGCCTTTTCAAAGGGGTCGTTGGCCGCCAGGGCTTCGGGCGATGCAGGCCCGGTGGCACAGCCCGCCAGCCCGGCAGCCAGCACCATACCCGCCAAAGCCTGTGTCCAATGCGGGCCCATGCCCGTCGAAACGCCCATTTTCCGCGGGCTTTTGCCCGGTTTGTCCCAGTGGGTCCAGCCCCTTGCGGCCATCCTGAGACTAAGCATATAAAGATATGTTTATATGTGAGACGATCTTTGGACAAGCTGGTTTCCATGCTCAGGGCTGCGGGCGACCCCACACGGTTGCGCCTGCTTTTGCTGCTGCGCGAGGCCGAGCTGACGGTGAGCGAACTGGTTGAGATTGTCGGCCAGTCTCAGCCCCGCGTCTCACGGCATCTCAAGCTCCTGGGCGAAGCCGGCCTGGTCGAGCGCTTCAAAGAAGGAAGCTGGGTTTTCTGCCGCGCCGCCGACCGCGGCACGGGCGCCGAACTGGGGGCCGCGATTGCCGGCCTTGCCGACCCCGCGGCACAGGAAGCGGACAGGGCGCGGCTGGCGCATGTGCGCGAGGCCCGCGCCAGCGCAGCGACCGCCTATTTCAAGGCCAATGCCCAGGAATGGGAACGCATTCGTGCCCTGCATGCGCCGGAGAAAGATGTCGAGTCCGCCATCGTGCGCCATCTCACGGCGCAGCCGATCGCCAATTTTCTGGATGCCGGCACCGGCACCGGCCGGATGCTGGAACTGGTCGCGGCCCATGCCGCGCGCGCCGTCGGGGTCGATGTCAGCCCGGACATGCTTGCCATCGCGCGGGACAGGCTGCTGCGCGCCGGTTTCCACAATGCCCAGGTGCGGCTGGCCGATACCTATCGGCTTCCCTTTCCCAACGGCAATGCGGGCCAGGGTTTCGATGTCGTGCTGTTTCATCAGGTGCTGCATTATCTGGACGATCCGGGCGCCGCGGTGGCGGAGGCCGCGCGTGTCATGGCGCCGGGCGGGCGCTTGTTGATTGCCGATTTCGCGTCCCACAGGGAAGAATTCCTGCGCGACGAATATGCCCACCGCCGTCTGGGTTTTTCGGACAAGGAAGTGGAGGGCTGGTTCGCCGCCGCCGGTCTTGGCAATGCCGGCAGCGAAACCATCGCGCCCCGTTCGCAAAGCGAAAAACTCACCGTCAAGCTGTGGCTGGCCATGGCGAACGGCAAAGCCAAAAAAGAAGCCGCATGAGCCCTTTTTTCACGAGTCCGACATGAGCCTGGCAAAACTGATCAGCGATCCGAGCCCCTTGCAGGTCTCGTTCGAATTTTCGCCTCCCAGGACGGACGAAGCGGAAGCCAGTCTGTGGACCGCCATCCGGCGGCTTGAGCCCCTGGCGCCATCCTTCGTCTCGGTGACCTATGGCGCGGGCGGCTCGACGCGCGAGCGGACCCACGCAACCGTCAAGCGCATGGTGAAAGAGACCCGGCTGAAACCGGCGGCGCATTTGACATGCGTGGCGGCCTCGCGCGGGGAAATCGACGATATCGTGCGGGCCTATTGGGATGCGGGCATTCGCCATATCGTGGCGTTGCGCGGCGACATGCCCGGCATGGAAGGCCCCTATCAGCCCCATGCCCAGGGATACAAATCCACGCCCGAGCTGATTGCCGGGATCCGGAAAGTCGCGCCTTTCGAGGTCAGCGTGTCCTTCTATCCCGAACGGCATCCGGACTCGCCGTCGCTCGATCATGATATCGCGCTGCTCAAGGCCAAGATGGATGCCGGGGCCAGCCGCGCGCTTGGGCAATTCTGCTTCGACAATGACCAGACGGCGCGCTTTCGCGACGATGCGGCGCGCGCCGGCATCGCGATTCCCATCGTGCCCGGCGTGATGCCCACCACCAATTTCGCCGGGGTCTCGCGCATGGCAGCCAGGGCGGGCGCCTCCATTCCCGCCTGGCTGGCGAAAGCCTATGAGGGGCTGGATGACGATATGGAAACCCGGCGGATCGTCGGCGCGGCCGTGCTGGCCGACCAGGTACAGCTTTTGCGCGCCCGCGGCTTCGGCCAGTTCCATTTCTATACCCTGAACCAGGCCAATCTGACCTATGCAGCCTGCCGCATTCTCGGCATTCGTCCCTCTCACCTTTAAGTTTGTGGAATCATCATGAGCCCCCGTGACGCCCGCATTGCATGGATGAAGCAGGAGGCGAAAAAGCGCCTGCTGCTGCTGGACGGCTCCTGGGGGGTGATGATCCAGGGCTTCAAGCTGGGCGAAGATGATTTCCGTGGCCAGCGCTTCGGCAATCATCCCTCCGAGCTGAAGGGCAACAATGATCTTCTGACCCTGACCAAGCCCGAAATCATCCAGAATATCGGCCGCCAGTATCTGGATGCGGGTGTCGATTTCATCGAAACCAACACCTTCAACTCCAATTTCACCAGCCAGGAAGATTACGGCCTGGGCCATCTGGTGGGTGAGCTGAACGAAGCGGGCGCGCGGCTGGCGCGGACGCTCTGCGACGAATATTCCACTGCCGAACGCCCCCGGCTGGTGGCCGGGGTTCTGGGACCGGCCAATCGCACTGCCACCATCTCGCCCGATGTCAACGATCCGGCTTTCCGCAACATCACCTTCGACCAGTTGCGCCAGACCTATCGGGACGCGGCGCGGGGCCTGATCGCGGGCGGCAGCGATGTGCTGATGATCGAGACGGTGTTCGACACATTGAACGCCAAGGCCGCTGTCTTCGCCATCGAGGAGGTATTCGAGGAGGTGGGCGTTCGCCTGCCGGTCTGGATATCCGGCACCATCACCGATCTTTCGGGGCGCACCCTGACGGGCCAGACGCCGACGGCCTTCTGGCATTCGCTGCGTCATGCCGACCCGTTCGCCATCGGGCTGAACTGCGCCCTGGGCGCGCGCGAGCTGCGCCCCTATATCGCCGAATTGTCCGCCGCCTGCGATACGCTGGTATCGGCCCATCCCAATGCGGGCCTACCGAATGAATTCGGCGGCTATGACGAAAGTCCGGAGCAGATGGCCGAGATGATCGGTGAATTCGCCCGCTCCGGCCTGGTCAATATCGTGGGCGGCTGCTGCGGCACCAAGCCCGAACATATTGCCGCCTTCGGCAAGGCGATCACCGATGTGCCGCCGCGCGCCATTCCGGAAAAGCCAAAGTATATGCGCCTGTCGGGGCTTGAGCCGTTCACCCTCACGCCCGATCTGAATTTCATCAATGTCGGCGAGCGAACCAACATCACCGGCAGCGCCAAGTTCCGGAAGCTGATCACGGCCGGCGACTATGAGGCGGCGCTGGAGATCGCGCGCCAGCAGGTCGAGAATGG
>CAYFKU010000047.1:0-13937 GCA_964343955.1 uncultured Rhizobium sp. | reverse complement strand
CAGGTGATCGACATCAATATGGACGAGGGCCTGATTGACGGCGAGGCGGCGATGACGCGCTTCGTCAACCTGATCGCCTCGGAGCCCGATATTTCCAAGGTGCCGCTGATGATCGACAGCTCCAAATGGAGCGTGATCCAGGCTGGCCTGAAATGCTGCCAGGGCAAGGTAATCGTCAATTCCATCTCGCTGAAGGAAGGCGAGGAAGCATTCCTGGAACATGCCCGCGAGGTGCGCCGGTTCGGCGCCGCCGTGGTGGTGATGGCCTTTGACGAGGCCGGGCAGGCCGATACGCGTGAACGCAAGATCGAGATCTGCAAGCGCGCCTATGACATTCTGGTGCACAAGGCCGGCTTTCCGCCGGAGGACATCGTCTTCGATCCCAATATCTTCGCCGTTGCCACCGGCCTGGAAGAGCATAACGAATATGGCAAGGCCTTCATCGAGGCGGCCGCCATCATCCGCCAGCAATGCCCGCATGCCCATATCTCGGGCGGGGTCTCAAACTTCTCCTTCTCCTTCCGGGGCAACGAGAAGGTGCGCGAGGCGATGCATTCGGTCTTCCTGTTCCATGCCATCAAGGCGGGCATGGATATGGGCATCGTCAATGCCGGCCAATTGACGGTCTATCAGGATATTCCCACGCCGCTGCGCGAAGGCATCGAGGATGTGCTGTTCAACCGCCGCGCCGATGCGACCGAGCGGCTGCTGGACCTGGCGCAGCAATATAAGGGCGGCGGCGCCACAGCCGCGGTGGAAGATGCCGCCTGGCGCAGCCTGCCGGTGAACCGGCGCATTTCACACGCCATGGTGCAGGGTATCGATGCCTATATCGTGGAAGATACCGAAGAAGCGCGTCAGGCCGCCGAAAAGCCGCTGCATGTGATCGAAGGCCCGTTGATGGACGGGATGAATGTGGTGGGTGACCTGTTCGGCTCGGGCAAGATGTTCCTGCCGCAGGTCGTCAAATCCGCCCGGGTGATGAAGAAGGCGGTGGCCTATCTTCTGCCCTTCATGGAAAACGACAAGTCTGCGCCGCAGGAAAGCGCCGGCAGGATCATCATGGCCACGGTGAAGGGCGATGTGCACGACATCGGCAAGAATATCGTGGGCGTGGTGCTGCAATGTAACGGCTATGAGGTGGTCGATCTGGGCGTGATGACGCCGACCCAGAAAATCCTGGATGCGGCGCGCGAACACAAGGCCGACATGATCGGCCTGTCCGGCCTGATCACGCCGTCGCTGGACGAAATGGTGACGGTGGCCAGCGAGATGCAGCGCCAGGGTTTTTCCATTCCCCTGCTGATTGGTGGCGCCACCACCTCGAAGGTTCACACAGCGGTCAAGATCAATCCGGCCTATTCGCGTGGCCAGACCGTCTATGTCACCGATGCCAGCCGCGCCGTCGGTGTGGCGTCCAGCCTGCTCAGCAAGGATGGCGGCGCCGCTTATGCCGCTGACATCCGCGCGGATTATGAAAATATCGCCCGCAACCATGCCGCCCAGCGCAGCAATGCCAGGCGCCTGACCCTTGCGGAGGCCCGCGCCAACCGCGCCAGGCCGGATTTCGCCAAAGCCGCGCCGGCGCCGACATTCTTCGGCACCCGACTGTTCGACAATTACGACCTGGAGGAGCTGACCCGCTATATCGACTGGACGCCCTTCTTCCAGGCCTGGGAACTGGCCGGGCCCTTCCCCGCCATCCTGGATGACGAAAAGGTCGGCAAGGCGGCGCGCGATCTCTATGCCGACGCCCAGAAGATGCTGAAGAAGATCGTGGACGAGAAATGGCTCACTGCCCGCGCCGTGGTCGGCTTCTGGCCTGCCAACAGCACCCAGGACGACATTCTTGTCTATGGCGACAAGGCGCGGAAATTCCCCATCGCCACATTGCATACCCTGCGCCAGCAGATGGCGCGCGAGCAGGGCCGGCCGAACCTGGCGCTGTCGGACTTCATCGCCCCCGAAGGCACCGAGGATTATATCGGCGGCTTTGTCGTGACGGCGGGCATCGGCGAGGAACGGCATCTGAAGGCCTTCAAGGATGCCAAGGATGATTACAGCGCCATCCTGCTGTCGGCGCTGGCCGATCGCCTGGCGGAAGCCTTTGCCGAACGCATGCATGAAAAGGTGCGCAAGGACTATTGGGGTTATGCGGCGGGGGAGAATTTCTCCAACGAGGAATTGATCAAGGAGGCTTACGCCGGTATCCGCCCGGCGCCGGGCTATCCCGCCCAGCCGGAACATTCCGAAAAGGCGACCCTGTTCAAGCTTCTGGATGCTGAGCATAAGATCGGCGTCAAGCTGACCGAAAGCTATGCCATGTGGCCCGGCTCATCGGTGTCCGGCTTCTATTACGCCCATCCCGAAAGCCGCTATTTCGGCGTGGGCAAGATCGAACGCGACCAGGTGGAGGATTATGCGCGCCGCAAAGGCTGGGACATGGCAACGGCCGAACGTTGGCTGGCGCCCTTGCTGAATTACAATCCCAATGCCGTGGGCGCCGCCTAGGTGAAGACCGCTCGTCTTGGCGCGCTGATCGTGATCGCCGGCGGCGTCGCGCTGGCCTTCGCCTATCGCCATGCCATCGATCCCGCCGCGATCCGCAACGCGATTGCCGCCCATCCGCTGGCGCCGCTGCTGTTCATCGCCCTGCAGGTGGCGGCCAGCCTGTTGTTCGTGCCGCGCCTGGTGCTGGGGGTGGCGGCCGGCCTGTTGTTCGGCTTTGTCTGGGGCACGATGCTGGCGCTGGTTGGCGCCCTGGCCGGCGCGACCGCCGGGTTCGCGCTGACGCGCTGGCTGGGCGCCGGCGGCGTGCTGGACCAATCGCCCCGCATCGGCGCGATGGTGCAGAAATGCGAAGATGGCGGCTGGCGCGCCGTTGCGATCCTGCGCCTGATGCCGGTGCCGCACAGCGTTGCCAACACGGTTCTGGCCATGACCAATGTGTCATGGCGCGACTATCTGATCGGCTCGCTCGCGGGCATGACGCCGATGACCCTGGCCCAGGTCGATATCGGCGCGTCCGGCGATGCGCTGCTCAGCGGCGGCCAATGGGTGCTGGCCTGCCTGATGCTGGCGCTGGGCCTGGCGGCGACCTTCCTTCTCAAGCGCATTGCGCGGGGTTCGCAATCGGGCCCCGGCGGTATAGATTGAGATCATGTCTGTCTGGGGCAAAGTCAGTGGAGCTGCGGCCGGGCTGTTTGTCGCCGGCCCCGGAAGCATCGGGCAGGCGAGCGAAGCGTCGCCGTTGCCCGTGCGACCATAAAAGGACCCACGGATGTCTGTCTGGGGCAAAGTAAGTGGAGCTGCGGCCGGCCTGTTTGTCGCCGGCCCCGTGGGTGCGCTTGTCGGCGCGGTGGCCGGACATTTCTTCCTGGACCGCGATTCCGATCCCGGCGTCACCTTCACCATCGCCGTGATCGCACTGGCGGGCAAGATGGCCCGCGCGGACGGCGTGGTGTCGGAGCAGGAATTCGATGTCTTCCGCCGCGTCTTCACCATGCCGCCGGAAGAAGAAAAGAATGTCCGGCGCATCTTCGATCTGGCGCGGCAGGACATTGCCGGGTTCGAACATTATGCCGGCCAGATCGCGCGCCTGTTCCGCGGCAATCCCGCGGTGCTGGAAGACGTGCTGGACGGCCTGTTCGAGATCGCCAAGGCCGACGGCGTGCTGCACCCTTGCGAGGCTCGCTTCCTGGAACGGGTGGCGGAAATTTTCGGCTTCGCCCCCAATGAATATCGCCGCATCCGCGCCAGCCATTTCGCCCCTGAACTGACCGATCCCTATGTCATCCTGGGCGTCTCCTATGTCGCCGATGAAGACGAGATCAAGCAGACCTATCGCCGCCTGGTGCGCGAAAACCATCCCGACAGCCTGATCGCGCGTGGCGTGCCGGCGGAATTCATCAAGCTGGCGAATGACAAGCTGGCCGCGATCAATACCGCCTATGAAAAGATCCGCGTCGAGCGAGGACAGGCGTGAGGATTCTGGAACAGGCTTCGCCCAACCAGGATGAGCGGGGCGAAGCGCCCATCGACATGCTGGTGCTGCATTATACCGGCATGCAGACGGGGCAGGCGGCGCTGGCGCGGCTGTGCGATCCGGCGGCCAGGGTCTCGGCCCATTATACGATTGATGAAGACGGGACAGTTTATGCCCATGTGCCCGAAGACCGGCGCGCCTGGCATGCCGGTGTTTCTTACTGGGCGGGCGCCACGAACATCAATGCCCGTTCCATCGGGGTCGAGATCGTCAATCCCGGCCATGAATTCGGCTATCGCGTTTTTCCCGACGTGCAGATCGAAACGGTGATTACGCTGTGCCGGGCCATTCTGGGGCGCCATGCCATACAGGCCGCGCGCGTGCTGGGCCACAGCGATGTCGCGCCGGCGCGAAAGGACGATCCGGGTGAACTGTTTCCGTGGCAGCGTCTTGCGGAAGCGGGCATCGGTCTTTGGCCGCAATTGGGCAGAGGCGATCTCGGTCCCGACGCGCTCAGCCGCTTTGGTTACGATCCCGATGCGCCGCAGGACAAGGTGATCACCGCGTTCCAGCGCCATTTCCGCCCGGAAAAGCTGGACGGCCAATGGGATGGGAAATGCAGCGCGCTATTGGCTTCCCTGTTAAGGACTGCGGGCGTATAAACCGCGCCGTCAGATGGCCGGGTGACCGCGGGTCTCGCAAGAGGTTCGAGGAAAGTCCGGGCTCCACGGAAAGACGGTGCCGGATAACGTCCGGCGGGGGCGACCCCAGGGATAGCGCCACAGAAATGACACCGCCTAAGGCCCTAAAGGCCCGGCAAGGTTGAAATGGTGCGGTAAGAGCGCACCGCGTTCCTGGCAACAGGAGCGGCAAGGCAAGCCCCACCGGGAGCAAGACCAAATAGGGACGGCACGTGATGTTTTCCGCATCGCCGTCCGGGTCGGTCGCGTGAGGCGGGTGGCGACACCCGTCCCAGAGGAATGGTCACCCCTTCGCAAGAAGGACAGAACCCGGCTTACAGGCCATCTGACACTCTTTCCCCCTCCGCCCTTCGCACGCGACGGCCGCAAGTGGCCTGCGTGCTACGGGCACCTCCCCCGCCAGCATGCTGCGCACGCACGAGGGAGGCGGGCCTGTACGCGTCGCCGTCGAAATATCTGTCCAGCGCCTGGATGAATCGCACCAGGCTCACACACCCGCCTTTTTGGCCGAGACCTCGCCGATCGCGGCCCAATCCTTGTCCTGCCAGCCCCAGGCCATGGCCTGGTCATATTGCGCTTTCAGCAGCTCCGCGGTGGGCATTTCGACACCCAATCCCGCCGCTGCGCTGCGCGCCAGGTTCACATCCTTCAGGCCCAGGGGCAGGGCAAATCCCGCCGGCTCATATTGCCGGTTCAGGATCATGCCGCCGTAAGCCTTGAACACCGCGCCGGTGAACAGGCGACTGGCCAGCACCTCGTGGAACAGCGCCGGATCGACACCGCCCTTGCGCAACAAAGCAAAGGCTTCTCCGATCGCTTCCAGTTCGCTGGCGATCATGAAGTTGCCGCAGATCTTGAACAGGTTGGCCTGCCAGGCCTCTGCCTGCGGCACGGTGCGGGCGCCGATCTTGTCCAGCACCGGCTGCATGGTGGCGAGCGCCGCTTCATCGCCGCCGGCGACCAGCACCAGCGCCGCGGCCTCCGCCATTTCCGGGCGGCCGAACACCGGCGCCGAAATATAAGACAAACCCGCCTTGCTGTGCGCCTGTGCCAGCTCCTTGGCGAAATCGACGGAGATGGTCGCCAGGTTCACATGGATCAGGCCTTTGGCGGCGCGCTCCAGAAGCGGTCCGGCCAGGCCGACATCGCGCATCACCTGATCGTTGGACAGCATCGAAAAGGCTGCACCGCCCTGCAGCGCGTCCTCCGGCCTGTTCGCGGCGGCGGCGCCCTTGGCGACCAGCGCCTTAACCGGCTCTGCCGAGCGGTTCCACACCGTCACCTGGTGGCCGGCCTTGAGCAGGTTCGCCGCCACGTGATGGCCCATGCGACCCAATCCGATAAATCCGATTTTCATGACGGCGTCCCTTGCTGATGGCGGTCGGTCTTTAAGGCGGCATGGCGCTGCCGCCAAGCGGTCGAATCATCCAGAGGTTGCGGCCCGGCACGCCGGACCGGGAGGTTTCCGGGCTACAACCAGAACGAGCATGTCCGGCCAAATCGTTAACGCCTTGTTTACGGGTCTGACCACATTCTTACCGTGTTCGACAATTGTTCTCGCCGACTCCAGAGCTAGGGGCTGGGCAGACCAAGAACACTAGCCAAGCCCCTAATATTTCAGGGTTTTTGGTTTGACGGGACAAGCTGTCCCATGATATCCCATGCTGTCCCACGGGGCTCCCAAGCCCGACCTGACCGACGCCGAGCATCCGGCCGCGGCAGGCTTCCGGGGCCAGGGGGTATCAAGCGCGATGACCGGGTTGGTCCAGCCGTTCCTTTCGACGGTTGCTGGCTCGCTCGACAGCAAGGGCCGGGTCTGCATTCCCGCGTCCTATCGCCATCTGCTGGCCGCCCAGAACACGGCCGGCCTCTATCTCTGCCCCAGTTTCATCGACCCGGCGCTGGAGGCCTTCGGCCAGGACCTGCTCGATCGCGTCAACCAGCGCCTTGCCGGGCAGGATCCGTTTTTCTCCGTCAGCTTCGATGACGAAGCCACCGCGCTGATCGCGCGCACGCAGAATTTGCCGATCGACGAAAATGGCCGCATCCGCATTCCCGACGCGCTGATCGAACATGCCGGCCTGAAGGACCGCATCGTCTTTGTCGGCAAGGCGCAGAAATTCCAGATCTGGGATGCCGACCGTTACGCCCCCATCGAGGCCGAGGCCCTGGCGCGGGTGAAAGCCCGGATGGAACGCGCCCGCAATGGGGACGCGTCATGAGCGGCCACATTCCAGTGATGCTGAATGAGGTTCTGGAGCTGCTGCAGCCGCGCGACGGCGCCCATTATGTCGATGGCACCTTCGGCGGCGGCGGCTATTCCACCGCAATCCTGGAAGCGGCCGATTGCCGGGTACTGGGCATCGACCGCGATCCGGAAGCCATCGCGCGCGGCCAGAAACTGGTGGAGCGTTTCGCCGGGCGGCTCACCCTGGTGCAGGGCGAATTTTCGCGCATGGATGACTTTACCCGTCAGACCGATGGCGTGGTGCTCGATCTGGGCGTCTCGTCCTTTCAGTTCGACGAACCGGCCCGCGGTTTTTCCTTCCGCGAGGATGGTCCCTTGGACATGCGGATGAGCAAGTCGGGCGAGAGCGCGGCCGACGTGGTGAACACGGCCGATGAACGCAGCCTGACCCAGATCATTGCCCGCTATGGCGAGGAAAAGAATGCCCGCCGCATCGCCCGCGCCATCATCGCGGCGCGGCCCATCACCGGCACGGCCCAGCTCGCCGCCATTGTCTCTGAGGCGCAAGGCCCCGCGGCGCTGCGTTTGGCCATTCATCCGGCCACCCGCACCTTCCAGGCGCTGCGCATTCACGTGAATGACGAGCTGGGCGAGCTGGAACGAGGCCTGGAAGCGGCAATGACCATCCTGAAGCCGCAAGGGCGGCTGGTGGTGGTTTCGTTCCACAGTCTGGAAGACCGCATGGTCAAGCAATTCCTGGTCGGCCGTTCCACCGCCGCGCCGCGCGCCTCGCGCCATGCGCCGGTGACTGCCGCGCCCAAGCCCGCCTTTCAGCTTCTCACGACCCGTCCCCGTATCCCCTCGGAGACGGAAACCGACGCCAATCCCAGAGCCCGGTCCGCCAAGCTGCGCGCCGGCCTGAAATTGGCGGCATAGGAGGAACCCATGGTTCGCATCCTGAACTTTGTCTGTGTCGCGATGATGGGCTTCACCATCCTGGCGCTCTATCACATCTCGGAAAAGACCCGCGTAGCGCATATGGAACTGGCGCGGGTCAATGCCGGCATTGTCCAGGAACGCAGCGCCATCGGCGTGCTGGAAACCGAATGGCAGCACGTCGCCTCGCCGGAGCGTATCCAGCAGCTTGCCCAGGCGCGGCTTGGCATGTCCGACAGCGCCTCGGCGCAGCTTTCCTCCTTCGATCAGTTGCCGCGCCGCGGCACCGATCCCGCGCCGCTCAACAATCTGCCGGTGCACAATGCCAATGCCGTGGCGTCCGATCCCGGCCAGGACACCAATCCGTGAAGAACCAGTGAGGATATGAGCGAGGCCCCCACCGTCTTTCAGCGGCGCATCATCATCGGAGCGGTTCTTTCGGTCGCCGCTTTCGCGCTGGTGGGAATCCGTCTTGCCCATGTCACGCTTATGCAGTCGCTGGATGGCGGCCGGCCCCAGGCCGCCATTACGGCGCGGGCCGATCTTGTGGATCGCAATGGCGAGCTTCTGGCCCGCGATCTGCCGGTCAAGGACCTTTATGCCCGTCCGCAGGTCTTATGGGACAAGGCGCAGGCCGCCCGTGACCTGTCGGCCGCCACCGGGGCCGATGCGGGCCGGCTGCTGAAAGGCTTCAACAATGCCAAGCATCCCTATGTGCTGGTGGCGCGGCAGATCTCGCCCACCGTCGAAGCCAGGGTGATGCGCCTGGGGCTGCCGGGCCTGGAATTCGAAGCCGGCGGCAAGCGCTACTATCCCGATGGGCGCAGCGCCGCCCAGGTGGTGGGCGTCACGGATCCGGACAATAACGGCCTATCGGGGCTGGAGCTTGGCCTTGAGGACCGCATCCACCGGGCCGCCGGCGGCAAGGTCGCGACCTCCATCGACATGCGCGTTCAGTACATCTTGGCCCATGAAGTGGACCGTGCGCGCCAGACCTTCACCGCCCATGCCGCGGGCGGGGTGGTGATGGACGTCAACACCGGCGAAGTGCTGGCGATGGTGTCGGTGCCAAATTTCGATCCCAATCAGCGCCGCCTGTCCGAAGGCGACTCCAGCCGCAACATCATGGCCCAGGATGTGTACGAGCTGGGTTCGGTCTTCAAGATCTTCACCTTCGCCATGGCGATCGATGACCGCACGCTCAAGAGCCTGGACGAGGTCTTTGCCATCGGCCAGGGCTACAAGCTGGGCAAGCACACGATCCATGAAGCCGAGCATATGCCCGCGACATTGCCGGCGCGCGATATCCTGGCCCAATCTTCCAATATCGGCACCCTCCAGATTGCCATGCGGTCCGGCGCGACGCGCCAGCGCGCCTTCCTCGACAATCTGGGGCTTCTCAAGACGCTGAAGACCGATCTGCCGGAATCCGCGCGCCCGCTCTATCCCGCCGTCGCCAACTGGGGGCAGACCGAAACCGCCACCATCGGTTTCGGACAGGGCATTTCGGTGGCTCCGCTCAGTTTCATCTCCGCCGCCGCCATGGTGGTCAATGGCGGACGCCGCATCACGCCCACCTTCGTGAAGCAGGACTCGCGCGACCTGCGCGGCGAACAGGTGATCAAGCCGGAGACATCGGCGCAGATGCGCGACTTGCTGCGCTATGTGGTGACCAACGGGTCCGGCAAGAAGGCCGATATCGAAGGCTATGACGTGGGCGGCAAGACCGGTTCGGCCCAGGTTCCGGGTCCGCATGGCCGCTATATTCCCCACGCCCTGCGCACCAGCTTTTGCGGCGTGTTCCCGGTGCACAATCCGCGCTATCTGGTTTTCATCCTGCTTGATCAGCCGCATGGCACCAAGGAAACCGGCGGTTTCGCCTTGGCCGGCTGGACCGCGGCGCCGACCGTCGGCCGCGTGATCCAGCGCATCGCGCCGTTGCTGGGCGTGCACAACGCCACTCCCCCCACCAAACTGGCGTCGAGCGGCCCCTAATGACGCCACATTCGGGGTCCAGTCTGGGCGGCAAGGCGGAAACCGCCACCATGGTGGACGTGAAGTCTTTTACCGGCATCACCAGCGACAGCCGCAAGGTGAAGCCTGGCTATCTGTTCGCCGCCCTGGCCGGCGCCAACACCGACGGTGCGCGTTTTGTGAAGGATGCGGTGGCGCGCGGCGCCGTGGCGGTGCTGGGCGTGCCCGCGATCGCCGAAGATGCGCGGGCGCTGGGCGTTCGTTTCATCGCCGATGAAAATCCCCGGGCGCGGCTGGCTGCTTGCGCGGCCGCCTTCTTCACGGCCCAGCCCGACATCGTGGCGGCGGTGACCGGCACCAAGGGCAAATCCTCGATCGTCGCCTTCCTGCGTGAAATCTGGACGATGCTGGGAAAACCGGCGGCAAGCCTGGGTACGGTGGGCGTGGTCGGTCCCGGGGGCGCGATGCCGCTATCCCACACGACACCGGACCCGGTCGAGATTCATGAGTTGCTGGCCCGGTTCAAGGGCGAAGGCGTGGACCACCTGGCCATCGAGGCCTCCAGTCATGGCCTGGACCAGCACCGGCTGGACGGCGTCGTCATCGCGGCGGCCGGCTTCACCAATATCACCCGCGATCACATGGACTATCATCCCACCTTCGACCATTACCTGAACGCCAAGCTGCGGCTGTTCACCCAGGTGGTGAAGGATGGCGGCGTGGCAGTGGTCAATGCCGATGCGGCGCATGCCGAGCGCTTCATCGAAGCCGCCAGGCAGCGCGGCCTGCGGCTGATCACCGTGGGTCGCAAGGGCGAGACCATTCATCTGGATCGCCGCGAAGATCGCGGCGGCGCCCAGGCGCTGGAGCTGCACTATCAAGGCAAGCTTTATTATGTGGAGCTGCCGCAGGCCGGCGAATTCCAGGCTTCCAATGCGCTGGTGGCCGCTGGTCTGGCCATCGGGCTTGGCGCCGATCCCGGCAAGGTCTTCGCGGCGCTGGAAAGCCTTAAGGGCGCGCCGGGCCGGATGGAAAAGGTTGCCTTCGCGCAATCGGGGGCGCCGATCTATGTCGATTATGCCCATACCCCCGACAGCCTGGAAAAGGTGCTGGAGGCGCTCAGGCCCCATACCGCCAACCGGCTGCATGTGGTGTTCGGCTGCGGCGGCGACCGGGACAGGGGCAAGCGGCCCTTGATGGGCGCCATCGCCGTGAAGCTGGCCGACCATGTCATCGTCACCGACGACAATCCCCGCACCGAGGATGCCGCCGAGATAAGGCGGCAGATTCTGGCTGCCGCGCCGGGCGCGCGGGAGATCGGCGATCGTGCCCAGGCTATCCGCGCCGCGGTGTCGAATCTGGGCGCGGGCGACGTTCTGATCATCGCCGGCAAGGGCCATGAGACCGGGCAATATGTGAAGGGCGAAATTCTGCCTTTCTCGGACCGCGAGCAGGCCCTTGCGGATGCGGTCGCTCTGGGAGGCCGGGCGGCATGACCCTCTGGACCGCCGCGGAAGCCGAAGCCGCAACCCTTGGCGGCGCATCACGCGCCTTTGAGGTGAATGGCCTTTCGATCGACACCCGGACCATCAGGCCCGGTGACTTCTTCATCGCCCTGAAAGGCGACAATCGCGACGGACATGATTTTGTGGCCGCGGCCTTCCAGGCGGGGGCGGGCGCTGCGCTGGTCACGCATGCGCCGGCGGGCGTGGCCGAACAGGCTTTGGGCCCGCTGCTGACGGTGGCCCATACCCAGCGCGGACTGGAAGATCTGGCGCGCGCCGCGCGCGCCCGCAGCAATGCGAAAATCGTGGCCGTCACCGGCAGCGCGGGCAAGACAACCACCAAGGAAATTCTGCGCCTGGCGCTGAACGGGCTGGGCAGCACCCACGCCAGCGCCGCCAGCTACAACAATCATTGGGGCGTGCCGCTCAGCCTGGCTTGCCTGCCTCGCGATGCCGCATATGGCGTGTTCGAAGTGGGCATGAATCATTTCGGAGAGCTGCGGAACCTGGTCGCCTTCGTCAGGCCCCATGTGGCGATGATCACCACCATCGCGGCGGCCCATCTGGAATTCTTCGGCAATCTGGAATCCATCGCCGACGCCAAATCCGAAATCTTCGAAGGCCTGTTGCCGGGCGGGGTCGCCCTGATCCCCGCCGACAATGCGCATGCGGCCCGGCTGACGGCCCGCGCGCGCCAGGCCCAGGTTTCCCGCATCGCCACATTTGGCCAGGCGGGCGAGGCAAAGCTGATCTCCTTCACGCCCGATCCGTCCGGGATGCGCGTCAAGGCCGACATCTTCGGCACCGCCGTAGATTGCCTTGTGGGCGCGCCTGGCGCCCATATCGCCCAGAATGTCGTGGGGGCGCTGGCGGCAGTGGTGCTTCTGGATGGCGATGTGCTGAATGCCGCCGCGGCGCTTAGGGAATTTTCGCCGCTGAAAGGTCGCGGCGCGCGTTTCGAAGCCGGCGGCGTGGCGGTGATCGACGAAAGCTACAACGCCAATCCGGCCTCCATGGCGGCGGCACTGGCGCTGCTCGGGGCTGGCGCCGGCAGGAAGATCGCCGTGCTTGGCGACATGCTGGAAATGGGCGTTGGCGGCGCGGAACATCATGCGGCCCTGGTCAGCCCGATCGCCGCGAACCATGTCGACCTGGTCTTTGCCAGCGGGACCAGCATGAAAGCCCTGTGGGATGCGCTGCCCGCGTCGCGGCGCGGCGCTTATGCGGCGACTTCGGCTGAATTGAAGCCCTTGCTGCTGGCGGCATTGAGGCCTGGCGATACCGTGCTGGTGAAGGGGTCCAACGGCGCGAAGATGTCGGTGATCGTGGACGCTCTGAAAGAGAAGACGGCCTAGCGATGCTTTATTATCTTTCGCTCCTGACCCACACCGACCAGCTGGCCTTCTTCCGCCTGTTCAAATATCTCACCTTCCGCTCGGTAGGCGCGGTTGTGACGGCGCTGATGATCGCCTTCCTGATCAATCCCATGCTGATCCGCTGGCTGAAGGTGAAGCAGGGCAAGGGCCAGCCCATCCGCGCCGACGGCCCGCAGCGGCATCTTCTGGAAAAGGCGGGCACCCCAACCATGGGCGGCGTGCTGATCCTGATACCCTGGCTGGGCGGAACCCTGTTATGGGCCAGCCTGTCCAATCCCTATGTCTGGATCGCCATCCTGGTGACGGCAAGTTTCGGCCTGCTGGGCTTTCTGGATGACTATTATAAAGTGACCAAGCGCACCTCGGACGGCCTGTCCGGGCGTTCCCGCCTTTTGATCGAATTCACGGTCGCCGGTCTTGCCACCTGGCTGATCATGCAGGTCCAGGTCCAGAGCCTTTCCGGTGTGCTGGCGGTGCCCTTCATCAAGACGGCGCTGATCCCGCTGGGACTTTTCTTTGTCGTGGTGGGCATCTTCACCATCGCCGGCGCCGCCAATGCGGTGAATTTCACCGACGGGCTGGATGGCCTGGCCATCGTGCCGGTGATGATCGCGGCCGCCACCTTCACCCTGATTGTCTATCTGGTCGGCAATGAGCGCTTCGCCGCCTATCTGCAGATTCCCTATGTCGAATATTCCGGCGAACTGGCGGTGTTCCTGGCGGCGCTGGTCGGCGCCGGCCTCGGTTTCCTCTGGTACAATGCCCCCCCGGCAGCCATCTTCATGGGCGATACCGGCTCGCTCCCGCTGGGTGGCGCGCTGGGCGTGGTCGCCGTCGCGGTCAAGCATGAGATCGTGCTTGCGCTGGTGGGCGGGCTCTTTGTCATGGAAACCGTCTCGGTCATCGTGCAGGTGGTCAGTTTCAAGCTGACGGGCAAGCGGGTGTTCCGCATGGCCCCCATTCATCATCACTATGAGCAGCTTGGCTGGACCGAGCCCACCATCGTGATCCGTTTCTGGATCGTGGCCGTGGTGCTGGCCCTGGCGGGCCTCGCCACACTGAAGCTGCGGTGACGGCATGATCGCGGCCCGCGTTTTCGCCCACAAGACCGTCGCTGTTTTCGGCCTGGCCCGCACCGGGCTGGGCGCGATATGGGCGCTGGTCGCCGGCGGCACGCAGGTGATCGCCTGGGACGACAATTCGGCGGCGCGCGATCTCGGCGGTCAGGAAGGCGCCCAGATAATGCCCTGGCGCGAATGGCCGTGGGAAACG
>CAYFKU010000046.1:15521-19980 GCA_964343955.1 uncultured Rhizobium sp. | reverse complement strand
CTGGCGGCGGTCCTGATGGGGGTGGCGGGGCAACCCTATCGCCCCCGATTCGATGCTTTGGAACGGCTGTATGACCGGCTGACCGGCGGGGCATTTCGGGGGGGCGCGACACTGCATGGCTGTCAGATTGGCGCCGCGCCGCGGAAATTTGCGCCCCATGATCTGTGGGTGCGGCCGGAAAGCCCAAGGAAAACCGCAGGTTCCACCGGATGTCCCAAATAGCGGCAGTGCAGCTTGGGTTGCGGGGCCTCCGCAAAACTCTTAACGTTTTGATGGCTGGCAATCGGCTAGAACCGTCCTACCTAAGAAGGGCGGACTGGTGAGGGCCCGCGGCCATCGGCCTGGCTTTTTCAAGCCGGCCTGCACGAAAGAAGGACGGCCTTGAACAATCTGAGAAATCTGGCGCTGTGGATCGTCATCGCGCTGCTGCTGGTGTTCCTGTTCAACCTGTTTCAGCAGGGCGGCACCCATACGCCGGCGCAATCGCTGAGCTATTACAAGTTCACCGAGCTGGTGGCCCAGGACCAGATCAAGACCGTCAAGATTCAGGGCGACAATGCCAGCGGCCAGATGGTCAGCGGCCAGCAATATACGACCGCCGTGCCCGCCAACGATCCGACCCTTTGGCCGGCTCTGAAGGCCCACAAGGTCGATGCCACGGTTGCGCCCAGCGAAGAGAATTTCAATCTGCTGGCGATCTTCCTGAATTGGTTCCCCATGCTGCTGATCTTCGGCGTCTGGGTGATCTTCCTGCGCCAGATGCAGTCGGGCGGCGGCAAGGCCATGGGCTTCGGCAAGAGCCGCGCCAAGCTTTTGACCGAGCGCCAGGGCCGGGTCACGTTTGAAGACGTGGCCGGCGTGGACGAGGCCAAGGACGACCTGAAAGAGATCGTGGACTTCCTGCGCGACCCGCAGAAGTTCCAGCGCCTGGGCGGACGCATCCCCAAGGGCGTGCTGCTGGTCGGCCCGCCGGGCACCGGCAAGACCCTGCTGGCGCGCGCCATCGCGGGCGAAGCCAATGTGCCCTTCTTCACCATTTCGGGCTCGGATTTTGTCGAAATGTTCGTGGGCGTCGGCGCCAGCCGCGTGCGCGACATGTTCGAGCAGGCCAAGAAGAATTCGCCCTGTATCGTTTTCATTGATGAAATCGACGCGGTCGGCCGCCATCGCGGCGCCGGCCTGGGCGGCGGCAATGACGAGCGCGAGCAGACCCTCAACCAGCTTCTGGTCGAGATGGATGGCTTTGAGGCCAATGAAAGCGTGATCCTGATCGCCGCCACCAACCGGCCCGACGTGCTGGACCCGGCCTTGCTGCGTCCCGGCCGTTTCGACCGCCATGTCGTGGTGCCCAATCCCGACCTGGCCGGCCGCGAGAAAATCCTGCGCGTGCATCTGCGGAAAGTTCCGCTGGCGCCCGATGTCGATCCGCGCACCATCGCGCGCGGCACACCTGGTTTCACGGGCGCCGACCTCGCCAATCTGGTCAATGAAGGCGCCCTGATGGCGGCCCGCCGCGGCAAGCGCGTGGTCACCATGGCCGAGCTGGAGGACGCCAAGGACAAGGTCATGATGGGCGCCGAACGCCGCTCCATGGCCATGAGCGACGAGGAAAAGAAGCTCACCGCCTATCACGAGGCAGGCCATGCCATCGTCGCCATCAGCGTCGAAGGCTCGGACCCCATCCACAAGGCCACCATCATTCCGCGCGGCCGCGCGCTGGGCATGGTGATGCGCCTGCCGGAACGCGATCAGCTTTCGCTGACCCGCCAGAAGATGCTGGCGGATCTGGCGGTGGCGTTCGGCGGTCGCCTGGCCGAGGAACTGGTGTTCGGCCACGAAAAGGTCACCACCGGCGCCCAGAGCGACATCGAACAGGCCACCCGCATGGCCCGCGCCATGGTCACGCGCTTCGGCATGTCCGACAGCCTCGGGCCCATCGCCTATGCCGAGAACCAGGAGGAAGTCTTCCTGGGGCACAGCGTGTCGCGCACCCAGAACATCTCGGAAGCCACGGCCCAGAAGATCGATTCGGAAATCCACCGCATCATCGATGAGAGCTACACACGGGCGAGGGACATCCTGACCAGTCGCCAGAGCGATCTGAACGTGCTGGCGCGGGGCCTGCTGGAATATGAGACCCTGACGGGCGACGAGATCATCGCCCTTCTCAAGGGCATTCCGCCGGTGCGCACGCCTTACGAGGATCCGGTGCTGCCGACCCGCAATGAGGGCACCTCGGTCCCGGTGGCCGGCAAGCCGCGCCCCGCGGGGCCGATCATCAGTCCTGAGCCGCAACCGCGGTAATCGGCGCGGTTTTTTCGCGTCGTGCGTTCGTCGCGGCGTCGCATGATATGATATCAAAAGGGCGGCTGAAGCCGCCCTTCATTTTTCCACGGCAATCGGTTTTCCCGTGAAAATACTCGGCATCCTCAACATCACCACCGACAGTTTTTCGGACGGCGGCCGCTATCTGGAGCCGGATGCGGCGCTGCTTCATGCCCAGGCCATGGCCCAGGCCGGCGCCGATATCATCGATCTGGGCGCGGCGTCTTCCAACCCGGACTCTCAGCCCGTGGCGCCGGATGTGGAAATCGCGCGGCTCAAGGCTGTGGTGCCGGAGTTGAAGGGGAGTGGCCTGTCCCTCTCGATCGACAGCTTCTCGACAGAGGTGCAACGCTGGGCCCTGTCCCAGGGCGTTGACTATCTCAATGACATTCACGGCTTTGCCGATGATGCGCTGTATCCCGAACTGGCCGGGTCGAAAGCGAAGCTGATCGTGATGCATATGGTGCAGGAACGGGGCGTGGCGGTGCGAACCGAGGTGCCGCCCCACGAAATTTTCGACCGTGTTACCCGCTTCTTCGATACCCGCATCAAGGTCCTGACCGGGGCCGGCATTGCCCGCGATCGTCTGATCCTGGATCCCGGCATGGGGCAATTTGTCGGCACCGACCCGGAAAATTCCCTGATCCTGCTGCGACGCCTGCCGGAGCTGAAAGCCCGATATGGCTTGCCCATCCTGATCTCGGTTTCCCGCAAGGGCTTTCTGCGCAAGCTGGTCAACCGCCCGGCCCAGGAGGCGGGGGCGGCCAGCCTGGCGGCCGAGCTGTTCGCCGGGGCCAATGGCGCCGACTATATCCGGACCCATGACCCGGGGGCGGTGCGGGATGGCCTTAAAATATTGGGAAACCTTGGAAATCTTCCGCGTTAACGTCCTTTAGGCAGGACTATGGTAAAGAGACGGGGTCCAGCCATTTTTTGCCCTCCGAGACTTGAAAATGACCCGCAAATATTTCGGCACTGACGGCATTCGCGGCCGCACCAACACCGCCAAGCTCACCCCCGAAGTGGCCCTCAAGGCCGGCATGGCGGCGGGCCGCATCTTCACCCGCGGCGAACATCGTCACCGGGTGGTGATCGGCAAGGACACACGCCTTTCCGGCTACATGATCGAAAGCGCGCTGGTGTCGGGCTTCACGGCGGTGGGCATGGAGGTTTTCCAGTTCGGCCCCCTGCCGACGCCGGCTGTGGCCATGCTGACCCGCTCCCTGCGCGCGGACCTTGGCGTGATGATCACCGCCTCTCACAATCCTTACGAGGATAACGGCATCAAATTCTTCGGACCCGATGGGCAGAAACTGTCGGACGAGGTGGAAAATGAGATCGAGGCCCTGATGGCCGCCGGGCTGGAACAGGGCCT
Organism: uncultured Rhizobium sp.; assembly: GCA_964343955.1. Lineage (GTDB taxonomy): Bacteria > Pseudomonadota > Alphaproteobacteria > Micropepsales > Micropepsaceae > Rhizomicrobium. The sequence continues at coordinate 16,280 of CAYFKU010000046.1, read as the reverse complement.
TGCTCCGCCGGCCCAGATCGGCCGCGCCAAGCGCATCGACGACAGCCAGGCGCGCTATATCGAATTCGCCAAGCGCACCTTCCCGCGCGAGGCTCGGCTGGACGGGCTGCGCATCGTGATCGACTGCGCCAACGGCGCCGCCTACAAGGTCGCCCCCGAAGTGCTGTGGGAACTGGGCGCCGATATCGTGGCGATCGGCGTGAAGCCGGATGGCACCAACATCAATCTGGACTGCGGCTCCACCGCGCCCCAGGCCATGTGCAACAAGGTGCGCGAGGTGCGGGCCGATTTCGGCATTGCGCTCGACGGCGACGCCGACCGTGTGGTGATGAGCGACGAGCATGGGCGCATCATCGATGGCGACCAGTTGCTGGCCCTGATCGCCAAAAGCTGGTCCAAGATCGGGCGCCTGAAAGGCGGCGGCGTGGTGGGCACGGTGATGTCCAATGCCGGGCTGGACCGGTTCCTCAATACCCTGAATCTCAAGCTCGCCCGTTCCGCGGTCGGTGACCGCTATGTGCTGGAAGAGATGGCCAAGGGCGGCTTCAATGTCGGCGGCGAACAATCCGGCCATATCATCCTGTCGGATTTCTCCACCACCGGCGACGGGCTGGTCGCCGCGCTGCAGGTGCTGGCGGTGCTGGCGCGCGAAGGAAAGCCCGCTTCGGAAGCGGCGCATCTGTTCGAGCCGATGCCGCAGATTCTGGAGAATGTGCGCTTCAAGAAGGGCTCGCCCCTGGAGAATGAAAAGGTCAAGTC
>CAYFKU010000046.1:9130-15511 GCA_964343955.1 uncultured Rhizobium sp. | reverse complement strand
GTCCGGCACCGAGCCGCTGATCCGCGTCATGGCGGAAGGCGAGGACGAGAAGGTGGTGCGCGCCGTGGTGCGCCAGATCGCATCGGCGATCGAAGAGGTTGCGGCCTAGTGATCCCCCGGATTCTGGTCATCGCCGGTTCGGATTCGTCCGGCGGGGCCGGTATCCAGGCCGACCTGAAAACCGCCCAGGCCTTCGGCGTCTATGCCCAGACGACGATCACCGCCGTCACGGTCCAAAATAGCCTGGGCGTCACGGGCGCCCATCTGGTGCCACCCGCCATTGTGCGCGACCAGATCATCGCCTGCCTGTCCGACATCGGCGCCGATGCCATTAAGACCGGCATGCTGGGCAATGCCGAAATGGTTGAGATGGTGGCCGCGACCCTGGCCGAACATGCGCCGCAGATCCCCCTGGTGGTCGATCCCGTGATGGTCGCCAAGGGCGGCTCGCCCTTGCTGGAAGATGCGGCCGTCGCCGCGTTGAAGACAAGGCTGCTGCCCATGGCGCGGCTGGTGACGCCCAATCTGCCGGAGGCCCAGGCTCTGACAGGCGTTGATCCCCGCAGCGAGCGCCAGCTTGGCGAAGCTGTCCTGGCGCTGAAGGCGCTGGGTGTCGAAAACGCCCTCATCAAGGGCGGGCATGGGGACGGGCCAACGGTGCGTGACGTGCTGTGGACCGGGGGCGAGTTCATTGCCTTCGAGGCGCCACGGCAGGCGACCCGCCATACCCATGGCACTGGCTGCACCCTGGCCACCGCCATTGCCTGCGGGCTGGCGCAGGGCCGGTCATTGCAGGAGGCCGTGGCGCGCGCGCATGCCTTTGTGCAGGCGGCCATCGGGGCCGCGCCGGGACTGGGGCAGGGACACGGCCCCCTGGGACATGGCCCCTTGGGACATGGCTACTTGGGACATGGGCTCTCGGGCCCTGGAGCCGCTAGGCCCTAGCGCGCTTTCCAGCTAGCCTTCCCCAAAGCTCCGCAAAGGAGCGCAGAAGGGGGAGGGGCTCATGTCTGACACACAATCCCATACGCGCCGCGACGCGATCCAGCTTGCCGCTGGCGCGGCGATGGCGGGCATCGGCGCGACGGGCGCGCAGGCGCAGCCGCGGCCCAATTCGACACCGGATGATTTCGTGCGGCTGCACAAGCAGCTTTCCAACTGGGGCCGCTGGGGCGCCGAGGATCAGATGGGCGCCGTCAACCTGATCACGCCCGCCCGTCGCAAGGCGGCGATCGCGACGGTGAAGGAAGGTGTGTCCTTCTCGATGGCGCGCAATGCCGAGGTCAAGGATGCGGTTGACAATCCCGTGCCGATCCAGCGCAAGACCACGCGCACCGGCGCCAGCCAGCCCAAGACCGGCATCGCCAGCACCAGCGATACCTTTTTCATCTCCTATCACGGCATGGCCCATACCCACATGGATTCGCTGTGCCACTTTGTCTATGACGGGAAAATCTATAATGGCTATTCCTCGGATGTTGTCGGCGAGGACGGCGCGGCCAAGAACAGCATCATCAATTTCAAGAACGGCATCATCACGCGCGGCGTGCTGATGGACATGGCGCGCTACAAGGGCGTGGACTGGCTGGAGCCCGGAACGCCCATCTATCCGGAAGATCTGGAAGGGTGGGAGAAACAGGCCGGCCTGAAGGTCGGGTCCGGCGATGTGATGATCATCCGCACCGGTCGCTGGGCGCGGCGCGATGCGCAAGGACCCTGGGCCGTGCAGAAGCTGGCGGGCCTGCATATGAGCTGTGCGCCCTGGATGCATGCCCGCGATGTGGCGATCCTGGGCGGCGACGATGCCCAGGATGTGCTGCCGTCCGGCGTCGAAGGCGTCTCGCAGCCCATCCATGCGCTTTGCATCGTGGCGATGGGCATGCCGATCTTCGACAATCTGGATCTGGAACTCATCAGCCGCGAGGCCGCCAGGCGCAAGCGCTGGGAATTCCTGGTCACGGCCTCGCCCGCGGCGGTGCCGGGCGCGACGGGTTCGGTGCTTAATCCCATCGCCACTTTTTAAAGGGGCACGCCATGCCCTCTATGTCGCCGCGCCAGGAAGCCTTCCGCGCCGACTACCGCCGGCGTATCGCGCCGGCCTATAGGGGCTGGCTGCATGTGGCGCTGATCTTCGGGTTGGGCGGCGCGGCGATCTGGGTGTGCACGCGCCAGATCGTCCACCCGGCCTGGTTCGAATGGCTGGTGATCCCGACGGCTTTTTGTCTTTCCAACGTTTTTGAATGGTGGCTGCACAAATATGTGATGCACCGGCCTGTGAAGGGCCTGATGGGCATCTACACGCGGCACACGCTGGCCCACCACGAATTCTTCACCGATGGCGAGCCGAGCTTCGACACGGCCCGCGACTTCCGCATCGTCTTTTTCCCGCCCTATGCGCTGGTGGCCTTCATGACCTTGTCGCTGATACCGGCCTTTGTCCTGCGCCGCCTGGGTTTTGCCGATGCCGGCTGGCTGCTCCTGATCACCAACACCGCGCTCTATCTGAATTACGAGCTGTTTCATTATTGCTGCCATGTCAGGGATGACCGTCTTGTTCGGTACATCCCGCTGGTCAACTCCATCCGCCGTCACCACATCGCCCATCACAATCGCGCCATCATGATGGAGCGAAACTTCAACCTGACTTATCCGGTGGCGGACTGGTTTTTCGGCACTTCGGACCTGGATTGCGGGCTGCTGAAGCATGTCTTCAATGGCTATGACGGCAGCCGGGTTCGTCAAGACTTGCACGGGAGCGCGGAGCGATGACCGAACCGCGCGCTCATATCACGACAGGCAAGGCCAGCCTGATTGGCGGCATCGTGGTCGCCATCGCCAGCCTGGCTCTGTGTCTGGCCGTGATGCGCGAGCTGGGCCTTGACGGCATGCCGGCGCTGGCGCTGAGCCTGATGGTGGCCGCGGCCGCCGGTATATGGACCAGGGCCGCCGATCTTTAATCGAGGAACATCACAAAGGATGAGGACGATGATTGTCAGAACAGCCGCTGTTTCGTTTTTGGTCGCCGGATTGCTGGAGCAGCCCGCCTCGGCGCAAACCTCTCTGCGCGCCACGCCGCCCGAGCCGTTCAAATATCTTTCCGCCAGGGAGGTTGAAGCCCTGACCGACAAGCCGGGGCCTGGCGCCAAGACCGCCTTCCCGGTCGATCACGAAAACTACTTTGTCGAATATGCCCAGCGCAGCGACAAGGGCAATGAGCCGGAAGTTCATACCGACTGGACGCACTACATTCATGTCCTGTCCGGCGAGGCCAGCCTGACCTATGGCGGCACCGTGACGGCTGCGCGCGAAACAGGGCCCGGACAGATCCGCGGCGACGGCATTTCCGGGGGAAGCACTATGACCGTGCGCACCGGCGACTTCATACAGATTCCCGCCGGGATGCCGCATCTGTTCAAAGTCAATCCCGGCGTCAAATTCCGCTATGTGGTTTTCAACGGCCGCCGATGAACGCCCCGCGCGTCATGGCCGGTGTCTGCACCGGCCATGACAGGGCGTGCGATCAGTCCCGCATCGCGGTGCGGACCATGGACAGTTTGTCGTGAACGGCTTCTGACATGTCGCTTTCGATCCGCGTCATCGCCATGTGAACCGAAACATTGACGCAATTTTCCAGCGCGACCTGGCTGAGATTGGCGGGGTTTGCCTTCAGGCAGACCGCTGCGGCGGCATCCTGCAGGCGGGCGGCAAGGACCCTGGCATCGGCGGGTTTGGACAGGTTCAGGTCGCCATAGGAAACCAGGGTCGAGGCGTCATCGGCATGGGCGGCGCCGATGCCCAGGGCGAGAAGGGCGGTGATCGTGAGGGTACGCAGCATTGGGGGCTCCTTTACAGATAAGGTGTAAGGCGCTCTCCCTGATCGGCTTCGGCAACTTATTGCAGTGCAATAGAATACTGAGGCCGTAACCCCTTGTTGTCAAACATATTTATTGCACTGCAACATGGCAGCCTGCCCATCGTCTGTTCCGACGTCGCCGCTTTGGCAGACTAAAATGCCGGTTGGCGCCCCGATCGGCGCAAAGAGAGGCACAGCATCGCCGGTCGTGCCGAATGAATCGGCGGGGCGGCGTTCAGCGATCCACAAACGGATCCTGCACCATGATCGTGTCTTCGCGGTCGGGGCTGGTGGAGAGCAGCGCCACCGGCGCACCGATCAGTTCTTCCACCCGGCGCACATATTTGATGGCGTTGGCGGGCAGGTCGGCCCAACTGCGTGCGCCGTGGGTGGTTTCCTTCCAGCCTTCCAGCGTTTCATAGACGGGCTTTAGCCTGGCCTGCAGATTGGCGTCCGCCGGCAAATAGTCGTAGCGCCGGCCATCGGCTTCATAGGCGACGCAGACCTTGATCTCATCGAATCCGTCCAGCACATCCAGCTTGGTGAGCGTGATGCCATCGACGCCGCCGGTGACGCAGGTCTGCCGCACCAGCACGGCATCGAACCAGCCGCAGCGGCGCTTGCGTCCCGTCACGGTGCCGAATTCATGGCCGCGCTCACCCAGCTTTTCGCCGGTGGCGTCCTTCAATTCGGTGGGGAAGGGACCTTCGCCGACGCGGGTGGTGTAGCTTTTGACGATGCCCAGCACCGTGCCGATGGCGCGGGGGCTGACGCCGGCGCCTGCCGCGGCCTGGCCAGCCACGGTGTTGGAAGAAGTGACGAAGGGATAGGTGCCGTGATCGATATCCAGCAGCACCGCCTGGGCGCCTTCGAACAGCACGCGCTTGCCGGCCTTGCGCGCGGCATCCAGCTCGCGCCAGGACGAACCCAGGAAGGGCGCAATCCTGGGCGCGATCTCGTTCAGGGAATCCAGCAGGGCCCTGGCATCGACCTCCGCGGCGCCGAAGCCCCGGCGCAGGACATTGTGATGGGCCAGCAGCCGCTCGATCTTGCCGGGCAGGGACGCGGGATCTTTCAGATCGATGGCGCGGATGGCACGGCGGCCGACCTTGTCTTCATAGGCAGGGCCGATGCCGCGCTTGGTGGTGCCGATTTTCTGGGAGGCAGCTTCCTCGCGCAGGGCATCCAGCTCACGGTGCAGCGGCAGCACCAGCACGGCATTCTCGGCCAGAACCAGAAGGTCCGGCGTGATCGCCAGCCCGGCGGCCGCGACCTTCTCGATCTCGCCCAGCAGGGACCAGGGATCGACCACCACACCATTGCCGATGATGGAGCGCTTGCCCTGGATCACGCCGGACGGCAGCAGCGAGAGCTTGTAGGTCTTGCCGTCCGCTACGATGGTATGGCCGGCATTGTTGCCGCCCTGGAAGCGAACCACCATGTCGGCGCGGTTCGCCAGCCAGTCGATGATCTTGCCTTTGCCTTCGTCGCCCCATTGGGCGCCGATTACCGTCACGTTCGACATGGGATTTCCGTACCTTGCTCTCAACCCGCGGGAGGCACGGGCACGGTGGCCGCTTATAGCAGCAATCATCCTGCGCGTAAGGGGTAAGGTGCCGCAGGCTGTGGACGGAAAACCTGTGTCAATAGAAGACGTTATAGGCGACCGTGATGATCTCGCCGCTGTAGTCGTCAATCATCAGGGCATCTTCGCCCACCCGTACCCAGACCGCGCCATAAGGGGGCGGGGGCAGGTCATAGAGGCGGTAATCCAGCCAATAGTCGCGGGTCCAGAAAAGCGACGGCAGAATCTGGCCGAAACTCCAGCGCCGTGAATACCAGCCGGGGGGACGGTGATAGGCCGGGGCACGGAAGCGGCGCGTGGGCCGCCAGTCGCGGTGATAGTTGCTGTAGTCCCGGAAGTCGCGGCGCGGCCCGCCGTAGCCGCCGCGCTCCCGGTTCCAGTCGCGGCGGTCATCGTCCCGACCCCAGTCGCGCCGATCGTTGTCGCGGCCCCAATCCCGGCGGTCGCGGTCGCGCCGGCCTTGCCGGTCGCCCCGGTTGTCAACCCGGCCCTGCCAGCCGCCACGATTCTCGTCGCGCTGTTGCTGGGGCGCCAATGCTTGCGGCGGAGGGGAAGCCTGCGGTGCGCCGCGTCCCTGCCAGTTGCCCCGATCGCCGCGATCCGGGCGCTCGCCATGGGGACCCGGCTGCTGCCCCGTGACCTGATTGGTGAAGGCGGTGGGACCGCCGCCTTGCGCGCTTCGCTGCGGCGCCTGTCCGCGCAACTCTGCCTGGGCGCGCTGCTGCACATCCCGCCCCATGCTGGCCTTGCCGACATCCTGACGATGTTCGGGGCCGCGTCCGCGATCATGATCGCGATCGGGCTGGGCGACGGCGGCGTCGGCGGTCAAGGCCAGGGCGGCGACGGAAATCAACAAATGGCGCATGTCATCCTCCGCAAGGCGGTTGCGTTGTAAACTGGCATCTTGGGGATCGGGTTCCCTTTTGAACCCAATCCCGTATGG
>CAYFKU010000046.1:3120-9120 GCA_964343955.1 uncultured Rhizobium sp. | reverse complement strand
GCGCGAATTCGCCATCCGCCCGGCCTCGCCCTCTGACGCACCGCTGATTCTGGCGCTGCTCGGAGAGTTGGCAGCCTATGAAAAGGCACCTGAATTCCATCTGAACGAAACCGACATCCTGCGCGACATGTTCGGCGCCGCCTGTTCCTGCGAACTGTCCTTTCTGGGCGAAGACCCCGTGGGTGTCGCCACCTGGTACTGGACTTACAAAAGCTTTCGGGCGGCGCGGGGCCTGTTCGTGGAAGATCTGTATGTGCGCGAAGCCTTTCGCGGCCGGGGCGCGGGCAAGGCCCTGCTCACCCAACTGGCAGCCAGGGCACAAGCCCAGGGCGGATTTCTGGAATGGCAGGTGCTGGACTGGAACAGTCGCGCCATCGGCTTTTATCAGATGCTGGGCGCGAAGCCGGTGGCGGATTGGCGGAATTATCGCCTGGAAGGCAAGCCCCTGGCGCAGCTTGCCCATGCGGAGAGATCATGAGCGAGATCGTTCTGGTGGTTGCGATTGCCGACAATGGCGTGATCGGCAGCAATGGCGCCATCCCCTGGCATATCCCGGAGGATCTGAAGCGCTTCAAGGCGCTGACCATGGGCCACACCATCGTGATGGGCCGCAAGACCTGGGACAGCCTTCCCAGGAAGCCGCTGCCCGGACGGGTCAATGTGGTGGTGACACGCCAGCTGGACTGGAAAGCCGAAGGCGCGCTGACCGCGGGCTCACTGGGACAGGCGACGTCCGGCACTTCCGGCACGGTGATGGTGATCGGCGGGGCGGAGATCTACCAGCGCGCCCTGCCGCTGGCCGCGCGCATCGAACTGACGGAAGTGCATCGCGACTTTGAAGGCGATGCGCGGTTTGACCTGGGCAGGACCGGCTGGACGGAGACCTTCCGCGAGACGCACGTCACGCAGGATGGACTCAGCTATAGCTATGTGACGCTCACGCGGTAGCGTTATTCGATAACGATCTTCGGCGCGGCTTTGCCGGCGCCTTGCAGCGTGGCCGCGACCTGTTTCGCCAGTTCGAGAAAGGCCTTTGCTTCCGGTCCATCCGGCACCGAGACGCTGATCGGCTGTCCGGCGTCCGAGGTTTCGCGGATGCGCGGCACCAGCGGAATTTCCCCCAGGAAAGGCGCACCCATCTTTTCCGCCGTTTCACGCGCGCCGCCATGGCCGAAGATGGCATGGGACGAGCCGCAATCGGGACAGGTGAAGACGCTCATATTCTCCACCACGCCCAGTATCGGCACCTGGGTCTTCTTGAACATGGCGATGCCCTTCTTGGCGTCGATCAGGGCAATGTCCTGCGGCGTCGAGACGATGACGGCGCCTTTCAGGGGCACGCGCTGGGCGATGGTGAGCTGCGCATCGCCCGTGCCCGGCGGCATGTCCAGCACCAGCACGTCGAGAGGCGCCCAGGCGACATCGCCCAGCATCTGGGTCAGGGCGCTTTGCACCATTGGGCCGCGCCAGATCATCGCTTCGTCTTCCTTGACCAGGAAGCCGATGGACATGGTCTTGATGCCGTGCCGTTCGATCGGCTGCAGCTTGTGACCGTCGCTGTCGGGCTTTTCGGTGATGGCCAGCAGACGCGGCACCGAGGGGCCATAGATGTCGGCGTCCAGCAGTCCCACCTTCAGGCCAAGCCTGGCCAGAGACAAGGCGAGGTTGACCGCCACGGTGGACTTGCCGACGCCGCCCTTGCCGCTGGCGACGGCAATGATGTTGGCGACGCCCGGAATGCCGGCTTGCGGAGGCGGCGCCTGCCGCTTCACCTGGGGGCGCGGCGCCGCTTCATGATGGTGATGCTCGTGACCGCCATGGCCGCCATGATCGTCATGCGCGGTCAGGACGGCGGTGACGGATTTGACACCCCTGACGCCCAGCACCATGGCCTCGCAGATCTTGCGCAGCGGCTCTGATTCCGGGCCGCGGTCCGGCGCCACTTCCAGCACAAAACCGATATGGCCATCCTTTTCCACCAGGCCCTGGATCATGTCCTGTTGAATCACGGTGCGGCCGCTGACCGGATCGATAACCTGGTCCAGCGCTTTCAGAACGTCATCGCGCAATGTCATGGCGCGGGATATAGCCCCCGGCGGCGGTGAATCCTAGACGGGCGGTGACAAACCGTCGGCAAGACCTTGCCGGTGATACGGACATTGGCCGTCTTGGGCGCGCTCGCCGGACTGCGGGCTTTTGCCGAACAATTGGGCGTTTGCCACGGCGCGGGGCCACAAGGTGCGTACGGTCGCGGCCTCCTTTTGCGATACGTGGCAGGAACCCTGGCGCGGCGGGCCGGGAAAAGCATGGCGATCCGCGCTTTTTGCCGGTTTTCCCCTGTTTGTTCCCCGATGCGCCGCCTAAAATCGCCGAACGATTCCCTTTCCGTGCCAGGACCGGACATGCCTTCCTTGCTTTCCCTGTTTGCCGCCCGCGTACCGGCCTTTGTCTGCGCCTTTATGGCCTTCAGCCTGACCGCGGCATCGGCGCGGCCGGCGCCGGATTCCTTTGCCGATCTGGCCGCCAAGCTGCTGCCCACGGTGGTGAACATCTCCACCAGCCAGACCCTGAAGGCGCCGCCGCAAAGCGCCATGCCGCAATTGCCGCCGGGTTCGCCGCTGGAAGACCTGTTCAAGAATTTCCTGGGCCCCAAGCCCAATCAGCCGCGGCATGTGACGTCGCTTGGCTCGGGCTTCATCATCGATGCCAGCGGTTACATCGTCACCAACAATCATGTCATCCCCGGCGAGGAGATCACCGTTTCCCTGCAGGACGGCACGCAATATCCCGCGAAAGTGGTGGGACGCGACACCAAGACCGATCTGGCGCTGCTGAAGGTTGTGCCCAAGAAGCCGCTGCCCTTCACGCGCTTCGGCAACAGCGACCAGGCGCGCATCGGCGACTGGGTGATCGCGATCGGCGATCCCTTCGGCATCGGCTCGACCGTCACCGCCGGCATCGTCTCGGCCCGCAACCGCAGCATCAATATGGGCCCCTATGACGATTTCATCCAGACGGACGCGCCCATCAATCGCGGCAATTCGGGTGGCCCGCTGTTCGACATGGAAGGCAATGTCATCGGCGTGAATTCGGCGATCTTCTCGCCGTCCGGCGGCAGCATCGGCATCGGCTTCGCCATTCCCTCCAATCTGGCGCGGGACGTGGTGGGGCAACTGCGCCAGTTCGGCATCGCGCGGCGCGGCTGGATCGGGGTGCGCATCCAGCAGGTGACATCGGAAATCGCCGAAGGACTTGGGCTTCCCACCACCCAGGGCGCGCTGGTCGCCGATGTCACCAGGGACGGTCCGGCCGCGAAGGCGGGGCTGCTGAACGGTGACCTGATCGTCGGCTTCGATGGCAAGCCGGTGAATGACGACCGTGCCCTGCCGCGTATCGTCGCCGATACGCCGATCGGCAAGACCGCCAATATCGATGTCCTGCGCAAGGGCAGGAAGCAGACGCTGCGGATCACCGTGCAGAAGTTGGCCGAGGACAACAGGCCCGACAAGCCGGTCAAGGCGGCGCCCGCGCCCAGGAACCAGCCCAAGCTGGCCCAGCTTGGCTTGAGCCTGGGACCGCTGGATGGCGCCGCGCGCGCCAAATTCAAGATCGCCGGAAATGTGCAGGGCGTTCTGGTCACGGCCGTGGAGGCCGGAAGCCCCGCGGCCGAAAAGAATGTGAAGGCGGGCGATGTGATCGTGGAAGTCGCTAGCCAGGCCGTCAAGACGCCGGACGATGTCTCCCGGAAAATCGAAGGCGATGCCAAGTCCGGCAAGAAGGTCGAGCTGCTGCTGATCAATCGCGGCGGCGACCTGACATATGTCGGATTGCGGCTGAATTAGCCGCAATCCTGATTCCCCTCCGGCCTTCGCACCCAATCGGTACTACGTTCGGCCGATCTGGGCATCGGCCTCACCCTCCCCCGCATGGCGGGAAAGGCATCTCGGTACCGAAAGGGAGACCATGGGAATTTTGGTCATCTGTTCCTACCGGACGCATCCCGGCCTTGAGGATGAAGCCCGTATGCTGATGGCGCGGCATGTGCCCCTGCTGCGGGCGCAAGGGCTGATCACCGACCGGGCTGTGGTGCAGGGCGTCGCCGCCGACGGCGCACTGGTCGAGATTTTCGAATGGGAATCGGCGGAGAAATCGCGAAGCGCGCCGACCATTGCCGAGATCGGCAATCACTGGAAGGCTATGGGCGCGGTGATGGACTTTGTCCCGCTGGCGCAACTGGCGGAATGCCAGCGCCCCTTTGCGCATTTCGAGCCGCTCTGATCAGTTCTCCTGGTCAGCCTTCGCGCAGGATCTCGCCGTCCGCATATCCCTGCAGATAGAGCAGGGCGGTAAGGTCATTGTGGGTGATGGCCGCGCCCGCCGCGGCCGCCACCACGGGCTTGGCATGATAGGCCACGCCCAAACCCGCCCGCTGGATCATGGCCAGATCGTTGGCGCCGTCGCCCACCGCCAGACATTCCTGATGGCCGATGCCAAGGCTGGCCGCACCTTCTTCCAGCGCCTCCAGCTTGGCCTGGCGGCCAAGGATCGGCATGCCGACCTCGCCGGTCAGCGCCATGCCGTCGTCGAGCAGGATGTTGCCCCGTTCGACATGAAAGCCGGCCGCCTTCGCCACGCGGCTGGTGAAAAAGCCGAAGCCGCCGCTGACCAGCATCGTATGCGCGCCATGGGCGCGCATGGTGGCCAGCAGGGATTTGGCGCCGGGATTGAGGCGCACCCGCTCCACATAGGTGCGCTCCAGCGCATCCAGCGAAAGACCTTTCAGCATCCCGACGCGTTCCTTCAGGGCGGCTTCGAACTCCAGCTCGCCGCGCATGGCGCGTTCGGTGATGGCGGCGATCTGGGGTTTCAGGCCCGCCATGTCCGCCAGTTCGTCCAGGCATTCGACATTGATGATGGTGGAATCCATGTCGGCCACCAGCAGCTTCTTGCGCCGGTGCGCGGTCGCCACCAGGTTGATGTCCAGCGGCAGGCCCGCCGCCCTTTCCCGGGCCATGGGCAGCGCCGCATGGTCCGAGACGGGGATATCGAAAGCAAAGCCCGCGGACAGGATCTCCACCGCGCCGCCGGCCAGATCGGCGAACATCTCCGGCTCGGCGCCCTTGCCGATCACATTCAGAACAAACATTGTGATGCCATGACGTTTGACGCCGTGCTTATTGCAGGACCCACCGCCAGCGGCAAGTCGGCGGCCGCGCTGGAACTGGCCCGGGAAAGTGGCGGCGTGGTGATCAATGCCGACTCCATGCAGGTCTATCGCGAGGCGCCCATCCTGACGGCGCAGCCCTCGGCCCAGGATCGCGCCCGCGTTCCGCACCTGATGTACGGCCATGTCAGCGCGCATGCGCTCTATTCGACAGGTTTGTGGCGTGACGATGCGGCGAAGGCCCTGGCCCAGGCGCGCCGCAATGGCCGGCTTCCCATTTTCGTCGGTGGCACCGGCATGTATTTCATGGCCCTGACCGAAGGGCTGGCCGACATTCCCGCCATACCCGATGATGTGCGGGACGAGGCGCGCGCCCTGCTGGACGAAATCGGGGTGGAGGCGCTGCATGCGCGCCTGGCCGCGCGCGATCCGCTGACGGCCGCGAAGCTGCGGCCCAGCGATCCGCAGCGCGTGCTGCGTGCCTATGAAGTCCTGGAAGCCACCGGCACACCCCTTGCCGCCTGGCAGGAAAAGCCTGCCGCGCCCTTGCTGGACAAAGACAGGGTCGCCGGCTTTGTCCTGGACATGCCCAGGGCCGATTTGCGAGCCCGGATCGCCACCCGGTTTGAAGCGATGCTGGATCAGGGCGGGCTGGAAGAGGCCATGGACCTCAAGGGGCTGGAGCCCGCGCTGCCGGCGGCCAAATTGCTGGGTTTGCGGCCCCTTCAGGCCCTGGCCGAGGGCCGCCTGAACCGGGAACAGGCCCTGGATGCCGCCATCACCGCCACGCGGCAGTTCGCCAAGCGCCAGATGACGTGGTTTCGGCACCGGATGCC
>CAYFKU010000046.1:0-3110 GCA_964343955.1 uncultured Rhizobium sp. | reverse complement strand
ATATCTGGTATGACCCGTTACAGAGCAATTTAATGTCGCAATGGAAGAAAATTTCTGCATAAAATTGCTTGACGCCGCAGCGCAGCAGATTTAGCGTCCCGGCCATGTTGAAGATGCTTGTAGTTATAAGGCCGCCCGCCCCCCGAAGCTGACTTCGGCCAGCGATGGAAAAGGGGCATGGCGGCCATGCGGACAAGGGGCGGAAACGCCCCTTTATCTTTGGCGCAATTACCAGCATTGGATTTTCAGGGGACGGACATGGACAAGGACGAGACATTGATCGCAGGGGGGACACGGGACGCCTCGGGCGTGGAAACCCTCACGGGCGCGCAGATGGTCATCCGCGCCCTGAAGGATCAGGGCGTCACCCATATTTTCGGCTATCCCGGCGGCGCGGTGCTTCCCATCTATGACGCGCTGTTCAAGGCCAATGACATCACCCATGTGCTGGTGCGGCATGAGCAGGGCGCGGTGCATGCCGCCGAAGGCTATGCCCGCTCGACCGGCAAGCCCGGCGTGGTGCTGGTCACCTCCGGTCCCGGCGCCACCAATGCGGTCACGGGCCTGACCGATGCGCTGATGGATTCCATTCCGCTGGTTGTGCTGACAGGCCAGGTGCCCACGCATCTGATCGGCACTGACGCTTTCCAGGAATGCGACACGGTCGGCATCACGCGGCCCTGCACCAAGCATAACTGGCTGGTGAAGGACGTGAACGATCTGAGCCGCGTGCTGCATGAGGCTTTCGAGATCGCGACCACGGGGCGGCCCGGCCCGGTGGTGGTGGATATTCCCAAGGATGTCCAGTTCCAGTCCGGCGGCTATCACGGCCCGCAGTCGATCCACCACCGCACCTATCGCGCCAAGACCGATCCGGACCTGTCCGCGATCGTGAAGGTGGTCGAGATGATGGCCGCGGCCCAGCGCCCGGTGATCTATTCCGGCGGCGGCATCATCAATGCCGGTCCGGAAGCGTCCATGCTGCTGCGCGAGCTGGTCGATCTGACCGGTTTTCCCATCACCTCGACCCTGATGGGGCTGGGCGCCTTTCCGGCCTCGCGCCCCGAATGGCTGGGCATGCTGGGCATGCACGGCACCTGGGAAGCCAATCATGCCATGCATGACTGCGACCTGATGATCAATATCGGGGCGCGCTTCGACGATCGCTGCACCGGCCGGGTCAGCGCCTTTTCGCCGGGATCGAAGAAAATCCACATCGACATCGACGCCTCGCAGATCAACAAGATCGTGCGGGTCGATCTGGGCGTCGTGTCGGATGCCGCCAAGGCGCTGCGCGAGATCGTGCGCTTCTGGAAGACCCAGAAGCATCAGGTCCAGACCGAGGCGCTGAAAGCCTGGTGGAAGCAGATCAATGTCTGGCGGGAAAAGAAGTCGCTGTCCTATCGCAATTCGGACAGCATCATCAAACCGCAATATGCCATCGACCGGCTCTATGCCCTGACCCGCAATCGCGGCGATGTCTTCATCACCACCGAAGTGGGCCAGCACCAGATGTGGGCTGCCCAGCGCTTCCATTTCGACGATCCCAATCGCTGGATGACGTCCGGCGGGCTGGGCACCATGGGCTATGGCCTGCCTGCCGCCGTCGGCGTGCAGATGGCCCATCCCGATGCACTGGTGATCGATATTGCCGGCGAGGCGTCTGTGCAGATGACCATGCAGGAAATGTCCACCGCGATTCAGTATGACCTGCCGATAAAGATCTTCATCCTGAACAACGAATATATGGGCATGGTGCGCCAGTGGCAGGAGATCCTGCATGGCGGCCGCTATTCCCATTCCTATTCCGAGGCGCTGCCCGATTTCGTGAAAATGGCGGAAGCCTTCGGCTGCGTCGGCCTGCGCGCCGAAAAGCCGTCCGAGCTGGACGGCAAGATCGAGGAAATGCTGAATGTGAGAAGGCCCGTCCTGTTCGATGTGCGCGTCGATCCGGCCGAGAATTGCTATCCCATGATCCCCTCGGGCGCGGCGCATAACGAGATGCTGCTGTCGCCCGATGACGGCGGCGAAATCAGCGACGCCGGCAAGATGCTGGTTTGAGATAAAGTCTGATGAACATGCACGATACCAAGCTGAAGCCCGCGAATGAGGTCGAACGCCACACCCTGACGGTGCTGGTGGACAATGAGGCCGGCGTGCTGGCCCGGGTGGTCGGCCTGTTTTCCGGCCGTGGCTACAATATCGAGAGCCTGACCGTAGCCGAGGTCGATGCCGTGGGCCGCACCAGCCGCATCACCATCGTCACCAGCGGCACGCCCGCGGTGATCGAGCAGATCGAGAACCAGCTTCGCCGCCTGGTGCCGACCCACAAGGTCACCAACTGGACCAGCCAGAAGGCCGGGATCGAGCGGGAAATGGCGTTAATCAAGGTGGCCGGCCAGGGCGACAAGCGGGTCGAGGCGCTGCGCATGGCCGACGCCTTCCGCGCCCGCCCGGTGGACACCACCGCCTCCAGTTTCGTGTTCGAAATCACCGGCGCCCCGTCCAAGATCGACAGCTTTATCGAGCTGATGCGGCCTTTGGGGCTGGTGGAGGTCTCCCGCACCGGCGTCGCCGCCATTTCCCGCGGCCCGGAAGCCATGTAAAAGCCCACGGCCGTCCGGCTGCGGGTTCGTTTTTGAAAGCAAGGCCAAAGGGCCGACAGAAGGGTAAGAAGAAAATGCGCGTCTATTACGATCGGGATGCCGATCTCAATCTGATCAAGAACAAGAAGGTCGCGGTGATCGGCTTTGGCTCCCAGGGCCATGCCCATGCCCAGAACATGCGCGACAGCGGCGTCAAGGACGTCGTGATCGCGGTCCGCCCCGGCGCCAGCGCCAAGAAGGCGGAAGCCGCCGGCTTCAAGGTGATGAGCGTCGCCGACGCCGCCAAATGGGCCGATGTGATGATGATGGCCACGCCCGACGAGCTGCAGGCCGACATCTGGAAGAACGACCTCAAGGACAACATGAAGCAGGGCTCCTGCCTGTTGTTCGCCCACGGCTTCAACGTGCATTTCAAGCTGATCGAGCCGCGCCCCGACATGGACGTGGCGATGGTCGCCCCCAAGGGCCCCGGCCATACGGTGCGCGGCGAATATCTGAAGGGCG
>CAYFKU010000045.1:0-20445 GCA_964343955.1 uncultured Rhizobium sp. | reverse complement strand
TGCGGTGATCCGCGTCGGCGGCGCCACGGAAGTGGAAGTCAAGGAGCGCAAGGACCGCGTCGATGACGCGCTGAACGCCACCAAGGCTGCCGTGGAAGAAGGCATCATCCCGGGCGGCGGCACCGCGCTGCTCTACGCCTCCAAGGCGCTGAAGGACGTGGTGGGCGACAATGACGACCAGACCCAGGGCATCAACATCGTGCGCCGCGCGATCCAGTACCCGATCCGTCAGATCGTCTCCAATGCCGGCCAGGAAGCCAGCATCGTTGTCGGCAAACTGAGCGAGCAGAAGTCGAACACCTTCGGCTATAACGCCCAGTCCGGTGAATATACCGACTTCATCGATGCCGGCATCGTGGACCCGACCAAGGTGGTGCGCGTGGCCCTGCAGAACGCCGCTTCGGTGGCGGGCCTGCTGATCACCACGGAAGCCATGATCACCGATCGCCCCAAGAAGGACGCGCCCCCGATGCCGGGCGGCGGCGGCGGCATGGGCGGCGGCATGGGTGACATGGACTTCTAAGGTCCGTGCATCACTGCTAGAAATGCGGAAAGGCCCGGCGAGCAATCGCCGGGCCTTTTTTCTAAAAAGGATACCCAATGGCACAGCACGGCACTTACGGTGATCTCGTCGATGCGCCAAATGAAACCCTGTCAGTCGAGTACAAGTCTTGGCTCGATCTAAGCGAAAACCCAGAAGCGCGCGCGGATTTAGCGAGACACATCTGCGCCATCGCGAATCATGGCGGTGGCGTAATCGTTTTCGGGTTTAATGACGATCTCACCGTCGCCGGACCAACACCATTCCCTAACGCTGTAGTGAACCGCGACACAATCGCCGGAATCGTAAAGAAATATCTCGAGCCGACAATACACTGCGACGTAATGAATGTGACATCCTCAAGCGGGAACACCCATCCCATTATTATCGTGCTTTGCACGGCAGCACGCCAATCTGCGCGAAATCGAATGGGCCGATTGTCGACGGAAAAATAAGAGGCATCACACAGGGGTTCCATTATGTACGGAAACCCGGGCCTGAAAGCGCAGGGGTTATGTCATCTGCGGAATGGAATCCTATTATTCGACGCTGCGCCTTACATGAGCGCGCGAGCATCCTAGGAGCGATTGGCGCCGCATTGACTGGAACACCAAATGTCACCCATGAAAGCAGCAGGACGAATGAATTGAGAGTGTGGCACGACGCCGCTCACAAACAATTCGTGACCGACGCGCGGAAATTCCGGAAAACAGATTTCCTTGCCCTCCACAACGTTCAGTACAGCTACTCAATCGCTCGAGGTGATGGACAAAAACTTGACCCAGCTTATTTGAAGGAAGTCCTATTACTTCAGTTGAGCAATGAGGTGCATGATCGGGTTCGCACCGGCTGGAGCATGTTCTATCCCTTCACCAGAGACGAAATTCCCCCTCACTTCATTGTAGATGAATCGAGTGGAGAGGGAGATGAGGATTTTATCGAGTGCGCCCTATTGCGGGATACCAGCGACTTGGGATTCTATGCGGACATGTGGCGCATTTCGACGGGCGGCAAAGCCACCCTCATTAGGCCTTATTGGGAAGATAAAGAAGATTGGAATAGGTCAATAGAGAGGCAACCCGGTTCGTGGCTCAGCCCTGCATTGCAAATTCGCTCGCTGTCGGAGCTTCTTCGTCATGCGCAGGCGTTCGCAGAGAAGTTTGACGCGCCCGTTAGCGTCACACTGACTTGCGAATGGCG
This sequence comes from uncultured Rhizobium sp., assembly GCA_964343955.1. Classification (GTDB taxonomy): domain Bacteria; phylum Pseudomonadota; class Alphaproteobacteria; order Micropepsales; family Micropepsaceae; genus Rhizomicrobium. The sequence continues at coordinate 18,704 of CAYFKU010000045.1, read as the reverse complement.
AGGCCTCTCCGGTCGGACAATTTTTCATCCGGGCCGCTATTACTCCGTCGGAGGACTAGCCTGCACCGACCAGCGAAGAGTTACAAAAGAGATACCGATGGCCTCGCTAGCCAACTCTTGGCCGGAAATAGTGAGCGATTTTCTCGCGCCTGTGATCCGGCTATTTAACACGTCATTTAAAGTCACACCTGATGGCGTCAGAAGCGAAGCGCCGGACTGGTTACACCTCTGATTTCCAACTCAGTGCTGCCCCCTCATCAGTCGATTGCCTAGTCATTTTTGAGCCCCCCAAGCCTGATGGCCCGCCCGGAGATGAAATGTACTTAGTGTCTATTTTGAAAGACTGGCAGACGCTACTTGCAGGCGTGATCGCGATCGGCGCAGCTTTCATAGGTGGCCAGTACATCAACAAGCAAATTCAGTCGGATCGAGATATAGCAGCCGATGAAAGACGCCGGAAATTTGCGGCCGCTAGGGCCGCATTACCGCTGGTGTTGAGCGCACTTTCTGACTACGCAATTGAGGCCAGTGCCGCGCTAACAACTTTGTTAGCTACGAAGAAGGACGAGATTATCCCGAGGGACAAGAGCCTTGGGGCTTTTCCAACCTTCGCACCGACAGTTGTTTCTGACTTGCGGGAAATAATCGAATTCTCTGATGAGCCGATCACCAATAATCTCGTCGAGATCTTAAGCGTCCTTCAGATCCAAAGGGCACGCCTAAACTGGTTGTATAACAACCTAAAGTCTGAAAGCGACACAATAGTGATGGCGGCGAATGTGGAGAACTACATTGTACAAACCGCCGAGATATACGCGCGATGTGCCAACTTGTTTGATTTCGCACGAGGAAAGCTAGTTTTACTTCCCGCCACCGTAACCAGCGGGAACGTCCACTCGGCTTTGAACCAAGCTGGTCTTTGGGGTGACAAATTTCCACGATTACATGAAACTGTCGATCGGGCATACCCCGGCGAGCTCAAGTGAGTAGGTAGTCGATGACAGTATCTCCCTGTCACCGCCTAATCTGATAGGCTCGCACCCTGGTTTTCCTTTACACTTCTTTCCAGGGACAAGTCTTGCTGTCATGATCTGGGGAAGCCACACGGTGGCGAATTACAAAAAAAGGGGAAACACATGCTCACCCGCAGAAACCTCATGGGCACCGGCCTGGCGGCCGCCGCGGTTGCCGCCTCCGCGCCCAACGCCCTGGCCCTGCCGGGCGACCGCATCAAATATGCGATGAGCGGGCACGAATTCATGCCGATGAAGCCCCACCCCGAAGAGGGCATCAAGATGACGGCCTGGTACGGCTATCACGGCATCGAGCCCTTTGACGACGAGACGCAGAAATTCCGCGACAAGGGCCAGGACTATCGCGTGCTGAAGGACAGGCTGGACGAAGTGGGGCTGGAGCTTTGCACCATCGGCAGCGGCGGCCAGTATCTGGACAGCACCAAATTCGCCGACACGCTGAAGAACAACCTGGACAATGCCCGTTACGTCAAGAATTTCGGCTGCAACCACCTGAAGGTCAATCTCAACAACCGGCCCAGCAACGACCGCGACATGACGGTGGCCGAGCTGAAGATCATCGCCGGCCATATCAACGAGGTCGGCAAGCAGATGGCCGACCTGGGCGTGCGCTTCGCCTTCCATCCCCATTGCTGGACGGTGTGCGAGCGCACGGTGGAGCTGGACTATCTGATGGAGAATACCGATCCCCGCTATGTCTGGCTGACCCTGGACCCGGGCCATGCCACCCTGGGCGGGATCGATCCGCTGCGGGTGATGGATGTCTATTATTCCCGCATCGCCGCCATGCACCTGAAGGATGCCGAGGCCAAATACAATGTCCGCAAGGCGAACTGGCACGGCCCGGCCCCCAGCCCGGAAGAACACAAGCGCGTCAATCTCTACAAGCGGCTGGGTTCGGGCGGGGTGGATTATCCCGAGATCTTCCGCATCCTGCGCGCCAAGAAATGGTCCGGCTGGGCGACGCTGGACTTCAGCGCCGACGGGCTGAAGGGCACCGTCCAGGACGACATGACCGGCCACAAGAAATACCTGGTCGAGGTCCTGAAGGCCGACCTGAAGCACATCTAGATCGAAGGGCGCCCCTGCCCTAGTCTTCCCGCGCCGGGCCGACAGAAGCCCAGGGCAACGGGGGGATCGACATGGCGAACTGGATCAAGCGTTCCATGCTGGCGGTGCTGGCGGCTTTCAGCCTGGCCGGGCTGGCGGCTTATGCCCAGGGCCCGCAAAAGCCCCAGCCAAAAACCCAGAACGGCACCGTGGCGGGGCGCTTCACGGTCGAGCATCCCACCCTGGAAAATCTGGGCTTCGAATGGGCGATTACGGGCGACGCCAACCGCAACGCCACCGTCGCGGTCGAATTCCGCAAGGTGGGCGAGACGGCCTGGCGCAAGGCCCTGCCCCTTTTGCGCGTCGGGGGCGAGCGCATCTTCCGCGATGTCGAACATCTGAGCTATATCGTGCCCGACGGCTTTGCCGGCAGCATCCTGAATCTGACGCCCGGCACCGACTATGAAGCCCGGCTGACCCTGACCGATCCCGACGGCGCCCGCGGCCAGACCGTGCAGACCATCCGCGCCCGGACGCGCAGCGAACCCCAGCCCTATGCGGGCGGGCGTACCCTGCATGTCTATCCCCCCGGCTATAGGGGCGAGCGGAAACAGCCCGCCTTCAACAGCCTGCTGGAAGCCTATTACGGCGCGGGCCTGGGCGACTGGAGCGTGGTGTGGGAACGGCGCATCGAGCCCGGCGACACCATCCTGATGCATGCGGGCCTGTACCGGAACGAGCGGCTGAACTATGTCGATCCGATGGTGACGCCCTTCGACGGCACCATGTGGCTGACCGCCAAGGGCACCGCCGAAAAGCCCATCACCATCAAGGCGGCGGGCGACGGCGATGTCGTGATCGACGGCGCGGGCAACTACAAGCTGTTCGACGTGTCGGCATCGGCGTACCACATTTTCGACGGCCTGACCTTCCGCGACACCGATGTGGCGATCTTTGCCGGCATGAAGGAAGTGACCGGCGCAGTCGGCCTGACGGTCAAGAACAGCCGCTTCGAGAATATCGGCTTCGGCGTCTGGACCGAATATGCCGGATCGAGCGATTTCTATATCGCCGACAATATCTTCACCGGCCGCCCCGAAACCCGCAACTTGGTGGTGGGCTGGAACCGCCAGTTCCGCCAGCCGGAGGATGACGCCACCGGCGCATCGGGCATCTATGGCTCGCACGAGATGCGAAGTTATTACGCCATCAAGGTCTATGGCCCCGGCCATGTCATCGCGCACAATGCCATCGCCTTTTTCCATGACGGCATCGGCATATCCACCTATGGCACGCCGGAGCAGGACCCGGACCGCCGCGCCTCGTCCATCGACATCTATGGCAACGACATCCACCTGTCGGGCGACGATTTCATCGAGACCGATGGCGGCGTCCACAATGTGCGCGTCTATCAGAACCGGGGCGTCAATGCGGCCCATAGCGGCTTCAGCACCCAGCCGGTGTTCGGCGGGCCGATCTATTTCATCCGCAACCTGTCCTACAATGTGCCCAATGCCTTCAAGATCAACGCCAATCCCGCGGGCGTCTATTGGTGGCACAACACCCTGATCGGCGAACAGTCTGGCGGCGCCGCCTCCAACGGGCATTTCCGCAACAACCTGTTCATCGGGCGGGGCGCCAAGCAGGGCGTGATGCGCTGGATGAATGTCACGCCCCAGTACAGCTCGGACTATAACGGCTATCGGCCCAATCCCGGCGCCACCGACCAGTATCGCTGGGAAGCGCCGGGGCTCACGGCGAGCTATCCCACCCTGGCGGCGATGAGCGCCGCCACCGGCCAGGAAAAGCACGGCATCGAGCTGGATACCGACATCTTCGAGAAGATGACGCTTCCCGACCCGGCCACACGCCACAAGGTCTATCACGCGATGGACCTGAGCTTCCGGCTGAGGCCGGGATCCAGGGCGGTGGATGCGGGCGATCCGATCCCCACCGTCAATGACGGGTTCAACGGAACCGCGCCCGATCTGGGCGCGTTGGAAGTGGGACGGCCCGAACCGCATTACGGGCCGCGCTGGGTCGATTTCCAGCCTTTTTATCGGTGATGGGCCAGCGCTGACGGACACGGATGGGAAAAGCGGCGATATCCGGCGGGGTGGTGCATGACCTGCCGCCCGACATGAAAAAGGCGCTGGCTGCCGACAAGGCCGCGCTGGCCGCATGGGAAGACATCACGCCGCTGGCCCGCAACGAATGGATCTGCTGGACCCAGTCGGTCAAGACGCCGGACGTGCGCCGGCAGCATGTGACGCGGCTGGTGGCGGACCTGAAAGGCGGCAAGCGGCGACCCTGCTGCTGGATGGGCTGCGTCCATCGCAAGGACAAGCCGCCCAGCGCTTCGCAGAAATTCCTGATGGGCAGGCGATCCGGGAAAGCGGCCCGGCCCGCGACATGAAAAAAGCCCCGCGGAGGTCATCCGCGGGGCCAGGAAAATGCGTCCTCTCCAGAACAGGTAGAGGACAGGTCGTTACTGCGCGCCCTTCCTGGGATCGACGCCGCGCGAATACCAGATCGCGAAGGTGCCCGGCTGGGTGGCATATTGAATGAACTGCTGGCCCAGGTCCTGATGCGCGGCCTTGGCCGGAACAGCGGCGACGCCGTCCAGATAGCGGCCATATTCCTCGGGGATCGGACCGGCCACCACCAGATTGTCCCACTTCATGATCTGGCTGATATTCTGCACCGCCATGTCGCCTTCGTGCCGGGCCAGGGCGTCGCCGCCTTCGCCATAGGGGCTGGGCGCGTGCTTGACACCGGCGAATTCCGGCAGGTCGAACAGGCTGGACAGCATATAGGACGTCTTGGTGCAGCCGGGGCCGCCGGGCGCGCCGTTGCAGCGCGAATGCAGGACCAGGTTCGCCGATTTCAGCACGGCGATGAATTTCTCCTTGGTGGAAATGTCAGGCATCTTGGTGCCCTTCATCACCGCCAGGCCCTGATAGGACCGGCCGACGCGCTTGCGCGTGCCCGCCTTGATGGAGGCCTTGACCAGATCCATCTCATCCGCCGGCAGGAAGACCGCATCGGCGGAGCCGTCGGTGGCCAGCTTCTTGATGTCGTCCATGCCGCCCGACTTGACGGTGACCTTGATGCCGGTTTCGGCCTGGAAGGCATTGGTGATGATGTCCAGCCCGCCATTGTTCATGAAGCCCGGCGTGCCGACGATGACCTCGCGTGTCTGGGCCGTGGCGGGCGCGGCAAAGGCCATGACCGCGATCGCGGCCGCGGCGCCTAGTGCCTTTGCCCCCGATGACTTCTTAAGCATGCGCATGACTTTCTCCCCTTCTCGCGTCCGGCCCGGCGCCATCAGCGGCGCGTTACCTGACTCGGACGAAACCGGCGGCAGTCTAGCCGCAAAATCGGGGAAAATCGCGGGGGCCTGCCGCCTCAGCGGACGGCCCAATTGCTGCGCCTGCTAAAAGGCGCTGCGGATGCCATAGATGACGGCGGCCCAGAAGGCCAGGCAGACCGGGATCGCGATGCTCCAGAAAAGCACCGTCAGGTCGTGGCGCGCGGGGTGCCGGGACGGCAGGCGGCGCGAGGCGCGAAAGCTGCTGGCGTGGACGCCGTAAGCAGTATGGAGAGTCATTGGCCTGATCCTCCGTGGATTTCAGAGGAGATAACGCGCGACAGGCGGCAGGCGCGCGGCAGGATTATGGCATTGCCGCGATAGTTCGGCACAATCATGGTGCCGGATCGTACCGATTGCGCGCTGCCTCAGCGCATGGCCGCGACGTCCGCCGGCTTGATCGCATCCCGGTAGCGGTTGCCGAAATGGCTGCGGACATAATTGACCACCTCGGCGATCTGCTGGTCGGTGAAATGGCCGCGGAAGGGCGGCATGCCCCGGTGGCCGTTCATCACCATGGTCAGGACATAGCCGCTGCTGGCCAGTTTGCTGTTCCCCGCCAGCGCCGGATAGGTGCCCGCGCCCGTCGCGCCCCTGGCATCGGCCATGTGGCAGCCCTGGCAGACGCCGCGATAGACCGCCTCGCCGCCCTGCATGGCGAAGGTCGGGCCGCGGAAATCTGGCGTCTCCTGCGCCGCCACGGGCGCGGACAGCAGCATCGCCAGGAAAAATGCGAATGTCCTTGTCATGACGCCATCACCCGCTGATGCAGCCGCCCGATCGCGTCCAGCGCCGACAGGACCGACCCTTCCTGCCAGCCCGGCAGGCGCGAGGCGTGCTCGTTGGCCAGCAGGATGCGGCCATCCAGGGCGCAGAGATTGTCGTAATGCACGGCGCGGCTTTCCTCGGTCCAGGCGCCCTGGCATCCCATGGTCCAGGGCACGCGATGCCAGGCCACCGCGACGCCGGTCTCGAACTCGGTCTTATATTGCGGATGAATCTGCGCCCCTTGCTCGACCGCATCGCGGATGCGTTCTTCCGGCGGCTTGGCGGAAAACAGATAGGCCGGACGCCCGAAGGTATAGGCGCCCAGCAGCACGCCCTTACCGCGCGAGAAATAGTCCCACATCGGATAGCTGATCGTGGTGATGGGCAGGTTGGTATAGGTGATGCCGCCATAGATCTGTTCATCTTCTTCCCAGAAGCGGCGCTTGAACTGAAGCCCGATCTTGATCGCGGCCAGATAGGGAAGCTGGTCGATCGCCGCCCGCATCTGGGGGCCGACATTCATCGGTATCTGGCTGAGGATGGGCGTCGGGATGGTGCAAAGACAATATTGCGCCCGCGCCGTTCGCCGCGCGCCGCCGCTGCGGGCATCGACATAGGTGACGGTGACGCCGCCATCGTCCTGCCGGATATCAGTGACCTTGGCGTTATATTCGATCAGCGGGCCCAGTTCCTTGCCCATGGCCTGGCCGATCATTCCCATGCCGCCGCGCGGCTGGAAGATGCCGCTTTGCAGTTCGTAATTGTGGCCCGAGGCTATGGCCGACCACAGGCCGCCTTGCAGCACATCGCTGAGGGCGGCGGGCTCCGACGGTTCGGGCACCGATCTAAGGCCGCCGCCGGGATCGACCGAGAAGCCGCGGCGCATCGAGCTGTCGATGCCCTTCTTGTATTCGTAATTGGCATCCAGCGCGCCCCAGTTCTTCAGCGCCGCCATCAGGATCTCGCGATCCTCCTTGCTGACGGCCGCGTCCAGCGCGTTCTGCCGGGTGCTCTTGGCCAGAAGCTCGGCGACATGGCCGTGAAAGTCGGCCTCGACCTGGCGATAGCGTTGCGGCTTGCCGCCGAACGCGGTCGTGGAATGGACAAAGGCATTGTAATTGATCTGACAGAAGGGCTCGAGCGCCACGCCCAGCCGCCGGCAGTAATGCAGGATGCCGCGATGATGAAAGGGCAGCCGCCACGGGCCGGGATTGATATACTGGCCCTTGTCGAACTGGACCTGCTGGGTGGCGCCGCCCAGCTCGGTATAGGTGTCGCCGCCATAGAGCGACCAGTTCCGGCCGCCGGCCCGGTTGTTGTATTCCAGCACCCGCACCTGATAGCCGGCATCGCGCAGCTCCATGGCCGCGACCATGCCCGCCACGCCCGCACCCAAAATAAGCACACTGGTGCCGGGCGGCGGCTGCGAAAGCTTGATGGGGCCGGTGAAGCTGGAGCCTTCGGCATAACCCAGCTCGGTCATGGCATGATACATGGCGGCGCTGCCCGCCACCACGCCGATCATGCTGAGCAGTGCGCGCCGGCTTGGCGCAGGCTCCATCTCACCCATTCGCAATGTCCCCCTGCCGAGTCGAAGCGGCTGGCCTGGAGTGTGGAACCTGATCCGGACCTGTTCAAGTTCCCTCTGGCCGGGACCTGGGCGCAACGACCAGGGCGAACCGCGCCGGGCCAATGTACGGAATTGGTCAATCCGTTCAGGACGATGGACACTGGAAACTTGTCCGCGACGCCGCCGGATGCATCATGCGTCGGTTGTCCGGACCGGGACCGATGCTATTATGCGGACAAAGCAATGGCTGCCATGATGTGTCGAAGGATCATGGGGCTCCTGATCGCACTGGGCGCCCTGATATTTGTGCTGGATAGCGGCTATGCCGGCGCCGCGGCCGCGCCGAAGAAGCATCACGCGCAGGCCCACAAAAAAGCGACGCCCCACAAAAAATCCGGACCGCGCCGCAAATCCGCCGCCAGGACGCCCGCCCGGCGCGGCAGCGCGCCGCTGGTGATCGTCACCAAGGCGCCGAATGACGCGCCGGATTTCGATTATCAGGACCGCATCCAGGAGGCCCAGGCGCTGATCGGCAGGCAGCCGGTGCAGCCGGGCGACATGGAGGTCGATGGCGCCGGCAATCTCAGCCGTTTTGTCTGGACCCTGGCGGTGGGGCAGAAGACCGGCCCCCTGACCATCGTGCGGATGGACCAGAAGGGCAACAACGACCAGGGCTTCAACATCACCTGGGCGGTGGACAATTTCCTGAATACCAAGTTCGAAGTCACCAGGCCGGAAGGTTATATCGTCTTCGCCCAGCGCCGGCCCGTGCGCGCCAAGGGCGGGTGGGAGGAAGCGGTCTATACCGCCTATTCGCCCCAGCTCGACACGCGCAAGATGCGCGACGCGGGACTGGACTATCTGCGCCACCTGGAACGGCTGGCCTACAACCATCTGCAGAACAATGACGTGCGCTCACGCGCCCAGCCCAAGGACACGGTGGCGGACCAGATTCCCCGCAGCATGGTGCTGCGCCTGATGATCACCGAGCATATCGATCCGCTGCACATGAAATATGTCGGCATCGAGCAATGCATCCACGAGGTTCTGGTCACCATCGCCGCCAACCGGGAAAAGGCCTATGCCTATTCCCGCTCCAGCGCCGGCGCCCTGGGCCTGCCGCAGTTCATCGAGAACAGCTATCAGATGGTGCGGGACAATTATCCCGCTGCGCGGCTGGAGCCCAATTTCGATCTTGGGATGCGGGACCTGCGCAATGCCATCATCGCCACGGTGCTGCATATGGACCTGGAGCTGGCGCACCTGCCGGCCGTCTATTTCAAGCGCTTCACCGATTCGACCTATCATCTCTCGGCCTTCCTGGCAGCGGGCTATAACCGCAATCCGGTCAATGTGGTGCGCACCTACAAGCGTACCCGCACCTTCACGGGGGGCGATGTGTCCTTCGAAAACAAGATGTATGTGCGGATCCAGGACTGGGTCGGCACATATCTGAAGAACAAATACGACATATCCTGAGCCGCCGCCCCCGCGCCGATATTTCCGAGCCCCCCGGTGGCAGGCCACCGGCTTTTTCGCTAAACAGGCTTTCCAGGGCGCGGGGCAATCATGAAATCTGCGAAGACGGGCAGACCCCGCGTGACATTCACGGGTTACCAGAAATTCGTCATCGCGGTTCTGGCTTTCCTGCAGTTCACCATCATCCTGGATTTCATGATCATCTCGCCGCTAGGGGCGATGATGATGCCCACCTTGCAGATCAGCCCGCGGCAGTTCGGCCTGGCGGTCAGCTCCTATGCCTTCAGCGCCGGGGCCTCGGGTTTGCTGGCCGCCGGCTTTGCCGACCGGTTCGATCGCAAGCGCCTCCTTCTCTTTTTCTATGCCGGCTTTTTGCTGGGTACCCTGCTCTGCGGCCTGGCCCAGACCTATCCCATGCTGCTGATGGCGCGGATCGTCACCGGCCTGTTCGGCGGCGTGGTCGGTTCGGTGGTGCTGGCGATCGCCACCGACCTGTTTCCCCTGGAAGCACGCGGGCGGGTGATGGGCTTCATCCAGACCGCCTTTGCCGCCAGCCAGGTCCTGGGATTGCCCGCGGGGCTGTTCTTCGCCAATCACTGGGACTGGCATGCGCCCTTTCTGGCCATCATCGCGGTGGCCGTCCCGGCCGGCCTGTTGATCGCTTTCGGAATGAAGCCTGTCGCCGCCCATCTGGAGATGAAACAGGAGCGCAGCCCCTTCGCGCACCTGGCCCATACGGTGGCGGACCCGTGCTATCGCCTGGCCTTCATCCTGATGATGCTGCTGCCGACCGGCGGCTATATACTGATGCCCTTCGGCACCGCCTATATGACGGGCAATATCGGACTGCCGATGACGGACCTGCCGATGATCTATCTGATTACCGGTCTCTGCACCGCCTTTGTCGGTCCGGTGATCGGCAAGGCGAGCGACAGTTTCGGCAAATTCAACACCTTCTGCTTCGGCAGCATCGTTACCGTGATCATGGTGGCGATCTGGACACATCTGGGACCATCGCCGCTCTGGGCCGTGATCCTGGTCAATGTCGTGCTCTTCATCGGCATATTCAGCCGCGTAATCCCGTCCCAGGCGCTGATGTCGGCCATTCCGGAAGTCACCAAGCGCGGCGCATTCAACGCCATCAGCGCCTCGCTGCAGCAGTTTGCTGGCGGGGTCTCGGCTGCCATCGCGGGCGCGGTCATCGTGGAAGCGCCCGGCGGCGCGCTCAGCCATTTCGACTGGCTGGGCGGCATCGTCATCTCCATGACGCTAGCGTCCATGGGCCTGATGTATTTCGTGCACAAGCAGGTGCCCGAAAAGCCCACGCACTGAGACTTGTTTCGATAGTCAAACTGCGCTTGTTTGCGGCCATGAAAGGCCAGTTCGAAATCCTTTACGACCAGGCGCTGGCGCTGCACCGGCAGGGCCGCCTGCGCGAGGCGGACGGGCTTTATGCCCGTGCCCTGGCGATCAAGCCCGATCTGGTGGAGGCGCATAACAATCGCGGCGCCATACGCCAGCTCGCCGGCGACTGGGACGGAGCGCTGGCCTGCTATGACGGCGCCCTGCGGCATCGCCCCGACTATGCCGAGGCCCTGGCCAATCGCGGCAATGTGCTGATCCAGTTGCGCCGCTGGCCGGAAGCGCTGGCCGCGTTCGACCGCACCCTGCAATTGTCGCCGGACCGGGTTTCGGCCCTGAACGGCCGCGCCGGCACGCTTGGCAAGCTCAAGCGCTTTCCGGAAGCCCTTGCCGCCTATGCCCGCCTGCGGGCGGTCGATCCCGAAAATCCATACGCCCTGGGCGGCATGCTGGTTGCCGCCATGCAGATGTGCGACTGGGAGACGGTCGAGACATTGCGCCTCGCCATGGAAGCGGCGGTTGAGCGGGGAACGGCTGTCATATCGCCATTTCTCTTCCTGGGCTTCAGCGGCGATCCCGCACTTCAGTTGCGATGTGCAAGGAATGCGGTGGCGGAAATGGGCTTGCCTGCCGTGCCGCCGCTGTGGCGGGGCGAGCGCTATGGCCATGAGCGCCTGCGCATCGGCTATCTGTCGGCCGACTATTGCCAGCATCCGGTCGCGCTGCTGCTGGCGGGGATGATGGAAAAGCATGACCGCTCGCGATTTGAAGTGCTGGGCTTTTCCACCGGTCCCGATGACGGCAGCGCCATTCGCGGCCGCATTATCCGGGCCTTCGACGCCTTCCACGACCTGCGCAGCAAGCCCGCACACCAGATCGCCGCCCTGATCCGCCGCCTGGAGATCGACATTCTGATCGACCTGACGGGCCATACCGAAGGCGATCACCTTGCGGTGCTCAATTACCGACCCGCGCCGATACAGGTGAACTGGCTGGGCTATCCCGGCACCGATGGAGCGCCCTCGCTGGACTACATTCTTGCCGATGGCGTGGTGGCGCCGCCGGGCGATGAACCCTTCTTTTCCGAAAAGATCTCGCGCCTGCCGGATTGCTATTTTCCCACCGCCTATGCGCCGGCGCCCGCGCCGCCCTCCCGCGCCCATGCGGGACTGCCCGACAGCGGCTTTGTCTTTGCCAGCTTCAACAATGCCTGGAAGATCACGCGGCCGGTCTTCGCAATCTGGATGCGGCTTCTGAAAGGGGTTCCGGACAGTCTTTTGTGGCTGCTGGATGCCAATGACAGTTTCCGCGAAAATCTGTGCCGCGCCGCCGCCGCCGCGGGTGTCGCGCCGGCAAGGCTGGTCTTCGCGCCCCGCGCCGACGCCGACAGTCATCTGGCCCGCCAGCAGCTTGCCGACCTGATGCTCGATACCCATCCCTATAACGGGCACATGACCAGCAGCGATGCGCTCTGGTCGGGTGTGCCCCTGGTGACCATGCTGGGCGGCGCCTTTGCGGGGCGGGTTGCCGCCAGCCAGCTTCAGGCCGTGGGCCTGCCCGAGCTCGTCACACATTCGCTGGAGGCATATGAGGCACTGGCGCTTGACCTGGCGCGCGACCCGGCCCGTCTGAAGGACTTGCGCGCAAGGCTCGCCGCGGCGCGGACGACTGCCCCGCTGTTCGATGCCGACCGGATGCGCCAGAATGTCGAGACCGCCTTGATGGCAATGAGGACTGCATGAATTTCGTCGGCATCATTCCCGCGGCCGGTCTCGCCAGCCGGCTGGGCCCGCTGGGCTATCCCAAGGAGCTGCTGCCCATCACCTATGTGCAGGGCGAAGGCGGCCATCTGCGCCCCCTGCCCGTCATCGAGGCTTCGCTGCGCCAGCTTCGCACCGCGGACGTCAGCAGGTGCATGGTGGTTACCTCGGAGCGCAAGCCGGAGCTGGCACAATATCTGGGCGGCGGCGGCATCGGGCTGGACATTGCCTATGTCCAGCAGAGCGAAGCAGGCGGTCTGGCCGCGGCCGTGGCACTGACCTTGCCATGGACAAAGGGAGCCGCCAGTTGCCTTCTTCTTCCCGACACGATCGTGCGGCCGCTGGATGCGCTGAAAACCCTGCGCCAGACCTTTGAAACGCGCCGGGCCGATCTTGTGCTGGGCGTGTTTCCGACCAGCAAGCCCACCGAGCTGGGACCGGTCCGCTTCGAAGCGGACGGACGGGTGACCGAAGTTCAGGACAAGCCGGAAAGCACCGATCTTGCCAATAGCTGGGGACTGGCGATCTGGGGCGATCGTTTTTCGGAACGGATCGCCGCTGCGCCGCGCAACGCCAATCTGGGCCATTTGTTCCACCAGGCAGCACAAGGCGGGCTGAATGTCATCGCCTGCTGGTTCGGAAGCGGCGAATTCCACGATGTCGGCACACCCAAGGGACTGGCCGAAGCCCTTCCCGTGCTGATGAACGGACTTTGAGTTCACGCGGAAGTCAGGCGTTCATTAAGCCATCATCACGCCGCAATTGCTTTCGGAACAGATTGGGCGTCAGGAAATTTATTTCCTGAACGCGAGGGGGCTCGCGCTAGCAGGAGAGTTCCATGCGCAGATCCACCTTTGTTTTTCTGGGCGTCGCGGCGGCGGCCGGCCTGATGGCCCGGCCCGCCATGGCCGATGTCCACCAGATCGGCTCCGTCCACATCGCCAGCGATCATTACACCGATGTGAGCTGGGAGCATTTCGAAGGGCCGGTGGAGCGCCTGCAGTTCGTCGCCCAGGGCGACACGCTCGACTGCTCCCATATCAGCGTCACCTATCGCGACGGCACCACCCATAAGGTCTTTTCCGGCGTCATCCCCAAGGACTCCACCGAGACCATCACCTTTCCGGAAGGCGACAGTCGCATGCGGCATGTGGATTTCGCATGCAAGGCCCAGAGCGTGGATGGCGCGCGCCTGGCCCTCTCTGCCATTTCGGAAGGCTGGGACACGCGGTGGTGGGCCCGCGAACCGCATGTCACGGCCTATGAGAGCGGAACCGTTATCGGCCGCTGAAGCAGGTCAGCCGACAAAGCCCGGCATGGCGGCCGGGTCATGGCCTATCGCAGGTAGGGCTCGACCTTGCCCTTGTATTTGACGGTCATGGCATTGCCGTGGCGGTCCACGGTCCGGCCCACCGCCAGCCGCACCCAGCCCTCGCTGACGCAATATTCCTCGACGTTGGTGCGGTCCACCCCGTTGAACAGGACGCCCACGCCGCGCTCCAGGAGCTCGGCATTGAAAAAGGGGCTGGAGGCGTTGGTGCTCAGCCGGTCCGGCAGGGCAGCCGCATCAGCGGCAGGCTTTTCATCACTCATGTCAGGGTCTTTTTAGCAGGGACGGACCGTTTCCTAGGCCGGACCGGGCCGGCGCTCAAGCCCCTTGTGCCGTCGGGGTTGCAACCGCCGCGATTTGGACGTGAAGTCCCGCCCGTTAATCCAAAGCCCATGAGGAAGACCGATGGCCTATGACATTTACGATGCCTCCATTCCCCCGCTGATCCATATGCTGGGCAGCCTCTCCACCATCCTGTCCAAGGGCGAGGCCCATGGCGGCATCGACCCGAACGATGCCCGGCTTGCCCCCGACATGCTGCCGCTGAAGGCCCAGGTCTATATCGCCACCGACGGCGCCAAGGGCTGCGGCGCGCGCCTGGCCGGTGTTGAGATACCCAAATTCGAGGACACCGAGACCACTTTCGCCGAACTGAAAGCGCGTGTGGAAAAGACCATTGCCTTCCTCAAGACACTAGATCGCAAAAGCTTTGCCGGCGCCGAAGGCAAGGACATTGTCCTGAAATTCCCGAACGCGACGTTCGAATTCAAGGGCGGCGACTATGTCGGAAAATTCGTCCTTCCCAACGTCTATTTCCATATCACCGTGGCATACGGCATCCTGCGCAACCGGGGCGTGGCGCTAGGCAAGCCCGACTATCTGGGCGGCGCGCAGGGATAACCGCTGCTGCCAGGAAAGACCGACGCAAAAGGGGCCGGAGACATTCTCCGGCCCCTTTCGCATTCAGGCTGTGCGTCAGCGATACGGGTTATAGGGCGCCCGATCGGCATAGTTGGGAATGCCGTCATTGTCCCGGTCACGGTCATAGCGATTGGGAATGCCGTCGCGGTCGCGATCGCCATAATAGCGTTCGCCATAGTAGCGGTCGCGCGGCTCGTAATAGGCGTGGCGGTCTTCGTAATAGCTGCGCGAGGCGCAGGCCGACAGGCCGAGGCTGACGGCACAGAGCCCGATGACTGCAAATTTCTTCATGGCTTACTCCCTGCAGAGCCCTTCTAGCTCCTTTAACGCGGTGGCGCCGTTTCGGGTTCGGCCGGTCCCCTGGAGGGGCGCAGGAAAAAACCGGCAAAAGACGGGAACCGGGGTGACATTCGGGAGTTTTAGAATTATTTTATTGTAGTATTTTCAGACCGGAGATACCCCATGGCCTCGAAAGCCGCCAAGAAATCCATCCCCGCAAAAACCATGTCCCGCCTGGCTACCCAGACCGACCTGTCCGGCAACGCCGTCCCCGAGATTGCCGGGGCTTTGAACGGGCTGGTGGCCGATTCCTTCGCGCTTTACGCCAAGACCAAGAATTTCCATTGGCATGTCTCGGGCCCCCATTTCCGGGATTATCATCTGCTGTTCGACGAGCAGGCGGCGGAAATCATCGCCGGCATCGACGAGCTGGCCGAACGGGTGCGCAAGATCGGCGCCCGCGCCATCCATTCCGTCGGCGAGGTGGCGCGGCTTTCCACCATCAAGGACAATGACCGGGATTTTGTCAGTCCGGCCGACATGCTGTCCGAACTGATGAACGACAACAAGCAGGTCATCCGGCGCATGCGCGCGGCGCATGAAATTGCAGACAGGCATGGCGATGTCGCCACCGCCTCGATCCTGGAAAACTTCATCGATGCGGCAGAGAAGCGGAACTGGTTCCTGTTCGAAGCATCGCGCACAGCGACCGGCACCGGTCACTGACGCGCCCGCCTTCGGCGGTCACGCAACAAGGAAAAGGCCCGGTCTCGCGACCGGGCCTTTTCTGTTTGCGGATGATTATTTCTGCGCGCGCTTTTCCTTTTTGGGGGGATCGAAAGCGCCCAGGGTGCAGATCTGGCCGGAATCGAGGACCCGGAAGGTGCTTTGCTTTTCACAGGCGCGCGTATCGCTGCTGGGCATTTGCCAGGCAAAGCCGGTAAATTTCAGATCCGGACAATAGCCTTGCAGATGGTTCACCAGGGTGGTGCCGTCCTTCATCTTGAACACCATGGTCCGGCCGTCTTTCGACTCGCTGGACTTGATATCGCGCAGGTCGATGCAGCGGTTGTCGGCAAAAGCGGGCGCGGCGGCAAAGGTCAGGGCGGCCAATCCGAGCGCAGGGACAAGGTACTTCATAGAGACCTCCAGTTACGCCCCCCTGCTTGCACCAGATATGTGCGCGGGAAGCCCTAGTTTCAAGTTCTACTACCAGTGTCATAGATGCGCAAGCAGCGACCCCTTGACGGGGGGGCCGTCAGGGCCCAAAGGTCCGGCCCAAATCCAGCGAAACCAGGAGTTTGCCCCGTGTCCGCGACCCCCGATCAGGTGACCATGACCCTGCCCGACGGCAAGGCCATGACTTTCACCCGGGGGGTGACCGGCGCGGAAATCGCCCAGGCCATCGGCCCCGGCCTGGCCAAGGCCGCCCTGATCATCACGGTCAACGGCCATGAATGGGACCTGTTCCGGCCGATCGACCAGGACGCCCAGATCCGGATCATCACCAAGAAGGATCAAGAATCCCTGGAACTGATCCGGCACGATATGGCCCATATCCTGGCGATGGCGGTTCAGTCGCTCTATCCCGGCACCCAGGTCACGATCGGCCCGGCGATCGAGGACGGCTTCTATTACGACTTCGCCCGCGCCGAGCCCTTCACGCCCGAAGACCTGCCCAAGATCGAAGAGGAAATGCGCAGGATCATCAAGGCGGGCCTTCCCACCCGCCGCGAAGTCTGGCCGCGCGACAAGGCGGTCGAGCATTTCAAGGGCATCGGCGAGCATTACAAGGCCGAGCTGATCCAGAGCATTCCCGCCAATGAGGATGTGTTGATCTATTGGCATGGCGACTGGCACGATCTCTGCCGCGGTCCGCATTTCCGCACCACCGCCGAAGTGGGCGACGCCTTCAAGCTGATGAAGATCGCGGGCGCCTATTGGCGCGGCGATGCCCGGAACGCCCAGCTCCAGCGCATCTATGGCACGGCCTGGCGCGACAGGAAGGAGCTGGACGCGCATCTGGAGCGGCTGGCGGAAGCGGAGCGGCGCGACCATCGCCGCCTGGGACGCGAGCTGGAGCTTTTCACCTTCGACCCCGATGTCGGCGCCGGACTGCCGCTGTGGATGCCGAACGGCATGGTCATCCGCCAGGAGCTGGAATTCCTGGCCCTGAACGAGGAACGCCGGGACGGCTATCGCCGGGTGGCGACGCCCCATATCGCAAAGGAAGCGCTTTATTACCGCTCCCGTCACCTGCCCTATTACGGCGAGGGCATGTATGCACCCCTGGACATTGACGGCGAGAATTATCGCCTGCGCCCGATGAATTGTCCGCATCATCACCTGATCTATGGGGCGACGCGCCATTCGTATCGCGAGCTGCCGCTGCGCATCGCCGAATACGGCCAGGACTATCGCTATGAAGCGTCGGGCGGACTGTCGGGCCTGATGCGGGTGCGCGGCTTCTGCATGAACGATGCCCATATCTATTGCCGCTACGATCAGGCCAAGGACGAGTTCATCCGGGTCATGAAGCTGCATGCCCGCTATTACGACCTGCTCGACATCAAAGACTATTACATGCGGCTGTCGCTGCCGGACCTCGACAAGCTGGACAAGTATGTTGACGAGCCGCAGAAATGGCTGGATGCCCTGGCCATCATCCGCCAGGCGATGGACGAGTCCGGCCTGAAATATGTCGAGGGCAAGGGCGAGGCCGCCTTTTACGGGCCCAAGATCGACTTCATGATCCGCTCGGCGATCGGCACCGAATATACGATCTCAACCAACCAGCTTGATTTCCTGGCCACCCAGACCTTCGACCTCAAATATATCGGCGAGGATGGAGCGGACCATCCCGTCTATGTCATTCATCGCGCGCCCTTAGGGACCCATGAGCGCTTCACCGCCTTTCTGATCGAGCATTATGCCGGCGCCTTCCCGGTCTGGCTGGCGCCGATCCAGGCCCGGGTGATCCCGATCTCGGACAAGGCGGGCGACTATGCGCAGAAGGTGCTGGACAGCCTGTTCGCCGCCCCGGTGGTTAACGGCACCGCGGGTCTGCGAGTCGATATCGACACCGCCAATGAGCGGATGCAGAAGAAGATCCGCGACGCCCAGCTCCAGAAAATCCCCTATATGCTGGTGGTCGGGGAGCGGGAGGCGCAGGAGGGCAAGGTCGCCGTCCGGCTGCGGTCGGGCAAGGATCTGGGGGCCATGCCGCTGGAAACTTTCATCGCCCGGATCAAAAACGAGGCGGAATCCCGGCGGGATGTGGCCGAATAGCCCTTTCCGAACCCCCGGATAATCCCTATCTTACGCCCCGAATCCGGCTATCCCGCCGGAGCGCCACCCGGCGTATCCCCAAAAGGCCCCCGCTTGCGTCCATGACCGAACCTCGTTTCGCCTGGGACCAAGAGGACCGGCGGACGACAGGATGCGCGCGGCTGTTCAAAGGAGAGAGTCATAGTTCCCAGACGTTTTCAGGGTAATGCCCCGCCGCCGGCCAAGGACGGCCCGCGCATCAATGACGAGATCACTTCCCGCACCATCTTTCTGATCGGCGATGACGGCCACAAATATGGCGAGATCGGCCTGGATGAGGCGCTGGCGCTGGGCGAGGAAAAAGGCTTCGACGTGGTCGAGGTGTCGCCCGACAACAAGCCGCCCGTCTGCAAGCTGATGGACTATGGCAAATACAAATACGAGCAGCAGAAAAAGGCCAACGAGGCCCGCAAGAAGCAGAAGGTCATCGAGATCAAGGAGATCAAGATGCGCC
>CAYFKU010000044.1:7092-21542 GCA_964343955.1 uncultured Rhizobium sp. | reverse complement strand
AATCATGCTTGGCGTCCAGCACCACGATGCTGCCGGGAACCGCCGCATAGATCAGTTCCTTCTCGCCCAGCGTGAAACCGCGCCCAGGCCCATCGCGCAGGCGGGGATCGGAACCGGCGGACATGCGATAGGGATGATCCAGGGTGTTGACCACCGCCCCCGGCGCAAAGCACTGGCGAGAGCCATCCAGCACGCCATTGCAGGGCATTCCGTTCGCGTCCAGTTTGGGCTTTTCCTCAGCGCCTGCATAGGCGGCGAAAAGCGCCATAACCGCGCCCGATGCCGCGGCGGTCAGAGCAGCACGAACTTTCATCAGATGTCTCCCCGAATAGGCGTGTCAGCCTGTCTTCCTATAAATGAAATGCTATGCCGTCATGTGAGACTTGACAACGCGGTCCTGCGTTCGCGGCGGCTGACTTTGCTGCATTTGCGAGAAACCGCCTGAACAGAATTCAGCCCGGCGACTTCTCGTCCCTGACGCCCAGCAGAAGCGCGGAGCCGCCAAGCAACAGGACAAGCGCAAGATACAATTCGCCCGCCGCCATGCTGTGCGTCTGGTCGATAAGCCAGCCCATGATCACCGGACTGGCGAACGAGCCAAGACCGATCATGCTGGTGATCACGCCCAGCCCCCCTGCCGCGACACCGTCGGGAAGAAGCTTTGTCGGCATGGACCAGAATGGTCCGGTAAACGAAAATGTGGCGCAGGAAATGAAGGTGATGACCAGTATCGACAGCCAGGGTGCGCCGGAAATAAACGGCATCACACACCAGCCTGCCGCGGCGACCAGCAACGGGCCGGCGGCATGCCATCGCCGCTCGCCCATTCGATCGGAGTGACGGGCATTGAAATATTGCGCGAAAATTGCCGCGCCATTGGGTATGGCCGACAGCAGCCCGATGAAGAAAATGTCGTGAATGCCGGTTTCCCGAATGATGCTGGGCAACCAGAGACCGATGGAAGATGTGCCCACGGCGCCCGCGATGGCAATCGCCACGAGGGAAAGAAAGCGGATATCGCCGAAGATTTTCAGAAGCGAGCCTGGCGCTGCCCTGGAGACACCGCGCCCATCACCCTCGCCGGACCGCAGATCGGCTTCAATTCTGTGTTTCTGGGATTCGGTCAGCCATTGGGCGTCGCGAGGCCTTTCTTTCAGGCAGAAATATGCGATCAGGCCCATCGCGCAGGATGGCAGCCCCTCCAGCAGGAAAAGCGCCTGCCAACCGCGAAATCCGAACGCGCCATCGCCGAGCGTCATGATATAGCCGCCCAGGGGGCCGCCGATCAGCCCGGCAATGGCGATTGCCGAAAGAAATATGCCATTGAACCGGGCGCGCTGGCTCTGCGGAATCCAGCGGCTCAGATACAGCAGGACCGCGGGCAGAAATCCCGCTTCCGCCACGCCGATAAAAAAGCGGATGACATAGAAATGCACCGAGGATGCGACAAAAGCCAGGCTTGCTGACAGCAGGCCCCACAGCATCATGATCAGCAACAAGGTCTTTCGCGCGCCGATCTTTCCCAACGCGACATTTACCGGCACGCCGAACAGAATGTACCCAAGATAAAAGGATCCGGCCGCAAGACCATAGGCCGTCTCATCCATGCCCAGATCGTGGAGAAATTCCAGCTTGGCCATGCCGATATTGGAACGGTCGAGATAATTCAGGATGTAACACAGCATCAGCACCGGCATCAGGCGCCAGAACAGGATGCGGTATGTATTGTCCTTGTCGCCTTGTAGAAGCTGCATCGCGACGGTACTTGCCTTGCTCTCAGCGCCAGAGCGAGCCGCGCCGCCCGCTGCCGGGCTGGGGCTGAAAGGGAAAGGATTTGAGCTTTTCAAGATCGGGCTCGACGCCAAGGCCCGGTCCCTGGGGCAAAAGGAAGTGCCCGTCTTCAAATGCTATCGCGGGATGGCTGGTGGCATCTCGCGCCGCGCGCTGCGGCTCCATCTGCTCAAGTATCAGGAAGTTGGGAATGGCCGCGGCGAGATGCATCGACGCCACCGTGCAGATGGGCCCGCCCGGATTGTGGGGCGCCACCGGCACATACCAGGTCTCGGCCAGGGCCGCGATGCGCCGGACCTCGCTCAAACCGCCGGCATGCATCAGGTCCGGCTGGATGACGCGGCATCCGCCTTCTTCCAGAAGCTCGCGAGTTTCATGGCGTGACAACAGCCGCTCGCCGGTGGCGATCGGCGCGCGCAGATCGCGCTGAAGCTGGGCCATGGCGCGGGCATTCTCGAAGGGAATCGGCTCCTCCAGCCAGCCCGGCCTGTAAGGCGCCAACAGGTCGTCCAGCCGCACGGCAAGGCGTGGAGAAAGAAGCTCGCTGCATTCAATGAATATTTCGGTGTCGGGTCCGGCACCCTCCCGCGCCGCCGCCACGACTTCCGCCGCCCTGCTGAGGGCCCCAGCCTCGTTCCGGCGCAGGGATTCGAACGTGAAGGGGCTGCATTTGAATCCCGAAAAGCCGCGCCGCACCGCTTCACGTGCCGCGCTGTGCGCCTCTTCCGGCGAAGCGGTACCGCCGATCCAGTGGCTTGCATAAACCCGCAGCCGGTCGCGATGCGCCCCGCCCAGCAGCCTGTGGACCGGCACCCCCAGCCGCTTTCCCTCAATATCCCACAGCGCCAGGTCCAGCGCACTGAGTGCCGACATGAACACGGCGCCACCGCGCCAGCGCCATGTATTGTAGAGCCGGTGCCAATGCTGTTCAGGGCCGGCCGGATCGAGACCGATCAGGTGCGCGCCATATTCCCCGATGGCGGTTTCGACGCTTTCGATTGCCCCATGCAAGGACGCCTCGCCCCAACCCACCACTTCCGCATCGGTGGATATGCGAACCAGCAGCCAATTGCACCAGTCCACCCAGAATTTGAAGGTTTCGATCTTTGTTATCTTCATGACACACCCCCGGGCGGACGCGGCCCGAAGACCGCATAAATCCTGATATCATCTGGCCGAAACCTGCGCACCCGCATGTGGAATTCAGACCGGCAACCGAAAGGCCCGCAGCACCAATCAGAGCCGGTAAATCCCGGCCGAGATCACACGGGAAAGACGGAGTTGGAAATCGTCCCGGTGCTGTCCGAGAAGGACGCTTCCTCCAAGCCCATGGTGCGAAGAATGCTGTAATGCAGATTGGACATGCGCGTTTCCTTGTCGCCATCCTTCCAATACTGACCGTGTTTCATGCCCATGTTGCTCCCGCCCGCGATCAGGGTCGGAAGATTGTGGACATAGTGCGTGGTGCTGGCACCGCTTCCGAACATTACGATAGTGTTGTCAAGAACCGAACCGTTCCGGTCCTTGTATTGGGACAGCCTGTCCAGGAAATGCGCCAGGCGCTGGCTCAGGAACAGATCATATTTGGCAAAGTCCAATTGACCATCCTTGTCAACGGCATGCGAAAGCCTGTGATGGGTGGTCGAAAGGCCCAGCCGGATCGGAAATGTGTCGCTGATACCCATCCCGTCTTCCCGATTGAGCATGAAGGTGATCGTACGCGTGATGTCCGCATCGAAAGCCAGCGCCATCAGATCGTACATGGTGTCGTAAAATACCGCCGGGTCGCCTTCATTCGTGACGTCCAGGACAAGGTGTGAATAGTCCTGCCGCTTCAGGGGAATATCGATCCAGCGCTCGCTTGTGGCCAGGCGCGTTTCGATTTCGTTCAGCGAGGTCATATACTGGTCCATGCGAACGCGGTCGGTTTGCCCAAGTTCCCGGCCAAGGGTCTTGGCTGAATCGGTTACAGCATCGACCAGCTTCATTTTGCGCTGCAGATTGACATGCTCCGCGTCGCGGGAACCGGCATCGGCGCGGAACAGGCGGTTAAAGATGCGGCGCGGATTGTTTTCAGCGGCGACCGGATGGCCGTCCAGGCCAAAAGACAGCGTGGCCGTGCGCGACTGATAGCCGGTGCCGGCATCGATCGAAAGCACCAGCGACGCCTGACGGCAGCGGTCCTTCGTCCGCTCCGCGATCACCTGGTCCAGACTGGTGGTGTTGAAGGTGCCCGGCTTGGGATTTTGCAGCGGCGCGCCCGTCAGCCACATGTCGGAACAGATGTGCGGATCGTTCTTGGGACCGTTGGGATGGTACATTCCGCCGAAGAAGCTGATCTTGTCCTGGTACGCCAGCAAAGGCTTGGTGGAGTTGCCATAGACAAGCTCACCCTTTTCTCCCCTGCGCGGAAACCAGCTCCATTCCGAGATGCCGTGCTCGGCACGGGGCAAGGCCATGCCGTTGGCGGTATAGATCCCGCAAAAGCGCCTGGGTACCTCTCCGGCAACTTCGTCCCCCATGGCATCCAGCGCCGGCAGGGCGAGCGCCATGCCCGCGGAGCCGGCCAGGAACGCGCGGCGGTCAAGTCTGAATCTTTTCATCGCGAAAACCTTTCGGGATTGGTGCGACAATCACTTCTCAAGAAACAAGGGGCTTTCCGCGACATAGCGGATCATATCCTGCATGCGATACTGGCTTGCCTTCAACTTCTGGCTGTCACGGCGCAGAAAAGCGAGTTCGGAATAGGAGAGGCTACGGCCGGCGGCATAGGTCGCCAGATGTTTGAGTAGGCTGAAAGCGACATCGTCAATCTTGGGCCCGGCCAGATATTGCTTGAGCCCATCCACGCCATCGACCGAGGTTCCATCAGGCAGACGGCTCTGGGAGTCCGCCTTGATTTTCTTCAATCGGCCGCTGGCATCGAAATCCTCGAATGCCACACCCCAGGGATCGATGCGGCTGTGGCAAGAGCCGCACAGTGGCGAACTGCGGTGCTGTTCGATGCGCTGGCGAAGGGTCAGGCCCTTGGTGTCTTCCTGGAGCGGCGGAACGTTCGGCGGCGGATTGGGCGGCGGCTGCGCGATGATCTTCCGGGCCAGCCAGGCGCCACGCTTCACCGGATTGGATTCACGCCCATCCGACAGGCCGGATAGGATGGCCGCCTGGGTCATGACACCCCCAAGATCGGGGCGGTTCGGCTTGATGGCGACGAACTGAAAGCCGCTATCGACCTTGTTTCCAAGGCCGTAATAGCCCGCCACGGCTTCGTTCACGACCACGAAGTCCGATGCAATCAGGTCGCGTACCGGCAGGTTTCTGGCGATCAGGTAGCGGACATATTCGACCGGCTCCTGCATCAGGTTAGCGCGCATCACATGCGTGAGATCGGGGAAGCGCCCGCGATCCGGCTCCAGCACCTGAAACTTGTCCAGGGTAAGCCATTGGGCAACGAATTCCTTCAGGAAGCCTGAAAATTTCGGGCTCGCGATCATGCGCCCGATCTCGGAATCGAGATTGCGATGCAACCTGCCCGCGGCCGCAAGGCGAAGGGTCTGCTGATCGGGCGGCGCATTCCAGAGAAAATACGACAGTTTTGACGCGAGCTCATAGTCATCGAGCGGCTCTGGCGCAGAAGATGCGCTCTTTTCGACCAGGAACAGGAACTGCGGCATGCTCAGCGTTGCCACCAGGGCATCCTTGATGCTCTCCCGGTATCCGCGTCCCGATGCGGCGGAGGCGCTATAGACGGCGAAGATTTTTCCTTCCTCCGCGGCGGTCACGGGGCGGCGGAATGCGCGCACCGCAAAGCTGCGGATGATCTGCCGGGCCTTGTCCGCGTCGGTGCCGGCCTTGGCGGCGCCGAAGATGTTGGCATAGGCCGCGCTGGGCCAGCGATCGTAATAAGGCCCTTCAAATTCCACGGACCGGATCAAAAGGCGCGGCATGTCGCGGCCATCGGTATATTCGCTGTGTATGCCGATCTGGCGGATGCCGGAGATATAGTTGGCGTCCTTTGCGTCGACTTCCGGATTGGGGAAATTCCGGATGGCGCCTTCAAAGACATAGCGGCGCAAATTGGTGCCGGGGACGTCCTGGGGATCACCGGCCGAAACCATTGTGTCACCGCAGTCGCGGCGGAACCCCATGTAAAGGCCAATCCGGGGGGTGCGTTTTTCGAAGGCGGCAAAGCGTTTGTATTTCCCGTCATCAGGGGCCAGCGGCGTCAGGACGATCTTTGAAGCTTGACGCAATGTGCCAATAGACGCCTCGACCGGGACGCGACCCGCGGCCAGGCGGACAACCAGGAAGGCCGGCTGCCGCAGGTTGCCGGAAAACTGGCGCCCGCCGATCTTGAGAACGACCTCCGGCGCGGACGTCTCCTGGGAGGATGGCGGCTTGGGCAATTCCACGCCGGGCACGGCCAGTGCCCGTATTTCGGCGGGCCGAAGGGCGCGGTTGTAATAGCGGAAATGCCCCAGCTCGCCGACAAAGGACTCCTGTCCTGGGCTGGCGCCGATCAGAATATTTCCCTTGTAGGTGAGATCGGCGCCCCCGACCGTACCCTGGCCGACAAGCACGCCATCGATATAAAGCCGCGCCTGATTGGCGCCGCGGCCGATGGCAACGGCGAAATGCTTCCAGCCGCCGTTGAACAGGGCATTGTCGCTGACAACCCTGCCGTTCAGTTTGCCGTTGGCGCCATAGGATAAAAACTGGATGCCGCCGGCGCTGTTGGACTCAACCACCCAGCCGGGGCCGTCATCGCCCCTGGCGCTTATGATGCCGCGCGTCGCCCCGCCGCCCAGCTTGATCCAGCCGCTGACCGTGAAAGCACCCGTGCCGGCGGCAAGCCGATCAGAATAGGGAACGGCCACGGCATCGGTTTCGACATTGAAATGCACACCCTTGCCGAAGGGCGTGGAGACATGGGTGGTTTCGCCAAGCAATTTCCATTCGGGGCTGGGGCCATCGAGCGTCCAGTTGCCGACAAGCCCTTCGGCGAGGTGCGCGCTATCGATGGCATTGTCCGGATCGCCGGGCGGCGGATAGACATCCACCTGGTAGATGCCGTCCTGCTTGATGTCAGCCATCGGGCTCGCGGCGGTTAGCGTCACGGCGCCTGTTGCCGCCTGGGCGGCGGATCTGGCGCCGGGATCCAGCAGAAGCCCGTCATCATATTTGGCGGCGGTGATGGTGATGCGGAACTTGCCATCGTCGGGAAGCTCGCGCAGGGCGATCTTGAAATTGGCCTTGGGGCCGAAGCCTTCGGACCCGCTGATGGTCTCGCTGGGAATGGCCGGGCGCAGCAACAGGCCTTCCGGCACCGTATCCCAGGCCCTGCCCTTGGGATAACCGCGGCTGCCGCGCAGGTCCGCGAAGACGGCATGATAGATGCTGTTATAGTCCTTCCAGCCGCGAACCGTCGCATTGCCGACATAGCCTTCGACGAAACGCAGCTTGGTCTGCATGCGGAACGGCTTGAAGGCGAAAGGTTTTTTTGGGCTAAGTTGGGTGACGGTAAAATTCTCGGGCTCCAGCAGCGTGTTGGCCGGGCCCAGAATCAGCCGATCCTGAATCGGGGCGCGGTTGATGCCTGCGCCGAAGTCCAGGCGGAAATTTTCGATCACCGGCTTTTCGGCGGGGTTCACGATCACACGGCCAAGGGCGCGGTCGGCCACTTCGAGATAGGAATTCAGGAGTTGGGGCGAAAGCTCCAGAAGCTCCTGATTGTTCAGGAAGCCTTCCCGCGACAGGGCGTCCGGCGGAAGCGCCTCGGCCACATCGTCATCGAGCTTGAGCAGATCGCGCAAGGTGTTGCGATATTGCGCGACCGTCAGACGGCGGACCAGGCCGTTCCTGGGCGTCGGCCGCGTGGCTGCAAAGGCAAAGGCATGATCCATCCATGCCTGCATCTGCTGCCGTTCGGCGGGCGAGGGTTGGCGGGCGCTGGCGGGCGGCATGGTGCCGTTCGCGACCCGGCGATAGACCCGTTCCCAGGTCTCCATATGCTGCTCTTCCATGCCGCCGGTCAGGCGATCCACCCGCAGGGCGGCCGGGGCATTGTCGCCCTGGTGGCAAGCCATGCAGTTCTTGTCCAGGAACGGCTTTGCGGTTTTGGCGAAAGACGCCTGAATGGATTGGGCAGTGTCGCTTTCGCCCTGGGCCCGAAGGTCGAGATTGCCGGCCAATATGCCGGCCAGGCTGAGGGGAAGCAGAAAGACCAGCAGGCGCGGCCGCAGCCGCGCGGCAACCCGGCCCATGATCACCGGAATGTCCATATCCACCTGCCCGCCCAACCCCAATCGCCTGATATGTTAGCGTTATTCAGCCCGGCGGGCAAAAGCCGCCGACCGCCCCCTGCCGCACCGCATCATGGGAGGGAACTTGGGAAAGAGCGTAGCGATCCTGCTGAGACCGGGCGCCGCCGCGCCAACTTGACCGAGCCAGATTGACTGGACTGGATTGACCAGACCCGCCCGCAAACGGCATGACAGGTTCGGCCGGCGCAACGGCAACGATTCCATCCCAAGGACCTGACGACATGCATACCCAACTCGTGACGGTTTTCGGCGGCTCCGGCTTTCTGGGGCGCCACACGGTGCGCGCCCTGGCCCAGGCCGGCTGGCGCATTCGCGTCGCGGTGCGCCACCCCAACATGGCCTTTTTCCTGCGCCCGCTGGGCAGCGTCGGCCAGATCGACATCGTCAAGTGCGACATCACCGATCCGGATCAGGTCGCCCGCGCTCTTCAGGGCGCCAAAGCCGCCGTCAATCTGTGCGGCATCCTGTTCCAGAGCGGCCAGAGCTTCGAAGAGGTTCAGGCCGACGGCGCCGCCCATGTGGCCCAGGCCGCCGCCGCGGGGGTGGAGGCGCTGGTGCATGTCTCGGCCCTGGGTGCCGATACCGAATCGGATTCCGACTATGCCGTGACCAAGGCGGAAGGCGAGACTGCCGTGCGCGAGGCATTTCCCCGTGCCGTGATCCTGCGCCCGTCGATCGTGTTCGGGCCGGAAGACAGCTTCTTCAACAAGTTCGCCGCCCTGGCGCGATTCCTCCCCGCCCTGCCCCTGATCGGCGGCGGCCATACCCGCTTTCAGCCGGTCTTTGTCGGCGATGTGGCGCGCGCGGTTGCCATCGCACTGACCCGTCAGGATGGGCGCACCTATGAGCTGGGGGGCCCGGCCGTCTATAGCTTCAAGGAATTGTTGCAACTGATCCTGCGCGAAACCGGGCGGCGCCGGGCGCTGATCCCCCTTCCCTTCGGGCTGGCCACGATCCAGGCGGCTTTCCTGCAGATCCTGCCCAAGCCGCTTTTGACCATCGATCAGGTCCGGCTGCTCAGGAAAGACAATGTGGTTTCCCCCACCGCATCAGGGCTGGCCGACCTGGGCATCACGCCCACCTCGGTCGAAGCGGTGGTGCCCTCTTATCTGTGGCGGTTCCACCCCAAGGGCGAATATGCCGGCGCGCAGAAACAGGCGCGCCTTCTCAGCCAATAAAGAAATAGGCCACCGGAATAAGCCGGCAGTCTAGGCGTGAAGGATTTTGTGACCTGAGCAGGAGCGCCGCGCGGAGCGTACGAATAGCACGTGAGCAAGCGCGACGAACTCAGGGCGCAAAAGACAAGCGCCTAGTGAAGCAGGAGGTAGCCGGCAAGTGCCAAACCTGCGGCGATGCGGTACCAGCCGAAAGGCTTCAGGCCATATTTGGTGACGATCTGCAAAAAACCGCGGATCACCAGAAAGGCCACCACAAAAGACACGACAAAGCCGATGGCGATGTTCATGTCCTGGCCTTGGCTTAGCTTGCCGGCCTCATGGTGCAGTTCCAGGATCGATGCGCCCAGCATGGTGGGCACCGCCAGATAGAAAGTGAACAGCGTCGCGGCCCGCCGGTCCACGGCCAGCATCTCGCCGCCCAGGATCGTGGCGCCCGAACGCGATACACCCGGAATGATCGCCAGCGCCTGGCAGCAGCCGATCTGGAAAGCCTTCCACAAAGGCAGCTTGTCGCCGTCGAACCAGCGCGGCGGGGGCGCGATGCGCTCAAAGACCAGAATGATCAGCCCGCCCACGATCCAGCAGCCCGCGATGAATGGCATGGCGGTGGCGGGATTGAGCAGTACCTGATCGATGAATTTCTTGAAGGCCAGACCGGCCACCACCGAAGGCAGCAGCGCCACAATCAGCCCCAGCGCAAAGCGCCGCGCATCGGACGAACTGGGAAGGCCGATCAGCGCCTGCCAGAAGACCCGGAAATAGAAGGCCACCACGGCCAGAATGGCGCCCAACTGGATCACCACGGTAAAGGCTTCCCATTCCTTGCCCAGGCCCAGCAGATGTTCGGTCACCAGCAGATGGGCTGTGGACGAGATGGGCAGGAATTCGGTGATGCCTTCGACCACGCCCAGAATGATGGACAACAGAATGTCATGCATGGCGCCAGACGTCCCCGGAAAAGCGGTGCGAGAGGTAGCATCGGGCGTCCCTTCGCGCACCCCCATAAGCGCCCGTGGACCTGTAAAAATTGTTATGATGAATTGCTATGATGCGGGGAATCAGACTTTGGCGGGGTCGCGGCTGGCTTTGGAGGCTGGCCTTGTCCCTGTTCGTGCTGCTGGTAGCGGCACCGGTTTTCCTGATCCTGCTCTATCGCTTCGTTCCGGTGCCCGGCACACCCGAAATGCTGGTCAGCCTGATCCAGGGCAAGGGCGCCAGCTACTACTGGTCGGACGATATCTCGCCCCGGCTGGAACGGGCCGTGATCGCGGCCGAGGACCAGAATTTCTGCCGGCATAACGGTTTTGACTGGGACAGCATCAACAAGGCGATGGCCGACCACAAGCGGCGCCCGAACAAGCCCATGCGCGGGGCCAGCACCATCTCGCAACAGACCGCCCGCACCCTGTTCCTGGTTCCGATGCGAAGCTGGATCCGCAAGGGGCTGGAAGCCTGGCTGACGGTGATGATCGAACAGCTCTGGCCCAAGAAGCGTATCCTTCAGGTCTATCTGAACCTTGTGGATTGGGGCGACGGCATCTTCGGCGCCGAAGCCGCCGCCCGCGCCTATTTCGGCACCGATTCCGGCTCGCTGGATGGGGCCCAGGCGGCACGGCTGGCGGCCATCCTGCCCAATCCCCACAAATGGAAGGCGGATCGCCCCGGCCGCTATGTGCGGCACCGGACCGGCCTGCTTCAGGGGCGCAGCGCCATGGTGATGCGCGATGGCCTGAATTTTTGCCTGCGCTAGTTTTTGCGCTCAGCCATTTTGCTTTCATTTGGGCCTTTCTTTACAAGCCCTGTCATGCGCCGCCTGATTCACCTGATGCTGTCGCCCAGTTGCCGCCTGGCCCGCCTGATGGTGGGCGAAAAGCGCGTCGCCTGCGACCCCGTGATGTCGGACGATATTCGGCAATCCATGCCCATTCTGGTGGATCTGGACGGAACCAGGGCCGAAGGCATCTGGGCCATTCTGGATCATCTGGAAGGCAACTATCCCGACCATCCCCTCGCCCCCGCCGAAGATGCCGCCCGCCGCCAGTCGCTGCGCTGGCTCGACTGGGCCTTCGGTCCCTTTCACGAGCGCATCACCCAGCGCATCGTCTATGAAAAAGCCGCGCCGCGCTTCACCGGCGCCGGTTTCAGCCGCGCCCCCGACATGAATGTGATCCGCGCCGGCCGCAGCGAGCTGAAAGCCGCGCTGGCCGAGATTGGCCTGGCCGCCGAGACCAACGGCAACCTGGCCTGCCGCGAAACCAGCCTGGGCGACCTGGCCGTGGCGGCCCATCTGTCGGCGCTGGATTATTTCGGCGAAGTGCCATGGCAGGATTTTCCCGCCGCCGGCGAATGGTATATCCGGATGAAATCGCGGCCATCCTTCCGCTCCATCCTGTCGGATCGCGTGCCGGGCCAGCCGCCGGTCGCCCACTATGCCGAACTCGATTTCTGAAGACATCAGAGCCCGCGCGATCGCCGAAGGCTTCGATGTCGCGCGCTTCACATTGGCTGAAGCGCCGCCGCACAATGCACGGCGCCTGACAGAATTTCTGGCCGCCGGCCATCACGGCGAGATGGACTGGATGGAGCAGCGCCAGGCCTGGCGCGCCGATCCCCAGAGCCTGTGGCCGGAGGCACGCAGCATCATCGTGCTGGGCATCAACTATGGACCGACCGATGACCCGCTGAATATCCTGGCGCGGCGCGATCGCGCCGCGATCTCGGTCTATGCCCAGGGCGACGACTATCACGACCTGGTAAAGAAAAAACTCAAGGCCGTGGCCGGATACATCTTCCAGAAACACAAGGCCGAGGTGAAAGTCTTTGTCGATACCGCGCCCGTCATGGAAAAGCCGCTGGCGCAGAAAGCCGGCATAGGCTGGCAGGGCAAGCATACCAACCTGGTGTCGCGGGACTTCGGCTCCTGGCTGTTCCTGGGATCGATTTTTACGACCCTTGACCTGCCGCCGGACAAAGCGGGCGAAGATCATTGCGGCAACTGCCACGCGTGTCTGGATGTGTGCCCGACCAAGGCCTTTCCAGCGCCCTGGCGCCTGGATGCACGGCGCTGCATTTCCTATCTCACCATCGAGAACAAGGGCCAGATTCCGCGCGAATTTCGCAAGGCGATGGGCAACCGCATCTATGGCTGCGATGACTGTCTTGCCGTTTGCCCCTGGAACAAGTTTGCCGGCGCCGCGTCCGAGATGGCGCTGAAGGCGCGCGAGGAACTGAAATCCCCCCATCTGGCAGAGCTGGCGGCGCTTGACGATGCCACATTCCGCAGCCTGTTCCGCAAGTCGCCGGTCAAGCGCATCGGACGTGACCGCTTCCTGCGCAATGTGATGATCGCCATCGGAAACAGCGGCGACAGGTCTCTGGCATCTTCGGCGCAAAGCGTTCTTGGCGATGCATCGCCCCTGGTTCGCGGGGCGGCGGCCTGGGCTCTTTCCCAGCTCTTGTCCGGCACGGAATTTTCCGCACTCGCCGCCCAGCGCGCTCCTTCCGAAAACGATGACAGTGTGCGCCGCGAATGGCTCAGGGATTGAGCGCGTCCAGATTGTCTTTCGCCTGCGCCGCCGCTTCCCCGGACGATGATTTCAGCGCCGCCTGGAAATCGCGCCGCGCGCCGCCCAGATCGCCCAGGTCCTTGCGCAGCAAACCCCGTTCAACCAGGGCATCGCCGTCACCGGGTTTCAGCTTCAACGCCGCTTCCAGATCACTCTTGGCGTCCTCATAACGCTTGAGGGCGCGGCGGGCGCTGGCCCGCAGCACCAGAAGATCGGCCCGGCGCGGCGCCATCTGCAATGCGGCGTTCAGATCCAGATCGACCTCGTGCCAGTTCTTGCGCATGGCATGGGCCCGTGCCAGATCGGCGAACAGGTCGGGATCGCCCGCCGAAAGCGACAGCGCCGCCGAAAAGCTCTGCACCGCATGTGCGCCGTCGCCGGCAAGCAGCCAGGCATTGCCGGCCTGGTCATAGAGCGAGACGCGGAAGGAGATATCGGGAACGGCGCGATCGGCAGCCAGCTTGTCCAATCGCGCACCCGCCTCGGAAAAGCGTTTCAGGCCGACCAGCGCAAGGGCGGCACAATGCTGGGCGGGCACGCCGCCGCCCGCAGCAAGCCAGGCTTGTGCATCAGTCAGCGCCATGGCGGGACTGGTGCCGCTGTCGGACAGACAGCGGCGATAATGCGCCGACTCCGGCGCCGACCGCGGTACCGCCAGGACCGCCGTTGCTGACAGCAGGATACAAGCAGTGATGACAAGGGTTTCCAGTGTGACGCGCATGACACGAACTGTAGCAGCAATACAGGCTTTGGCCGCGATCAAATCCTGCTAGGGTGCCCAAAAGGGGAATTTGATGGATTTTCGACGCGTCGCCGCCATTTTGCTGCTGCAGGCCCTTCTGTCGGGCTGGTGTGCCGGCATGGCAGCCGCGCAGGATGCGCCGCCGGTGCAACTGGGGCCAAGGGCCGCGCCCACCACCCAGATCCAGGTCGGAACCCTGCCGGTGATGGACACCACCCCCGCCTTCGATGCGGCAAAGGCGACCGAACGTTATCTGGCAAAGATCAAGGGGGAAGCCCGCGCCCGGTCCAATGCCTATTTCGAAGGCGGCTATTGGCTCAAACTGCTGGACCTGGTCTATGCGCTTGGCGTGGCGGCGCTGCTGCTTTTCACGCCCCTTTCGACGCCCATCCGCGACTGGGCCGAGGAGCGCACCCACAGCCGCACCGTCCAGGTCATGCTCTATGTCGCCGCCTATGTGCCACTGGTGACGGCGCTCACGCTGCCGCTGACGCTTTATGAAGGTTTCATCCGCGAGCACAGTTATGGTCTTTCCAACCAGAGTATCTGGCAGTGGCTGGGTGATTTCGGCATCGGCTTTGCGCTCAGCCTTGCCGCATCCGTGCTGCTGCTGCCGCTGCTCTATGGCGCCATTCGAGCCAGCCGCGAAAACTGGTGGCTTTGGGGCGCGGGCCTGACCATCGCCTTCGACATATTGATGGCGGTGATCTGGCCGGTCTTTGTCGCGCCCCTATACAATCATTATGCGCCGCTGCCGGAGGGCCCGCTCAAGGCGCAGATTTTGTCCCTGGCACGCGCCAATGACGTGCCCGCGGGCAATGTCTGGCGGGAGGCATCCACCAGCCAGATA
>CAYFKU010000044.1:0-7082 GCA_964343955.1 uncultured Rhizobium sp. | reverse complement strand
TCTGGCTGGTGGATGCCTCCCGCCAGTCCAACCGCGTGTCCGCCAATGTCTCGGGATTTCTGGGCACCACACGCATCAGCCTGAACGACAATCTTCTGAAGCAGGGCTCGCCCGATGAAGTGCTGGCGGTGATGGGCCATGAGATGGGCCATTATGTGATGGGCCATGTCACCCGCGGCATCCTGATGGATGCACTGGTGATCCTGATCGGTTTCGTCTTCCTGAATTGGGGCTTTCTCTGGGCCGTGGAATTTTTCGGCGGCCAGTGGCAGGTGCGCAAGGTGGCGGACGTGGCGGGGCTGCCGCTGCTGGCGGCGCTCGGTACGGTTTATCTGTTCATGGCCACGCCCGTCACCAATTCCATTTCCCGCACCATGGAATATCAGGCCGATATTTTCGGCTTGAATGCGGTGCGCAAGCCCGATGCCGTCGCCAATGTGATCCTGAAGCTTTCCACATATCGCAAGCTTGAGCCGGGCGCCTGGGAAGAGATGGTCTTCTATGATCATCCGTCGGGACGCACCCGCATCGACAGCGCGATGCGCTGGAAGAAGGAACATATCGCGGCATCCGATATTCGGGATTCGGCGCAACTGCCCTGATGGACCTCAGGAAGATCAATCTCGACGCGGCGGCAGCCATCGAGACCGGGGATCTCGCCCGGGCCGAGGCCCTGATCGGCCAGCTTCAGGCGGCCCGCCCCGGCCACCCCCAGATCCTGTATCTGCTGGGGCTGCTGCGGGTCCGGGAGGGCCGGCATGCCGAAGCGATCCCGCTGCTGGAGATGGCGCTGCGCGCCAGTCCGTCCAATGTTTCGCTGCTGGTGCACCTGGGCAATGCGCTGCAGGCCCTGGCCCGGTTCGAAGAGGCCATTAGCCTTTACAACGCGGCATTGAACCTGAACCCCGGCCTGATTGATGCCCTGAACAATCGCGGCAATGCGCTGGCGGCGCTCAACCGGTTCGACCAGGCGCTCACCGATTTCGACCATGCCATCGCGCTGGCCCCGGACAATATCCACGGGCGCACGAACCGCGCCGCCGCGCTTTATCATCTGGGCCGCTATGGCGCAGCCCTGACCGAATACGAACATGTCGGCAGGCTGCAACCGGATCTGCCGGGTCTTGTGGGCCGCACCGCCCTGGCCGCGCTGTATGAATGCGACTGGATACGGATGGAGCATATCAAGTCCGATATCCAGGCGCGGCTTGCGGCGGGCGAGCCGGTCCTCGAGCCCTGGACCCTGATCAGCTATGGCGCCGACAATGCCATGCTGCAGCAAGCGGCGCGCAGCGCAATGCGCGCGGCGGTGCCGCAGCCGCCGAAACCGCTGTGGAAGGGCGAAAGATACAGCCATGACCGTATCCGCCTGGTGTATCTGTCCGCCGATTTCGGCGCCCATGCGGTGGGCTTCCAGCTTGTGGAGGTGCTGGAGCGGCATGACCGTGCCCGGTTCGAGGTCATCGCCATATCGTCCGGCCTGCCGGATGACAGCCCGACCCGCGCCCGCATCGTCGCCGCCTGCGATCAATTCCACGATCTGTCCCGCGCCACGGACCCGGCCGTCGCCGAAAAACTGCGCGCGCTGGAGGTGGACATAGCGGTCGATCTCAGCGGCCATACCTGGGGCACCCGGATCGGGGCACTGGAATGGCGGCCGGCGCCGGTGCAGGCGACATGGCTTGGCTATCCCGGCACAATCGGCGCCCGCGAAATCGATTTCCTCATTGGCGACGCCATCGTCACGCCGCCGGAGCATCAGCCTTTCTATGATGAAACCATCCTGCCGCTGCCGCGCTGCTTCTTTCCGCTGGATAGCCATCGCACCATCGGTCTTGCGCCGGCACGGGAAGCCGAGGGCCTGCCCCGCGAAGGATTCGTCTTTTGCTGCTTCAATCGCAACTGGAAGATAACGCCCGCCCTGTTCGACATCTGGCTGCGGCTGCTCGAAAAGACCCCCGGCAGTGTTTTATGGCTTCGGTCTCACACACCCGGCAGCGATGCCGCCCTCAGGCAACGAGCCCGGGCCCAGGGCACCGATCCCGCCCGGCTGGTCTTTGCGGACCGCGCACCGATCGAAACGCATCTGGCGCGGCATGCCCTGGCCGATCTGTTCCTGGACACGCTGCCCTATGGCGCGCACGCCACCGCGGCAGATGCATTGTGGGCGGGCCTTCCCGTGCTGACCTGTCTGGGCGAGACCTTCGCGGGGCGCGTCGGCGCCAGCCTGCTGACAGCAGCGGGCCTGCCCGAACTCGTGACATATTCACGGAAAGACTATGAGGCCCTGGCCCTGGCGCTGGCGCATGACCCGCCGCGGCTGCGAGCCATCCGGGAACGGCTGAAACAAACGCGCGAACAGACAGGCACGGGATTCTTCGACATGAACGCCTTCACGCGCGCGCTGGAAGCCGGCTACGAGGACATGATCAGGCGCCGGCTTCAGGCCGGCAACTGGGCCGCCAGCGCGGGCCAATCCTGATTCAGCTTCCGCAAAAACAGCTCGCAGGACTTTCGGGCGTCCGCGCCCCAATCGGCGGTCAGGGAGGCCGCCAGTTGCGCCTGGCTTTTCAGAATCACGCCGTCTTCCAGAATCTTCAGGCCATTGTCGCGCAGCGTGGCGCCGGTGGTCGTGATATCCACGATCACTTCGGCGGTGCCGGCGGCCGGCGCGGCCTCGGTCGCGCCGGCGCTGGGCACGATGCGATAGTCCGAGATGCGCGACTGGGCGAAGAAGGCACGCGTGAGCTGGGCATATTTGGTGGCAACCCGCAGCCGGCGGCGATGGGTGTGCGCAAATCCGGCGCAGATATCGTCCAGATCGGCCATGTTCGCCACATCTATCCAGGCGCGCGACACCGCCACCACCACGTCGGCATGGCCGAAGCCGAGCTCCCGGATCAGGTGCATGCGCCCCGTCAGTTCGGGCGCTTCCTCGCGCAGCAGATCCTCGCCCGTGATGCCCAGATGGACATCCCCCGCCAGCAGCGAAGAGGCGATCTCCGACGCCGACAGCAGCATCACTTCCACATCCGGGAATTCGGCAAAGCTGGCGCGATAGCCGCGCGCGCCAGCCGCCTGCTCCATCACCAGCCCGCGCTCGGCGAACCAGGCGTGGCAGTTTTCCTTCAGCCGCCCCTTGGACGGAATGGCCAGGGTCAGCATCATGCCACCTCTTTGGCGGCCAGCAGCCGCTCCGTGCGGATGGCGCAGCCGATGGCGCTGACCGGTTGCCTGGCCCCCAGCGTTTCCAGCAGGGTATCGTAACGGCCGCCGCCGGCGACCTGCACAGGGCCTTCCCGGTCGCGGGCCCACAGCTCGAACACCAAGCCGGTATAATATTCCATGTTGCGGCCGAAATGGGCGGCGAAGCGCACCTGTCCCGGCTCGACGCCGAGCGACTTCAACACGGCCAGCCGCGCATCCATCGCGGCAAGTTGCGCATCGAGCTGGATCCCGGCGGTCTTCAGCAGCGCGCGGATCTGCGCCATCGCCTGGTCGGCGGGCGCGGAAATGTCCAGCAGCTTGACGATGGCGTCCGAGACTTTGGGGTCCAGATGCAGCGCCGCGGCCTGGGCGCCGCGATCGAGCGCGCGCGCGATGATCTCGTCGCGGCCGCGGCCCGCCAGCGGAGCGTCCGGCTGCGCTTCAAGCTGCGCCTCCAGTTCGGCGCGAGTCGGCGCCTTGTGATCGCCGCCCTGCGCCAGCCACTGGATCAGATTCTCGACATAGCCGGGCCGCCAGAAGTGCCGCTTCAGCCGCCAGCGCCACTGCCTGGGCAGGGCCAGGCAATCCACCACCGCGCCGAACAGGGCGATATCGCCGATCCGCAGGGAAAAATCCTTCAGCCCCGCCACCCGCAGCGCCTCGATCGCCAGCGACAGGATTTCGCTTTCGCCGGCGGCGCGATCCTCAAGTCCCAGAAGCTCGACACCGGCCTGGAAGAATTGCGTCGGCCGGTGGGGCTCGCCGGGCTGATGGCGAAACACCAGGCCGTTATAGCTGATGCGGGCGGGAAAACCGCGGCCCGACAGCACAGCCTCGCGGCAGATGGGAATGGTCAGGTCGGGGCGCAGCGCTAGGTCACGGCCTGACGGATCCATCAGCGTGAAGGTGCGGCGGCGTATTTCCTCGCCCGAACGGTCCAGGAAAATTTCCCCCGGCTGCAGAACAGAAGGCTCCTCGCGCACATAACCGCGGCCGGCGAACAGCTTCAGCAGGGCGACGGCCTGATCGTTCAGCGCACCGATGGCCGGCGTGTCGTAATAGGGAAAGGCCGGCATCAGCCCCTGCCTTTACCATTGGCTGACAACATCGCCCTGATTTCGGCAACCAGCGCGTCGCGGCGCACGCTTTTCTGCGCCTCGCGATTGGCCACCCAGTCGGCGCGACTGGCCACATCCTTGGCCAGTTCGGCGCCCAGCGCCAGGTCCTTCAATGTCACCTCGCCGCGGGCGCGTTCGTCGGGACCCTCGACAACCGCAATGGCGGCGCCGCGCTTGTCGGCATATTTGAACTGGTCGCCCATCTTGCCGTTGCCGACATAGGCTTCGGCGCGCAGGCCGGCGGCGCGCAGTTCCTGCACCATGGCGAAGGACGGCACGGCATCGTTCTTGTCGAACACGGTGACCACCACCAGCGGCGGCAAACCTGTCTGCTGGCCCTTGAGCGCGGCCAGAAGCCGGCTGACGCCGATGGATATGCCGGCCGCCGGCACACGCTGGCCGGTGAAACGCGCCACCAGATCGTCGTAGCGGCCACCGCTGGCGATGGAGCCGAATACCACTTCTTCGCCCGCCTCGTTGGTGACGGGGCCGGTAAGCTGCCCCTCCCACACCGGGCCGGTGTAATAGTCCAGCCCGCGCACCACGCCGGTGTCGAACATCACCCGCTCCGGACCATAGCCGCATGCCGCCAGCAGCTTGACGATCTGTTCCAGCTCGTTCAGGCCTTCCGCGCCGATCTTGCTGGCTGCGATCAGCGTGCCGATCTGGCGCAGGTGTTCGTCCTCGTCCCTGGCATCGGGCGCGACAAATGCCAGCACGCGATGGGCCTGCTCGGCGCTCAGGCCCGCGCCTTTGGTGAAGTCTCCCGATTCATCCTTGCGGCCGGCGCCCAGAAGCGCCGAAACCCCATCGACGCCCAGCCGGTCCAGCTTGTCGATGGCCCGCAACACGATACCGCGCCGCTCCCGGTCTTCCAGCGGGATGCCGGCCACTTCCAGCACACCGTCCAGAAGTTTCCGGTTGTTGAGCTTGATGATGTATCCGCCGCGCGCGATGCCCAGCGCTTCCAGGGTATCGGCCAGCATCATCAGCAGCTCGGCATCGGCGGCGGCCGTGGCCGTGCCCACCGTGTCGGCATCGAACTGGGTGAATTCGCGATAGCGGCCGGGACCGGGCTTTTCGTTGCGCCATACCGTGCCCGTCTGATAGCGGCGGAACGGCTTGGGCAGGTTCTGGAAGTGCGCCGCGACATGACGGGCCAGCGGCGCCGTCAGGTCATAGCGCAGGCTCATCCACTGTTCGTCATCGTCCTTGAGCGAGAAGACGCCCTCATTCGGCCTTTCGACATCGGGCAGGAACTTGCCCAGCGCATCGGTATATTCGAAGGCCGGCGTTTCCAGGGGCTCGAAGCCATAGCTTTCATAGACCGCCCGGATCGTGGCGAGCATCTTCTGCTCGGCCATGATCTCGGCGGCGCCACGGTCGCGGAAGCCGCGCGGCAGCCTGGCTTTGGGTCGGATGGGTTTCTGGGAAGCCATGTTGGAATCTTTGAGGAGTTGGCCGGGGTTGTACCGGCCACCCGAGGCCCGGGCAAGGAACTGCCCTGCCCCGACATAAAACATGACGAATCAATGTCTTACAAGAAGGGCGCTTTGCCCCTTGCGCCGCACCATGTTGCAGTGCGAACTAATCCAAACAAACGGCCGGAACTGTGGGAGAACCGCCAAGGTGCAAAGCAAAGTTTATCCCGATGCCGCCTCGGCGCTGAAAGGCGTCACCTTCGACGGCATGACGGTGATGTCGGGGGGCTTCGGCCTGTCCGGAAACCCCGAAAATCTGATCGCCGCCCTGAAAGGGGACGGGGTGAGGAACATCACCCTGATCGCCAACAATTGCGGCGCCGACGGCCAGGGCCTTTGGGTGCTGCTGAACAATGGCCAGATCCGGAAGATGATTTCCTCATACGTGGGGGAGAACAAGCTGTTCGAGCAGCTCTTCCTGACCGGCAAGCTGGAACTGGAACTGAACCCGCAAGGGACACTGGCCGAGCGCATCCGCGCCGGCGGCGCCGGCATCCCGGCCTTTTATACCCGCACGGGCGTGGGCACGGTCGTGGCGGACGGCAAGCCGACCGAAGAGTTCGACGGGATCACCTATGTCCGCGAGCGCTGGCTGCGCGCGGACCTTGCCATGGTCAAGGCCTGGAAGGGCGATACCGAGGGCAATCTCGTCTATCGAAAGACCGCCCGCAATTTCAATCCGGTAATGGCGACGGCGGGCAAGATCACCATCGCGGAAGTGGAAGAACTGGTGGAACCGGGACAGCTCAATCCGGATCAGGTCCACACGCCTGGCATCTTCGTGCACCGCATCCTGCAGGGGCGCGATTACAAGAAGCCGATCGAATGGCGCACCACGCGGCCCCGTCCCGATTCCAAAAATCCGGCGCAGGGAGGCGTGTGATGGCCTGGAAACGCGAAGAGATCGCCGCCCGCGCCGCCCGCGAGCTGAAAGACGGGTTCTATGTGAATCTGGGCATCGGCATTCCGACCCTGGTGGCCAATTATATTCCCGCCGGCCTCAAGGTAACCCTGCAGAGCGAGAACGGCATGCTGGGCATGGGCCCCTTCCCCTATGAGGGCGAAGAAGATCCCGACCTGGTCAATGCCGGCAAGCAGACCATCACCGAACTGCCGATGACCAGCTATTTCTCGTCGGCCGACAGTTTCGCCATGATCCGCGGCGGCCATATCGATCTGTCGGTGCTGGGCGCGATGGAAGTTTCCGAAGGCGGAGACATCGCCAACTGGATGATCCCCGGCAAGATGGTCAAGGGCATGGGCGGCGCCATGGACC